>JAGCZA010000068.1 GCA_017960525.1 Prevotella sp.
CAACGTGCTCTTCTACTGGAGCGGTCACGGCCGCAGCCAGTCACAGGGCGGATCAAACGAGTTCGTCTGGCGCGACAACAATGCCCGTCAGGGTTTCACTGCCGACCTCCTTCGCGAGACCGCCAGCCAGATGCAGTTCCGCAAGCTCTGCATCGCCGCCGAGCCCTGCTACGGCGAGTGCGTCATCCGGGGCATTGAGGGCATCCCCGGCGTGATTGCCATGAGCGGAGCCAACGCCGCCGAGCAGTCGTGGGCCGACCACTGGAACAACGACGCCCGCATCTGGATGTGCGACCGCTTCTCGCTGAACCTCGTCACCTGTCTCACCGACAACCCCGACACCAGCTTCCGCGACCTCTTCCTCTACTGTGCCCAGCACACCCTCGGCTCCCACGCCCGCATCGTCAATGCCGACCACTACGGCAACCTCTACACCACCGGCCCCGCCGAGTTCATACGCTATAATAATAAATAAGGAATAATCAAAATAAGTTTCACAATAAAAACAAAACGACTATGAGAAAGAACAGATTCTTCTCCCTGCTGATTGGGGCCACGATGTTGGTCGCAGCAGCCGCATCGCTCACGGCCTGCCATGAGGATGACAACAACGAGAGTCCTGTCGGACCTGTGGCGGGGGCCACATTCAGCTACCAGGCATCTGTCTTCGGTCCCAAGGACAGCCACCGCATCCTCCTCGACAGCCTTTCGTCGGTACCGACCAGCATCACGAGCAGCGCCTCGTGGCTGACAGCCACCGCCGATGCCGGACTTAACAGCGAGAGCCATCCCACCATCATCATTGAGAGCACCGCTCCCGCCGACAAAAACGACAACGAGGCCACCATCAACGTCAACACCGAGAATGGTGAGCAGGCCATCATCCACGTCCGTCACTCACCCTTCTCCCGCAGCGACAGCGAGAGCGGAGCCAACAGCGACTGGGTTAACAACTGGTGGGAGTACGAGAAAGTTGCCTTGCAAGGCATCCCTGACGATCAATACGCCCCCTGGGTGGTGGAAACCTCCGTCCGCATTCCCAATTCGGTGCGCAAGCAGTACAAACCCTCGCAGGGCTGGGAGATGGCTTTCAGTTACCTCAACGACAACAGCTTGGAAGGCGTGCGCTACTTCGCCCTCTACAACAAGTGGACGGGTCTGGTTCATGTCTATACCTACATTCGCGATCCCAGCGGTTGGGGCAACGACCTGATGTTCAACCTGCAGTTTGGTGAACATGATGACAACGATATGTTCCCGCTCTACAACCTCCATGAGTATGGCATACCTACCAGTCACGTGATAGGCAGTACGCTTTCCCGCGATGCCAAAATCCTGCAATATCAGACTCAAACCTTTGAGACCTGGGTGTCGCCCTATTCAAAGCCCAATACGAGTCTTGGAAAAGGCTGGTACTGCTTCGAGTTCGATATGTCGGGCTACGTGCCTAAAGGCAAGGACTGGCTGAAGCCTAACGAGGATGAGGCTCGCCTATACATCCGTTCGCAGACGATCAACAACCAGACGGTCAAACTGACAGGTGCCATCCGTGGCGACATCGACGGCACATTCAGCAACCCGCAGATTATCCAGAACGGCGGTGCCAACGCCACCAGCAGCATCTTCAGTGCCTTGGGCGGCGGTCTGAGCAGTATCTCCGGCATGGCCTCCAGCAGCATCTCTGGCGGTAATGCATACGCCACGGCGATGAAGAATGACCCCGAAAGCATGTTGACACCCGCCAAATACTGGGGCGGCTTTGCATGCAGCATTGCGGGCGGACTATTATCCTTTGTAGGCAGTTCTTTGGAAGACCCCATCAGCTACGACACCATTCCAGGAACAATAAACCTGACGCTCGATGCCTCCGTGGCACTCGACGGTTACATGAAATCCATCACGCCTAACAATATCGGCGACATCGGTGTCAGTGCCAGCGGCATCTACACCGCCAACCGTGGTAGTGGAACGAAGAACGGACACATGGGCAAGGGCGTGTGGAGCCTGGCCGAAGACCCCGTGGTCTATATAGACAAGGACGACATTATCTCCAGTGAGTCCAGTTTCAATCTGCAGTGTACGCCGACGGGCTACCACATCGGAACGTTCCAGAACTACAACGCCCGCATCGTCTATGCCTTCGACCCCACGAGCGTGAAGCTGAACATCAATACCGACCTGTTCAAAGGAATCGATTCCGTCACCGTGACCGCTAACGTGGGCGTGTTCCCCAACCAGCCCTACGGCCACACCGACCGCTACCGCCAGATGCTCATGCTGGGCGAGCGTCCTAGTTTCCGCCTGTCACAAAAGACCAGCGGCCACATCAATCTGAACTCCAACTCTGAGCCATACCTCAATACGCTTCAGCTTAATGCACTGGCCGACGGTGATTATGAGACTGCCGAAAACTGCAAAACCGTCACCCAGAAGAAGAGCGACGGCACGGGCTGGCAGCGATTCCACGGCCGACTCATCGAACTGCCTGAGATGAACAAGCAAATTATCGTCGATCCGCAGGTGTTCATCCCCTACGACGTTGACGGCAGCGGCAATGCCAACAACATCGGCTACCCAACGGCTCCCGACTTCGTGGTGCGCATTGATGTGCAGTTCATCGCCCTCGACGACAACGGAGAGCGCAAGCTCTTCCAGTTCGGCAAACTCTACATACCGAGAATCCAGGTTGTCAGTTGGGATGATATGTGCGACGTTTACGACCGCCTGAAGGAGTACTCGACGAAATGCCAGAAGAAGCAGCCCATCAACACCCTGGCCAACGACTCGAAGGTGAAGGTGCGCTTCCCTGGCGGCGACCGTCTCATCGGCAAAACCCTCCGCCTGCTTGACCGCATCTGTGACGTAGAATAAATCAAATAATAAATAAGCAATACAATGAATACAAAGAAATCCATCCTGTGGCTGCTGTGCCTGATGCTCTGCGCCACCCCCGTGCTCACCGCCTGCTCTGACGACGATGACGACAACAAGAAGGAAAATCCCAGTCAGGAAGAGACTGCCAAGTACGACGACCTAGCCTTTTTCCAGAACGCCATCTGCCGCATCGACAGTCTGGGTAATCTCGCCCGCTACAACATTGGCGAAGCCCTCTACGAGTCTGAGCCTGAGCACCTCTACATCGGCGTGGACGACATCGAGGAGGCCGCCAAGTGGTTCAGCTACTGGATAGCCCCCGACGTGGAGTTGGGCAACATCACGCCCACCACCACCGACCTTACCGTCCAGCTCACCGACACGCTGGGCCGCGCACAGGGCACCATCTACTTCAAGGCTGGCAGCGGCCAGGCCGTGGCCGAAGTGACCTACAGCCCCGAAACGCAGTTGAAGTACATCGACCGCATCACTTTCCTACAGAACAGCGCCTGGCCCTTCAACTCCAGCGGCAACCAGTGGCACAAGGGCGACATCAAGACCATGTATGTCACAGGCGAGGCCGGCAAAGGCTTGGATGACGAAGACAACCTACTCAACTGGGTGCTCATCCGCGAGGGCGGCAACGGCGTAAAGCCCATGTGGTGTGCCATCACCAACAATTCCTATAAGATACACAAAGAAGATTTTTGGACAACCGACTTTGAGAGAATCATTCGCTCCAGTTACTGCCCTAGTCTTGGCACTGCGAATACCATTTCTGACATTTTATGCTCCGATTGGGGCTATTTCATGTCAAAATTCAACGAGGCTGGAGAAGGTAAACTCGAATGGGGAGCAAGCTACTGGATAGACCACGCTACAGGTTCATGGCCAAAAAAGGAACATATTTTCGTTTATGACAGGAAAGAAGAAAGCGGGACAAGCAATGCATTAACCACAGGTCTCACCAAAGAGCGCTTCCTGCTGAAAATCGACTGGCTCAAAGACGGCACCCGCACATTCATCGTCACCAATAGTGGCACCTGGAGCTTAAGTAATG
>JAGCZA010000069.1 GCA_017960525.1 Prevotella sp.
CTTTTTTATATGTCACACAGATATCACAGATAACACAGATTTCTACTTAACCACTGTTTTGCGACCTCCATGGACATAGATTCCCTTGGCTGTCGGCTTACCGTCGAGCTTGCGACCGTCGAGCGTGAACCACTCTGAAAGTGAAGAGTGAAGAGTGAAGAGTGACGACTTTGCTTCCGCCTCAACGACGCCGGTAGTATTCTCCTCTCCATCGAAGAAGTGCATCTCGCGGGCATAGGACACATTCGGGGTGCCGAACTTGCTCTCCACACGAATAATCCAGCGGAAGGCGCCCACGGTCACCGCATCGCCAAGGCTCAAATCGCCGTTGATGTTCACATAGTAGAACGGGTCGGCTTCCGTGGCCGTCGTGGGCTCGTAGGTGCCGTAGAGGGTGTAGGTGTCCTCGGCGGTCATCATGGTCAGGCGGGCATCGGTGGCCTTCGCCTTCAGCACGGCGTTAGCGGTGGTGAAGGCGTAGTCCTCCACGACCTGCTTCGGCTTATAGACGTAAGGCATGTTGGCACGGAGCACTTCGTCAGCGTTCATCTTCTTCAGGAACACCCAGATGTCGTCGGTGGCGTTGGTCTGAGGATTCGGCGCGTTGGCAATCATGTTGATCTTATAGAAGTCGAACTTCACCAGGTCATCGTCGGTGATGGTGTAGTCGAACGGCACGAACCAAGCCTGGTATTTGCCCACGCGACTCTCATCCAGCGACTTGGTGTAGGTGGCAGAGCCAACATTGACGTCAGACTTGAAGCTGTAGGTGCTTTCGTCGGTCAATATGACATTTTCAGAGGAAGACGGCAGCAACATGAATTCGATGGTCTTCTCTCCGGCATAGTCGCCCGTACCTGTGAGAACGAGGGTATATGAGCCCCACTTGTTGAGACTGACGGGGAATGACTCGACGTTCGCTCCATCCAGGGTGGCCGTGTAGTCGGTGCCAAGGGTGAGTGGTGTGCTACTGTATGCCACGGCAGGCGTGATGTCGACATTACCATTCAGAACGTAGGATTCCGCTACGCCGCTGACAGCGCATATTGGTGTCATGTACACGGTAATGTTGCGAATAGTCAGTACCTTGCAGATTTCATTGTCGGGGAGAGCGTTATAGACCTGTAAAGCCCCGCTGACGGTGCAGGCGTTAGTGGGCTCACCCAGCTGCGGGTTCACGTAGTAACAGTTGGTGATGGTGCCTGCCGCTTTCTGCAAGCCCATGGGGTGCATGGAAGCGATGTTGGTGTAGGTACCCCTTTCCAGACAGCCATTGAGTGTAGGTGTGCCGCTGTCGCTCCAGCCCCAGATGCCGCCCATATTTTTACGATCACCGCCCACACCGTTGATAGTGCCGGCAAAGACGCAGCCCCTGATGGTGGTGTTGGAGTTCAGTCCGTGACCGATGATGCCACCGGCGTAGTTGCTGCTGACATTGAGCGTGGCGGTGACAAGGCAGTTCTCGATGAGGTTGGTGCCATTGGCGAAGCCCACGAGCCCCGACGAGTGATTCTGGTTGGAGGCGATGGTGCCCGCCACGGTGAGGTCCTTGATAGTGGCACCGTTGATGTAGCAGAAGGGGGCTGTACCCTGGTTGCTATTGTCGGAAAGCGTAACGGTGATGGTATTGTTATTACCGAGGAAGGTACCGCTGAAGGCGTTCACCTGTGAGGAGCCCGTCACCTTGCCGCACTTCTCCATAATGCTGATATTATTTTTCAGCTTAACGAACTTGTCTTCGTAGTTCGTACCATTATAGACATTGTAGGCAAACGTTACCCAATCGTCATCATTGTTAATCAGATAGGGATCTGCCTCCGAGCCTGAGCCGCTAAGAGCCGGTGAATCGAAGGCCACAATCTTCTTGCCGCTGAAGGTGCTGGGGGTAGCTAATGATTTTGTGCCGTCAAAGACGAATATTTTTCCATCAGCAAAGGAAACATTATTTAATTCTACGGTGGCATTGACAAAGTCTGTGGGGTTGGTCCAGCCAATTGTCAGCGAGCCAACATTAGTGGGGCCATTAGTACCACGCCCAATGCCTGGAGCATGACTTCCACCTATGGCTGTCACTTGGCCGCCATTAATGGTGACGGTACCGCAAACGGCGTGACCATTAAAACCATATGCGCCGCCAATGCCTGCGCCCATTCTTCCGCCCGTGGCATTGACCACGCCGCCATTGATGGTGATAGTACCGCCAGAGGTATTTTCCTCGCATCCGCCGATGCCAGCGCCCAATGATCCACCTGTGACATTGATTGTACCTCCGTTAATGATGAGCGTACCCACGTTAACGGCGCCTATACCTGATTTGTAGTCGTCACAATTGTTAATGAGCAGCGTGCCTGTGCCATCGATGGTCAGGCTATTGCCTCCACTCAGTTCGATGCCTTTCGGGGCGGTGAGTGTCTTGCCCTCGCCGAGAATCAGCGTGGCGTTGCCGCTGATAGTGATGCGCGACGAGATGGTCACATCTTGAGTAACTATGTAATTTCCTGTAAGTACGGTGGTCGATTCAGTGACGGGGACAGCATTATATGTGCCCGTCACCGCAAAATTGACGGTCGTGCTGCCAGTGTAATTTCCCTTACCAGTGAGGGTCAGCGTATAGTTGCCCGTCGTGCTGATGTAGGTGGGGAACGATGTCACGGCATTGTCGTTCAATGTGGCTGTGTAGTCGGTGCCAAAAGTGAGCGACGCGCCGAGGGGGTCGGTAATGGTTGGCATGATTCTGGCTATGCCTTCGTCCAGATTGTAGGAATCCTCTATGCCGCTGACGGTGCTGGCAGTAGAGTAAACCGTGGCGAGGGGAAGTGTTATAATCTTGCTTATCACGCCGTCGGGCGCGGCAGTATAGGCCTGCGTGCCCTGGTTGGTGTTCAGGTTGTCTACAGCGATGTAGTAGCTGTTGGTGATGGTCGGTTCGTAACCTGTGTGCCAGCGGGAGAAAGTGCCTCCCAGCATACCTGCATCTACGCTGCTGGGCTTCATCAGCGAGTTCTTGATGGTGGGTTTGTTATATACGCCCCATCCAATGAAGCCGCCACAGCCATTGGTGCCGTTAGTGGTATGAAAGGCGCCGTCGAAGACGCAGCCGTCAATCAGGATGGCGTTGTTGGCTCCACTCAGCGTGGCAACGAATCCGCCATGAGTGCCGTCACCATTCTTGGAGCTATTGATTTCCACCGAACTGCGGCAGTTGGTGATGGTCAGCGCTCCATGTGACTCACCTACGAAGCCGGCAGCCTTCATGGCTTCGGTATGGATGATGCCGTTAACGCGTAGGTTCTTGATGATGGCGTTCTTGACGTGGCGGAACGGGGCACAATAGTTTTCTGTGGCAGTAATGGATACGTTAAAAGTCAGTGTATGGCCGTTTCCGTCGAAGAGGCCCTGGAACGAATGGGCATCATCGGTACCTGCCATATAGCTTAAGATAGGGATGTATTCGTCTTGAGCCGTTATCTTCACATATTTGTCGCTGAAGGTATCGCCACCGTTTACCTGGCTACAGAAAGTAAACCAGTCGTCCTGGTTTTTGATTTCGTAGAGCGTGAGCAAATTAAACGCCAGACACGGACGAAGATGACCTGACAGATCTGTTTTAGATAATTGCCAACCATGAGTATACAAACCGTCATCATCCCTAAAATTGTATAACCAATATTTAGCAGAATTATTTTCATCTGCTGTGCTTGAGGTATAAAAAGAATTCGTATTTAGGTTTGCGCCACCGACGCTGCCGAAGCCATCGCGCAACGATGAGTAGCCGCCGTAGGCATTAATCATGGTGTCCCACTCGTCCTTGCTGGCCAGTTTCCATGTGGCACCAGCAACGGGTTGAAATGAGTTTCTTTGGTTACATCGTTCGGCACCTGCAGTATTATTGTAGTACCAGTCATCTTCCAAATGGAGAGCAAGGCCTTTCTTATTCGTCTCATCTACCCAGATAATCATGGCAACTGGAGCTTTGCCGGCTGCCTGAGCTGCCGACACGTTGTCGTAGATGCTACCGTCAGTACAGATTACACGGCCTTTGTCGCTGGCTGTACATAAGATACCATTCTGAGCTTTCATTCCCTGCACCACGGCGCAGAGCAGGACAAGCATCAATAAAATCTTTTTCTTTAATCTGCGGTCGAAATTTCTTCCGCTCTGCAAAGCTGATGCGAGCATCGCTTTGTCCTCGCTTAATCGAATTTTACTCATGTTGTTAATGTTTTAATTGTTATTGATATTATCTTAATTATGCTATCTCTGTTTGTTTACGTTGCGTATCTTCTCCAGCATCTGCGCCGCCCACGTCCCCTGCACGACTGCGCAGAGCAGGGCAATCATTAGAAATAATTTCTTTTTCATTAATAGATCGTTTAAATTTTGTCATTGGTTGTGTAGCTTATGGCTGCAAATTTAAATAAAATATCACAAAAAACAAAACATATAGGAACATTTTCTTCAACTTTTGTAAATTTTGAGGCTCCTTTTTACGATTTTGAAACTCTAAAGACCGAAGGTCAAAGAGGAAAGTGGAATGTGGAAAGAGGAAGGCTGCGAGTAAGCGAGAACAATGCCAAATCGCATTTGAGCATTGTCGAGCGTGAGCAGACTAGACCGAAGGTCAAAGAGGTTAGACCAAAGGCCACGAAGGGGTCAAATAGCCATCTTCCCTCTTCCCTCTTCCATTAGGCAAGACGCTCACCAGTCCCTGTTGTTCGTTCGTCGGCCCACGCGCCCGTGACTGCCGTCAGCAGCAGGGCGAGGACGAATAGAAACTTTTGTCTCATTGCTTTTGTTTTGAAATTTAACTTGTTGTTACCTAAATTTTTTTCTTTGTGACCCGCGGGGGAGTCGCGCTCGGCCCGCAGGGACGCTTGCCTTAGCAAGAACCCCTGCGGGCCTGTGTGGGGCTATTCGTCCCAGTCGTCCCAGTCATCATCATCCCAGATGCGGGAACCCGCAGGAACATTCTTGTCTCCAGGGTTTATTACACTACCTGCCAATAACATCGTCTTGTGTTGCAACAGCATCACGCACAGATTTGGTTTAATATATGTCTTCTTCATCTGAGTTTTAATTTATTTTGTAACGATAATGCCTGCCTCTGTATTTTTGCGGGGTCTGCCCCGCTTCCTTCCAGCCTTTCTTGACTTGTAGCCAGGCTCGCAGCCCTTGGGTACTTCAAAGCCGAAGGCCCTGCATATC
>JAGCZA010000070.1 GCA_017960525.1 Prevotella sp.
GCCGATGACCATCAAGTCGAACTTCCTCGGTGCCCACGGCATCCCGATGGAATTTCGCGGACATCAGGAAGACTATGTCGATCTGGTCATCAACGAAATGAAACCGTTGTTAGCATCCTAAGGACTTGCCGACTTCATCGATGTGTTCTGAGACAAGGGTTTTTTCACCGTCGAAGACACGGCGCGCATATTGGAGGCTGGCATCAAATATGGTATGAGGCCGAAAATCCACGCCAACGAGATGGCCATATCCGGCGGTGTACAGGTGGGCGTGAAATACGGTGCCATTTCGGTCGATCACCTTGAGCAGATGGGCGATGCCGAAATAGAGTGTTTGAAAGGCACTGAGACAATGCCCACAATTCTACCAGGCTGTGCCTTCTTTCTTAATTTGCCACTCTCGCCGGCCCGCAAAATGATTGACGCTGGTTTACCCGTGGCTATGGCCTCCGACTACAACCCAGGAACCTCGCCTTCGAGCAATATGCAGCTTATTCTCTCGATGGCCTGCATTCGCTACCGTCTCACTCCCGAAGAGGCTATAAACGCCACAACCATCAACACTGCCTATGCAATGGGCGTGAGTAACGAGGTGGGTACTATCGCCATCGGCAAGAAGGCAAATTTCTACATTACCAAGCCAATATCGAGTTACGAATATATGCCTTATTCCTTTGGAGAGAACAAGGTCGAGACAGTGTTTTTGAACGGAAAACGAATATGATAAATGTAGAACACATCAATAAATCCTACGGTTCTCTGCAGGTACTTAAAGACGTAAGTCTTACCATCAATCAAGGTGAAGTGGTCTCGATTGTCGGCGCTTCGGGTGCTGGTAAGACCACTTTGCTTCAAATTATAGGCACCTTGGACCACGCAGACAGCGGAACTGTATGCATTGATAATACCGACATCACACGTCTTGGCGAACGCGAACTGGCTCGCTTCCGCAACAAGAAAATAGGTTTTGTGTTCCAGTTCCACAACTTACTGCCCGAATTCACCGCACTCGAAAACGTCTGTATGCCAGTGCTTATCGGTGGCGGCACGATGGCCGACGCTGAAGCAAAGGCACGACCACTGCTTGATTTCCTTAACCTTAGCGATCGTGCCACTCACAAGCCCTCTGAATTATCTGGCGGTGAGCAGCAGCGCGTTGCCGTTGCTCGCGCCCTTATCAATGAGCCCGCTGTGGTTCTTGCCGACGAGCCGTCGGGCAACCTAGACTCGGCACACGCCAACGAGCTGCACGAATTATTCTTCCGTCTGCGCGACCATTACCGCCAAACATTCGTCATCGTCACCCACAACCGTGACCTTGCTCAGATGTCCGACCGACAAATAACAATCAAAGACGGTGGAATCTACTAAACGGGAAACACACACATAAACAATCCAACATATCAACATAAATGTTTGCCAATCCAAAATACAACCGTCCCTACGGACCAAAGAAAAATCGTCCACAAAAAGACAATGACAACCAATCGTTTAAAGCAAAGAAGCCGAAAAGCGACAAGTTACAGTTAGTGTGTGGAATGCGCCCTGTGATGGAAGCAATCGACGCTGGTCAACAAATCGACAAGATACTGATGCAAAACAATTTGGAAGGTCAATTGGCACAGGAGTTAACATCGCGCATACGCCAAGCAGGGTTGCCACTGCAGTACGTGCCTGCAGAGAAACTAAACCGTATGACCGATGCCAACCATCAGGGTGTGGTGGCAATCATCTCACCCATCGCTTATCGCGACTTCGGTCAGTTCTTGCAACAGCTTGAGGACGAAGACCGTACGCCATTCATCCTATTGCTCGACCACATCACGGACGTACGCAACCTGGGAGCCATAGTACGCACTGCCGAATGCGTTGGTGTCGATGCCGTTGTAGTTCCCGACCGTGGCAGCGCACAAATCAGCGAGGACGCCATCAAGACCTCGTCGGGAGCACTGCTTCGTATGCCCATTTGTCGTGAGCAAAACTTCAAGACTACGCTGAACCTGGCACGCCAGATGGGACTGCAAGTAGTTGCCGCCACCGAGAAGGGGGCCGATGACTATACGGCGGTCGATTTCACGCGTCCAACCCTTCTGGTGATGGGTTCGGAAGATGCAGGCATCTCACCTGAAGTATTGAAACTCTGCGACGTGCGAGCAAAGCTTCCAATATGTGGCGAAGTGCAGTCGCTCAATGTATCGGTGGCAGCAGGTGTGTTTATGTATGAAGTTTTAAGACAAAGGGGTATCAAATGAAAAGACAAGTTTTATTGTTCATCTTTTTTGCAGTTTTTCTTTCCATTTCTGTCTCATCCAACGGGCAAGAGACATACAAATCGCTCAAGAGTCCTGACGGACGGATGGAGCTACGTTTCTCGCTGAGAGATGGAAAGCCATACTATGAACTAAGTCGTGACGGACGCGCGGTTGTATTGCCCTCCCGGATGGGATTCACGCTGGAATGGCGCAAGAGCGACTTGGCTTCAGGGTTTAGAATCAATCGCGTGCAACGCAACACCTTTGATGAAGTATGGCAGCCTGTCTGGGGCGAGGAAGCTAACATCCGAAACCACTACAACGAGCTGGCGGTGACGCTGGTGCAGGATTTCTACCTCGACCACGAAGGCAAACGCGTCAACAAGTCAACGGTGATGACTGTCCTCTTCCGGCTCTACAACGACGGCCTGGGGTTCCGCTATGAGTTTCCTCTTTATGTTGCTGTCAAAGAGGATCTGTCAGAGCCTATTCCCAATTCGCTGGTTACATTCTGGCTCACCGACGAGCTTACGGAGTTCCGAATGACGGGCGACCATACGGCGTGGTGGATTCCCGGCGACTACGACACGCAGGAGTTCAACTACACCAAGAGCCGTCTCTCGCAAGTGAAAAGCCTCTACTGGCAGTCACAGAAAGGCGGCGGATGGCCTTGGAAAAGTTTTTCGGAGAGTGGCGTACAGACAGCCTTGCAGATGAAGACCGACGACGGTCTCTATATCAACATCCACGAGGCTGCGGTGCTCGATTTCCCCACTATGAACCTGAACATTGACAGCACCGTTCGCCCGTCGGACAAGCACATGGAATATACGCTGAAGGTGCACCTCACGCCCGATGCCACAGGCTACGTTGGCCGCCTCACCTCGCCCTGCTACTCCCCCTGGCGCACCGTACAAGTGTGCGACAATGCCACCGATGTGTTACGCTCACGCCTGATCCTAAACCTCAACGAACCCTGCGCCTTGGAGGATGTCAGCTGGATTCACCCCGTGAAGTATATGGGCGTGTGGTGGGAGATGATCAGCGACCATAGCACCTGGGGCTACACCAACGACTTCCCGTCGGTGCGCCTGCCAGGCGACCCGTCGCTGCCGCCCTCGCTGCAGGGTGCCATAACCGACTACACCAAGGCCAAGCCTCACGGCCGCCACGGTGCCAACAACGCCAACGTGCGCCGCTATATCGACTTCGCCGCCGAGCATGGTTTCGACGCCCTCCTCATCGAAGGCTGGAACATCGGCTGGGAAGACTGGTACGGCAAGGACAAGGACTACGTCTTCGACTTCCTCACCCCCTATCCCGACTTCGACCTGCCGGCGCTGAACAAGTATGCCCACGAGAAGGGCATACGTCTCATTATGCATCACGAGAGCAGCTCGTCGGTGACCAACTATGAACGCTTCATGGAGCGTGCCTACAACCTTATGAACGAGTACGGCTACGATGCCGTGAAGAGCGGATATGTGGGCCATATCGTGCCGCATGGTGAGCACCACTACAGCCAGCCCATCATCAACCATTACCACCGCGCCATTGTGGAGGCTGCCAAGCACCACATTATGGTCAACGCCCATGAGGCGGTGCGTCCCACGGGCCTGTGCCGAACCTGGCCAAACATGATAGGCAACGAGAGCGCTATGGGCACCGAGTTCCGTGGCCGCATCAAGCCTGGTCATACCTGCATATTGCTCTTCACACGCCTGCAAGGTGGCCCAATGGATTATACTCCCGGCATTTTTGAGACTGATATGGAGAAGAACGCCCCGTGGAACCACGACCTGATGCGCCACACCATCTGCAACCAGTTGGGCCTCTATGTCACCTTCTACTCGCCGCTGCAGATGGCAGCCGACTTCCCCGAGCACTATGAGCCGCACATGGACGCCTTCCAGTTCATCAAGGACGTCGCCGTCGACTGGGACACCAGCATCTACCTCTATGCCGAGCCCGGCGACTATATCGTCACCGCCCGCAAGCCCAAGGTCTCCACGCTGAACCAAGCCGCCGACGGAGTCGGCACGCTGAAGGACGGTAAAAAAGGCGTCATCAGCAATGCCGCCCGCTTTGTGTACGACATACCCGACA
>JAGCZA010000071.1 GCA_017960525.1 Prevotella sp.
AAGAAAACCTTACCAGCGAAGGAACTAACTCCTTCGTGCCCCGCCAATCCTTCAATATTTTATCTTTAAGGTGCTGCCTCTGCCGCACTCTTGCGCGTTAGCCGCTGCAAACATAGTAACTATATAACTAAAATATACAGACCCCACCCCTGCCCCTCCCCATAAAGGAAGGGGAATTGCCACCCCCAACCTATCCGCTGGGGCTCCCCTCCCTTGGAGGGGAGGAGCTGGGGGTGGGGTCAGTATTGTTATTATCCATTTTTGTTTTCGTCTTATTCGAAAAGTTGACTGCAAAGGTAACACTTAATGAGAGAAAAAACGAAAAAAAAAGTAAAAAACGTGCACAATTGCCCCCTGTGTGTGCACACAGAGGCCAGTTTTATGCGAAAAAATTTGCGTATGTGGGAGAAATTGACTTACTTTGCACCCGATTTTCAAGAAACGCAAGAAAAAGAACATTAATTATTAACACTTTAAAAAAGAAAAAAACATGTCAGAAATTGAAAGCAAAGTAAAGGCAATCATTGTAGATAAACTTGGAGTTGATGAGGCCGAAGTGAGGCCCGAAGCAAGTTTTACCAACGACCTTGGTGCCGATTCTCTCGATACCGTCGAGCTTATCATGGAGTTTGAGAAGGAGTTTGGCGTTAGCATTCCCGACGACAAGGCAGAAAAGATTGGCACTGTGGCCGACGCTATTGCCTATATTGAGGAGAATCTGAAATAAGTATTGCCCCCTGAGTTAGGGGGTTGGGGGTCTGAACAGGCGAAAGTTCTATTCAGACCCTCAACTTGTATCAATCAGTAAGGGTATAACCAAATCATACTATGGAATTGAAAAGAGTTGTCGTGACAGGACTGGGAGCCGTCACACCCGTAGGAAACAATCCCGAGGAAATGTGGAACAACCTCGTGGCCGGTGTGAGCGGCGCAGCGCCTATCGCGAGTTTCGATGTAAGCAAATTCAAGACACAATTTGCCTGCGAGGTGAAGAACCTTATCGTGGGCGACTACCTGGACCGCAAGGAGGCCCGCAAGATGGACCGCTATACGCAGTTGGCACTCATTGCCGCCAAGCAGGCTGTTGAAGACAGCGCGATGGACTTGGAGAAAGTGGACAAGAACCGCATCGGCGTGGTCTACGGCGTGGGCATCGGAGGCATCAAGACTTTTGAAGAGGAAGTGAAGTACTATGGAATCCACGAGGCCGACGGCCCGAAGTTCAACCCGTTCTTCATCCCCAAGATGATTGCCGACATTGCCGCCGGACAGATTTCCATCATGTACGGCTTCCATGGCCCCAACTATATAACGGCTTCTGCCTGCGCTTCATCGTCGAATGCCCTGGCCGATGCCTTCAACCTCATCCGTCTGGGCAAGGCCAACGTCATTCTGGCCGGTGGTGCCGAGGCTGCCATCTGCGCCTGTGGCGTAGGCGGCTTCAATGCCATGCACGCCCTGTCGACACGCAACGACGAGCCTGAGAAGGCCAGTCGTCCCTTCAGTGCCAGCCGCGACGGCTTCGTTATGGCCGAAGGCGCAGGCTGTCTCATCCTGGAGGAACTGGAGCACGCTAAGGCCCGTGGCGCCAAGATTTATGCCGAGATGGTCGGCGCAGGCATGAGTGCCGATGCCCACCACATCACCGCCTCCCACCCCGAAGGACTGGGTGCAAAACTCGTGATGGAGAACGCCCTGGAGGATGCCGGTATGAAGCCCGAAGACATTGACTACATCAACGTTCACGGCACATCAACCCACGTGGGCGACATCTCCGAGGCAAAGGCCATCAAGGATGTCTTCGGCGAGGCTGCCTACAAACTGAACATCAGCAGCACCAAGTCGATGACAGGCCATCTGCTGGGAGCCGCCGGTGCCGTTGAGGCAATGGCCTCCGTGCTGGCTGTGAAGAACGATGTGGTGCCGCCTACCATCAACCACGAGGAAGGCGACGACGACCCAGAAATAGACTACCGCCTGAACTTCACGTTCAACAAGGCCCAGAAACGCACGGTGCGTGCCGCCCTGAGCAACACCTTCGGCTTCGGAGGTCACAACGCTTGCGTGGTGTTCAAGAAGTACGTATGACATACCGAGATTTATTTGAGTGCCTTCGCCTGCCTTTCCGCGACGACAAGGAATTGCGCCGTCAGTTGAGGCAGGTGATAGGCTTTTATCCCAACAACATTCGCCACTACAAACTGGCACTGACCCACAAGAGCAGCGGGCAGCGCAACGACAAGGGCAAACCGCTGCACAACGAGCGGCTGGAGTTCCTTGGCGACGCACTGCTTGACGCCACGGTGGGCCATATTGTCTTCGAGCATTTTGAGGGCAAGCGCGAGGGTTTCCTCACCAACACCCGCTCGAAACTCGTCAGCCGCGAATCACTGGGCAAACTGGCCAAGGAAATGGGACTCACCGAACTCATCCAGTGCAACGGCCAGCAGCGCTCGCACAATAGTTATATGGCCGGCAATGCTTTTGAGGCACTTGTGGGAGCCATCTATCTGGACCAGGGCTACGATGCCGTGATGCGTTTTATGAAGAAACGCATTCTGACACAGATGGTGAACATCGACAAGGTGGCCTACAAAGAGGTGAACTTCAAGTCAAAACTGTTGGAGTGGACGCAGAAGAATCGTGTGCGTATGGAGTATAAGATGCTCAAGCAGACCTTCGACGACAAGGGTTCTCCAATGTTCGGATATGTAGTGATGATTGAGGGTGTGGAAGGCGGCAAGGGTCAAGGCTATTCAAAGAAGGAAGCGCAGCAGGCTTCGTCGAAAGAAACCCTACAGCGTCTCCGTCGTGAACCGCAATTTATCGATGCCATCTTCCAGGCCAAAAGCGAGCGCACCAAGATGGAGGAAGAGCCTGTGGCCGTGCCCCCCGACCTGAAGGCCGAGCAGGAATTGATCATCGAACAGCCTGAAAAGAGCGACAAAGCCAAGAAGACCCCTGTTCCCAATGAGGAACATAAGTCCAAGGAACCCCAATCCCCAGCCACAACCACCGACGACGAGTTCGACCTCTCCGACATCACCCACAACCCCGTGGAACTTTCCCGCGAAGAAATCATTGCCGCAGCCGAGGCCGCCGCTTTCTCCGAGGAAGGGGCAAAGGAGGACTGAGTCAGAAGGCAGAAGCCTTCAGCCCCAGCCCGGCCTTTTCATCGAGTCCGAACATCAGGTTCATATTTTGGACGGCTTGTCCCACGGCCCCCTTCAGCAGATTGTCAATACAACTGGTGACAAGCAGTTTCTGCCCGAACACGTCGCAGTGAACCAGCGCTTTATTGGTGTTCACCACTTGCTTCAGGTCTAAGGGACTATCGCTGTAGTGCGTAAAGGCGGTATCGGCATAGAAGTCCTTATAGGCCGAGATGATATCGTCGCGCAACTGGCTCTCGTCCTGGGCATTGCCCCCCTTTGGCAGACGCACCACGGCGGTGCAGAAGATGCCACGGGCAAACGGGCCGCGATAGGGAATAAAGTCGATGGAAGCGTCGAGATAGCCCTGCACCTGTCGCAACGACTGCCGTATCTCGGCCAAATGCTGGTGCTGGAAAGGCTTGTAGATGCTCAGGTTGTCGGCCCGCCACGAGAAATGGGTGGTGGCGCTTGGTTTCTGTCCTGCCCCAGTACTGCCCGTAATGGCGTTCACGCTCACGTCCTCCTTCAGTAGATTCAGATAGGCAGCAGGCAGCAGGGCCAACTGAATGGCAGTGGCAAAGCAGCCAGGATTGGCCACGTGCTGTGCCCCGCGGATGGCCTCACGGTTGATTTCCGGCAGACCATAGACATAGTCGTGGCTTTCGCTCTTCAGGCGGAAATCCTGCGCCAGGTCAATAATCTTCACGTGGCTGGGAATGGTGTGCTCGCGCAGGAATGCCTCGCTTTTGCCGTGGCCGAAGCAAAAGAACACAACGTCGACCTGCTCGAAGGGCATCTCGCTGGTGAAGTGCAAAGAAGTTTCGCCCAGCAGCCCTTCGTGGACATCGCTGACCAGATTGCCGGCATTGCTCTCACTGTTGGCGAAGACAATCTCCGCCTCTGGATGGTTCAGCAGCAGACGGATGAGTTCGCCTCCGGTATAGCCTGCCGCACCAAGAATTCCAATTCTTGTCATAGTTTGATGGCTTTTGTTGATGGATACTTTCTCTTTCAGTGTGCAAATTTACGAAATATTCGGCTAACAGCCGCCTTTTGGCACCATTTTTTTGCATAGTCAGTTAAACAGAGTGAAAAGATTTTGCAATATCCCGTTTTTGTCGTAACTTTGCAGCGACATTGGGGGATTACACCCTTCTGAAAATGAAGAGAAGAAAATACAGCAAGAGCAGGCACGGCCTGCAATTGGTGACACTATGCATCAGTACCACGATGGTGCTGGTGCTGCTTGGCCTTGTGGTGCTATCGGTACTCACGGCCCGGAACCTGCAGCGTAGCCTGCGTGAAAACGTTGAAATCAGTATTATTTTGGCCGACACCGTCTCGACTGCCGACGGCACCGCCCTGGGCCGTGCCATCGAGGGTCTGCCCTACGCCCGCGAGGTGAGTTACATCAGCCGCGACAGCGCTTTGGCTCTGGCCAGTCAGGATATGGGTGTGGATCCCAGCGAGTTTGCCGGCGGCAACCCGTTCTCGTCGGAACTGACGGTGAAAATGGCCTCCGACTATGCCAATACTGACTCGCTGGAACAGATTGCAGGCACGCTGATGCTCGACCGGAAAGTGGTTGACGTGGCCTATACCAAGGACGAAGTGGAAGGTATGAACCACATACTTGAACCTGTCAGCATAGCCCTGCTCGTGCTGGCTGGCTTGCTCATCTTCATCTGCTACACACTTATCAGCAACACCGTTCAGTTGAACATCCACTCGCGCCGATTCCTCATCCACACGATGAAGTTGGTGGGAGCCTCGTGGGGCTTCATCCGCCGCCCGTTCCTGCGCCAGGCCATTGTCGTAGGGTTCATTTCGGCCATACTCACCTGTCTGCTGCTGGGCGGCATAAGCTACGCTCTGTACCCCTATATGCCCCACGTGGAAGCCATCTTGACTTGGCGCGAACTGGCCATCACAGCCGCCTGCATCTTCGGTTTCGGCTTCATCATTATGGTGTTCTGCACGCTGCTTTCGGTCAACAAGTATCTCCGTATGACGGCAGGCGAACTGTATCACATTTAATCAGAAAGACTCAAACATTTTATTATAGATGGACAAAAGAAATTTCGCATTCGGACGGATGAACTTCATCTTGCTGGCCATTGGTATGGCCATTGTCATCATCGGCTTCATCCTAATGGGGGGCGGCAGTTCCACCGTGGAGGCCTTCAACCCCGACATTTTCGGCACACGCCGCGTCAAGGTTGCACCTATCGTGTGCCTCCTGGGCTTTGTATCGATGATTTATGCCGTGGTCTATAAACCAAAGGAGAAGGAGGCCGCCCAATGACTTGGATTGAGACTGTCATTATTGCCATTGTAGAGGGACTGACAGAGTTCCTCCCCGTCTCGTCGACCGGCCATATGATCATTACGCAGAACCTGTTGGGCATCCAGCAGGGCGACCCTTTCGTGCACGCCTTCACATTCATCATCCAGTTTGGTGCCATCCTTTCGGTGGTGTGCCTTTATTGGAAACGTTTCTTCCAGTTCGACAACACACCGGCACCCGAGGGCAGCAGTACCTTCCAGAAACTGAAGCACAAGTTCTATTTCTACTGGCTGCTCATCGTGGGCGTACTGCCTGCTGTGATTATCGGCCTGCTGGCCAAGAAGTCGGGCCTGCTCGACTGGCTCCTCGACAGCGTCGAGGTGGTGGCCATTATGTTGGTGGTGGGCGGTGTGTTTATGCTCTTCTGCGACAAATGGTTCAACAAAGGCTCTGAGGCCAACAAACTCAACGAGAAGCGGGCCTTCAACATCGGTCTCTACCAGTGCATTTCTGTCATTCCTGGCGTATCGCGCTCGATGGCCACCATCGTGGGCGGTATGACGCAGGGACTGACGCGCAAACGCGCAGCCGAGTTCTCGTTCTTTCTTGCCGTGCCCACTATGGCAGGAGCCACGCTGCTCGACCTGCTCGACTTGCTGAAGGATGACACCAGTTGGGCCACCACCCACAACATCGCTATGCTGCTGTTGGGTTGCGTTGTGGCCTTCATCGTGGCGCTACTGGCTATGAAATGGTTCGTGGCCTTCCTGTCGAAATACGGCTTCAAGGCCTTCGGTGTCTATCGCATCATCGTCGGCACCATCATCATCGTGTTGCTGCTGACGGGCCACTCACTCGCAATGGTAGACTAAATGAACTTTCAGGAAGGCGAATTCATCTACATCAACAAGCCTTACCGGATGACCTCATTCGGGGCATTGGCCTACGTCCGTACACGCCTGTCGAAAGCCCTCCACGTGAAGCGGCTGAAGACCGGCCACGCGGGCACTCTCGACCCTTTGGCCACGGGCGTGCTCATCCTCTGTACGGGTAAAGCCACAAAGAAGATTGAGTCGCTGCAATATGCCTCGAAGGAATACACGGCTACGCTGCAACTCGGTGCCACCACCGCCAGTTACGACCGCGAGCACACGGTGAACAGGACCTTCCCCACCCGCCACATCACCCGCCAACTCATAGAGCAGACGCTTCCCCATTTCGTTGGCGAAATCCAGCAGATACCCCCCGAATACTCCGCCTGCAGCATCGGCGGCGACCGCGCCTACAAACTGGCCCGCAAAGGCCAGAAGGTGGAACTGAAGCCCAAGACGCTGCGCATCGACGAGATAGAACTTACCGACTTCAACCCACAATCGATGCAGATGAGCATCCGCGTGGTCTGCGGCAAAGGCACCTATATCCGTGCCCTGGCCCGCGACATCGGCGAAGCACTTGGTAGCGGAGCCTTCCTCACCGCCCTCTGCCGCACCCGCCTGGGCGATGTGCAAATAGAAGACTGCCTGACGCTCGACGAGTTTCCACAATGGCTCGACAGAATAATAAAAAAGACAGAATAACAAACGAACAATTTGAAGACAAAATAACAAAAGAACAAAGAAAGGAGATTAATATGATTAGTATGTCAGAAAAAAGTTCGTATGTTAGTATGTCAAAAAAAGATAGTATGTCAGAAAAAAATAGTATGTCCAGAATATGAAACTTTCCCAATTTAAATTCAAACTGCCAGAGGAACTGGTAGCCCTCTATCCTCCCCATAAGGCTTTTGAGAACGAGGACGGCACCGTGGACCGCATCTTCAACCGCGACCAGTGCCGACTGATGGTGGTCCACCGCAAGAGCGAGCGCATTGACATCTTCAAGAAGGACAAAAAGGGCAAGGACACTACCGAACCCATCACATTCCGCAACATACTCGACTATCTGGAAGAGGGCGATACTTTCCTCTTCAACGACACCCGCGTGTTCCCCGCCCGCCTCTATGGCACCAAGGAGAAGACCGACGCCCAGATAGAAGTGTTCCTTCTGCGCGAGTTGAACCCTGAACTGCGCCTGTGGGACGTGCTGGTGGAGCCTGCGCGCAAAATCCGCATCGGCAACAAACTCTTCTTCGACGAAGAGGGGCCTATGGTGGCTGAAGTCATAGACAACACCACGTCGCGTGGACGTACCCTGCGCTTCCTCTACGACTGCCCCCACGACGAGTTCAAGCGCGAACTGTTTGCCCTGGGTTCGGCGCCTCTGCCCAACTATATTGTGGCACACCGCCCGCCGGAACCCGACGATATGGAGCAGTTCCAAACCATCTTCGCCCGCAACGAAGGCGCCGTCACCGCTCCGGCCACAGGCTTGCACTTCAGCCGCGAGTTGATGAAGATGATGGAGATAAAAGGACTGAATTGCGCCTATCTCACCTTGCATTGCAGCCTGGGGGCTTTCGATTCCATCGAGGTGGAAGACCTGACCAAGCACAAAATGAGTTCGGAGCAGATGGTCGTCGACGCGGAAGCCTGCCGTATCGTGAACGAGACGCGCAAGGCTGGTCACCGCATCTGCGTGGTGGGAGCCAGCACCCTGCGCGCTGCCGAGTCAGCCGTGGGCACCGACGGAATGTTGAAGGAGTTCAGCGGATGGACCAACAAGTTCATCTTCCCGCCATACGACTTCGGACTGGCCGACATGCTCATCGTCAATTTCTATCACCCTGAGTCCACTATGATGATGGCCACAGCAGCCTTCGGCGGCTACGACCTTGTCTACGAGGCCTACATACAGGCCGTCAAGCACGGATTCCACTTCGGATGCTATGGCGACGCCATGATTATCGTCAATGATTGAAAAATCGCATACTGCCTACTTGGGCTTGGGTTCCAACTTGGGAAAGAAGGAGGAAAACATCGCCAAGGCCGTCACACTAATAGAGGAGCAGATAGGGCACGTCGAGGCCCAGTCTGCCCTTTACTATTCTGAGCCGTGGGGCTTCACGTCCGACAACCAGTTTGTCAATGCTGTAGTGCGCGTGACCACTGCGCTCACGCCATCACGCCTCCTGCGTGCCACCCAGCGCATAGAGCGACAACTGGGCAAGACCGCTCGCCACGCCACTGAGCGCAGCCAGGAGGCAATCTACCACGACCGCCCGATAGACATTGACATCCTGCTCTTCGACTCGTTGACCATCGACACCCCAAAACTGAAAATCCCCCACCCGCTGATGCAGGAGAGGGATTTCGTAATGATTCCGCTTCGCGAAATACTGCTCTGACTACTTGCGCAGACCCAGAGCCTTGATGATGGCACGATAGCGGTTGATGTCGCGCTCATAGAGATACTTCAGCAGTTTGCGGCGACGGCCTACCATCTTGGTCAGCGAGCGGGCAGTCACAAAGTCCTTGTGGTTCTGCTTCAGGTGCTCGGTGAGGTGCTTGATGCGGTAGGTGAACAGGGCAATCTGGCTCTCAGCCGACCCTGTGTCAGCGGTGTTCTGGCCGTACTGGCCGAAAATCTCTTGCTTTTTTGCTTGATCGAGATACATAGTTTTGTTTTGATTAATAATGTTTTGCTCACACATCCTTCTGACGTAGCACGCCTTAATCACAACGTCGAAACGTCATCGGATGCATCGGATTTTCCGAAAAGCGGCTGCAAAGGTACTACTTTTTTCCCGACTACGCATCTTTTCCCGCCCAGCATTAACTTTTTTTATATTATCCAGCCAAAGGGGATACACCCCAAACCTGGGCTAAAGTTTGGACGAACCAAACTCACACTTTGGACGAACCAAACCGGGAGTTTGGACGAACCAAACTCATTCCCCGCCTTTTAGCCCACAAACTCATAAAAAAACATAAATCCTTAGGCGTTACCAAGGCTAAACTTGCGGGTATTGCAGTTTTTCAGTACCTTTGCATTGATACTGCGGGCACTCTTGGCACGAAGCCAAGGGGAACCGTGAACTAAACTCAAATAATGGAATTGACAGACAAATTAGTAAAAACTATTGTAGAAGGGATAGAGGAGAAGAAGGGCGACCGCATCGTGGTGGCCGACCTTGGAGGCATAGAAGGGGCGATTTGCCGCTTCTTCATTATTGGGCAGGGTAACTCTCCCACACAGGTGGAGGCCATCACCGAGAGCATCGGCGACCTGTGCCGTGAGCGGCTTGGCGAGAAGCCGGCCCACGTGGTGGGAACGGAGAACGCCCTGTGGGTGGCAATGGACTATGGCGATGTCATGGCCCATATCTTTGTGCCCGATGTGCGTGAATACTACGATTTGGAACACCTGTGGGCCGACGCCCAACTGACTTATATAACTTAAGGGGGCTTAAACGATGGAAGCAAACAATAATAACAACGAGCCTAAGATGCCCAAGTTCAACATGAACTGGATCTATCTGATGGTCATAGCGGCACTGGCGATTTTCTATTTCTCTGGCGAGCAGGGCAATCTGCTGCAACCGCAGACACAGCAGCGCGAAACCAGTTATACTGAGTTCAAGCACTATCTGGAGCGTGGCTACGTGTCGCAAGTGGTGGCCAACAAGAGCACCAACACGCTGCGTATGTATGTCAAGAAAGACAGCGCCACCGTGCTCTTCCCCGAAATGAAAGTGCCCGTGAGCACCAACCCCTATATGAACGTGGAGTTTGGCAGCGTGGACAATCTGGAGCAGCAGGTGGACAGCGCCCGCGCTCGTGGGCAGTTCTCCGGCACGCTGAAATATGAGCGCGACCCTCAGGGCGGCATCTTCAGTTTCCTCATTTCCAGCCTGTTACCCATCTTATTCTTCGTGGCCATCTGGATGTTCTTCATTCGTCGCATGGGCGGTGGTGGCATGGGAGCCGGCATGGGCATCTTCAACGTTGGCAAGTCGAAGGCGAAGATGTACGAGAAAGGCGGTGAACTGGGCATCACGTTCAAGGACGTGGCTGGCCAGGCCGGGGCAAAACAGGAGATACAGGAGATTGTGGAGTTCCTGAAGAACCCGCAGAAATACACCGACCTGGGCGGAAAGATTCCAAAGGGCGCCCTGCTCGTTGGCCCGCCGGGAACGGGTAAGACGCTGTTGGCAAAGGCCGTGGCCGGAGAAGCCGGCGTGCCGTTCTTCTCGATGTCAGGTTCCGATTTCGTGGAGATGTTCGTCGGCGTGGGCGCCAGCCGTGTGCGCGACCTGTTCAACCAGGCGAAGTCGAAGTCACCTTGCATTATCTTTATAGACGAGATTGACGCCGTGGGCCGCGCCCGCTCGAAGAATCCCGCTATGGGCGGCAACGACGAGCGCGAGAATACGCTAAACGCCTTGCTGACTGAGATGGACGGCTTCGGTACAAACAGTGGCGTCATCATCCTTGCCGCCACCAACCGTGTGGATATGCTCGACTCGGCCCTGTTGCGTGCCGGACGTTTCGACCGCCAGATACACGTCGACCTGCCCGACCTGAACGAGCGCAAAGAGGTCTTCCTCGTTCACCTGAAGCCCGTGAAGACCGATGACACCGTTGATGTGGACTTCCTGGCCCGCCAGACACCAGGTTTCTCTGGGGCCGACATTGCCAATGTGTGCAACGAGGCCGCGCTAATCGCCGCCCGCCACGACCGCCAGACCGTGGGCAAGCAGGATTTCCTCGACGCCGTAGACCGCATCATCGGCGGTCTGGAGAAGAAGACCAAGGTGATGACCGAGGCCGAGAAGCGCAGCATTGCCATCCATGAGGCTGGCCACGCCACCATTTCCTGGTTCACAGAATTTGCTAACCCGCTGGTCAAGGTCAGCATTGTGCCACGAGGTCAAGCACTTGGCGCCGCCTGGTATCTGCCCGAGGAGCGCGTGCTGCAGACCAAAGAGGCCATGCTCGACGAGATGTGCTCGCTCTTGGGCGGCCGGGCCGCCGAAGAACTGTTCGTGGGCCATATCTCCACCGGCGCGATGAACGACTTGGAGCGCACCACAAAGCAGGCATACGCCATGGTGGCATACGCAGGAATGTCAGAGAAACTGCCAAACCTCTGTTATTATAGCAATAACGAGTACCAATTCCAGCGCCCCTACTCCGATACCACAGCCAAGATTATGGACGACGAGGTACTGAAGATGATTAACGAGCAGTACGAGCGTGCGAAGAAGATTCTCACAGACCACGCCGACGGCCACGCCCAACTGGCCCAGTTGCTCGTCGACCGCGAGGTCATCTTCGCCGAGGATGTGGAGAAGATTTTTGGCCCGCGTCCCTGGCAGAGCCGTGCCGATGAACTGCTCGAAGCCCAGATGCGAGCCGAAGCTGAACGGATGGCCGAAGAGCGCACCCGCGAATTGGAGGCAAAAGACAAGGAAGAAAACAAAGAAGACAATAACAGCAAACAGAAATAAAGTCAAACCAACTATGAAGAAAAAATTATTTTTGGCCACAGCCGCCATCCTAAGCTTCTTTAGCGTCACCAAAACAACAGCCCAAGACGCAGTACAGCCTTATTTCACCACCGACGAACTGCCAAACCTTATCAAGTGTCTGCCTGCGCCTCCCGATACCGTGGGAGCCGATTTCTACTACGACATCATGCAGTATATGTGGGGCAAGGAGATGCGTCTTGACGAGGAACGGCAGGCCATTGCCCGTCGCGATGCTGTGTGGTCGTTTGACAATCTCTTCGCGGAGTTCAACATACCTTTTGGCCTGACCATTTCGCGGACGGAGACGCCAGAAATATGGAAACTGCTGGAGACCAGCCTTGTGACCACCGACCAGATGCGCGTCGCCCCAAAGAGATTCTACAACCGCCGCCGTCCTTATATGCGCTTCCATGAGCATATCCTGACCTACCAGGCCGAGGAGGATGAGGAGAGCCTGGGCCGCGAGGGCAGTTATCCGTCAGGACACACCACACGCGGTTGGACCACCGCCTTGCTGCTGTCCGAGATTGCCCCAAGCCAGGCCGACACCATCCTGACACGTGGCTTTATGCACGGCGAAAGCCGCGTCATCGTGGGCGCCCATTGGCAGAGCGATGTCGACGCAGCCCGCTTGGGGGCTGTCATCGGCTATATGCGCCTACAAACCAGTCCTGATTTCCAAAAGCAGATGAAGTTGGCACAGGAGGAATATGCCGCAAAGACAGGCGTGGCCATCGTTCCCAGCGCATCCGACAACATAGAGCGCGAGGGTTGCGACTATTACTATCTGCGCAGCGAGATGCCCGATATGCGCAAGTTCCTGCCCGCTCCTCCCGACACTATCGGCAACAAGTTCACCCACGACATTATGCGCTATATGTGGGGCAAGACCATGCGCCTTGACGAAGAGCGCGCCGACATTGCCAAGCGCGACGCCATCTATGGCGTGGATTGTATCTGCCAGGAGTTCAGCACACCCTTCGGCCTGAAACTATCGAAAGAGGACACACCCGAAATCTACAAACTGCTGCTCGACGCTACATCCACGTGCGACAGCATCTGCTACGAACCCAAGAAATTCTATATGCGCAAGCGCCCCTTCATGCGGATGCAGGAACATTCGCTAACGCCCGAATACGAGGAGGAACTGTCACACAACGGCTCCTATCCCTCTGGGCACACCATCCTCGGCTGGAGTGCTGGCCTTTTGCTCTCGGAAATCAATCCCGCCAAGGCCGACACGCTGATGGCCCGTGGCCACATGTATGGCGAGAGCCGCGTCATTGTGGGCGCCCACTGGCAGAGTGATGTCGATGCTGGTCGGCTGGCTGCTTCTGTTGCTTATGCCAAACTTCACAACAGCGCCCGCTTCCGCGAGCAGATGAAGAAGGCACAGGAAGAGTTTGTCCGCCTGACGACCGAACCCACGGCAATCCGGCTCAATGTCACCCCGCAACACGAAAGCGATTCCCGCATCTACGACCTCAATGGCCGGCGCGTGGAATCGCCCAAATCTGGTATCTACATCAAGAATGACGTCAAGACGGTCATTCGTCCTTGAATAAAGCGAAGAAGAGGTCTTGGAGGGTGCAGAGCGACATCTCTTTCGTGTCGGACTTGAATACGAGGAAGATGGCGTGCTGGCCGGCCAGACAGTTCTCTTTCGCCTCGTTGCTGATGCCTATCGCTACGGTCGTTATGTCCTTTGGCATATCAGCCTTCAGGGCTGTTTCGCCAATTTTCTTGCCACCTTGCGAGGCCCAGGGGCGGTCCATCATCACTTCGATGGTGCCGTTGATGCCTTCAGGGATAAGGTTCAGGCAAAGCATCAGATTACCCGTGTTGGCCAGACGTTTGGCATCGAAGTTGAAATACTTGTAGCCCACGATGGAGCCGTCGGTATTGTTCACCACAACGTTGGTGTTGTTGCGAATGTCGTAGGGCGCCTCAAACTTGTCGTCGGTGCCGTAGCCAGAAGCCACATACGAGCCGTAGAAGGTGTTGTTGGGCCACTCGTGGGTGGCGGGTTTCGGCCCTGTGTACCAGCAGGCGATGCCAGCGGAGTGGCGCTCGAAGGGGTCGAGGCCGTTGAGAGCGAAGCCGTTGCTGTTGTACTCGCCCTCGCTGATTTCCACCTTGCCGCCTTTGCCTTCCTCCACCTTCACGCTGATGGGGGCCACCATTGCCTGGCGCGCATACTCGTCCGTGCCCGTCTGACGGTGGTAAAACACGTACCACTGGCCATTGATTTCGCAAATAGAGCCGTGCGTGTTGCCGTCGGGCGTGGCCGAGGCAATGACGTTGCCCTGCTCGTCCTTCTCACGGGCGCGACCGTCGATGATGGTGCCGCCGTAAGTCCAAGGCCCTAAGGGAGCATCGCTGTAGGCGTAGGCAAGGGTGTAGTTGGAGGTGGGCAGGCCGAACTCGCCGTCTTCCGTAAAGCGGCTGTAGATGAAGATGTACTTGTCCTTGACCTTGCGGATGCTTGAGGCCTCGAAGAAGCGGAACTGCCCCTCCTGATAGCGGCCTGAAATCATATCCTCGACAATCTTAGTACCCGGCTTGACGGTGGCCATCGTCTCGGGGTCGAACTCGGCGGCGTATGAGCGCTCGAAGCCCCAGTAGCCGTAAACGCGCCCGTCATCGTCGACAAACACGGCGGGGTCGAACTGCAACACGCCGTCGGCCCTGTTCGGGTTGTCTTTGCTCCAGTTGCACACCTCGAAGGGGCCGTCGGGCCTTTCGCTCTTGGCAATCAGGCCGTTGCGCAGGCCCGTCTGGTCGTTGGGGAAGAGGTAGTAGGTCTTCTTGCCGTCCTTGTCGGTCACCAAGGTCACATCGGGGGCATAGAGCACGTCGGCGGTGCCTGCCGAGTCGAAGGGCTGGCCTTCGCGGTTCTTGTCGACCACGAGTATTGTGCCGTCGTAGCGCCAGTTGTTGAGACTGTCCACAGATGCCGACCACACCACCTGGTCGCGTCCGCAGTATTCGGTCACCAGGTCGTCGTGCGAACCATAGACATAGACGCGCAACTTACCAGGCTGGTCAGGGTCTTCAAACACATACGGCTCGCCGTCGGGGATGTGCTCCCAAAGGGGCATATAGGGGTTGCCTACGGTGGTCAGTTGTGTGCCGGGGGTGGGAATCGTCTGCTGGCAGGAGAGCGTCAGCGTGGTGCAGCAGGCCGCTGCAAGGAGTGTTTTGAGGGTTTTCATATTTCGGATTATACTAATGTTTCTGCTATGCGGAGGTCGAAGGGGGTGGTGAGTTTGATGTTCTCGCGGTTGCCCTCGACCAGGGTGATGGGGTGGCCGTAGGACTCTACGACGGAGGCGTCGTCGGTGAAAGTGTCGCGGTAGGGCTGGCGGTTGGCGGCCTTCAACAGTTGGATGTCGAAGGTCTGCGGGGTCTGCACCAAGCAGTACTGGTCGCGGGGGACGCTCTCCGAACTGTCGGCTGACAGATGCCTTAACGATTCCACGACGGGGGTGACGGGGACTGCTGCTCCGCAGTTGCGGGCCGTCTCGAAGCAGCGGGCGATGACTTCCAGGGCCACGAAGGGGCGCACGCCGTCGTGTACGGCCACCACGCCCTCGGCGTCGTCGGGAATCAGTGCCAGGCCGTTCTGCACGGAGTGGAAGCGGGTCTCGCCGCCGTCGGCCATAAGATAGGGAGGGAACTCCGCCCCTGACTCATCCCCTGCGTGGGGAGGGAATAGGGATGGTAGTGGGAAATAGTACTGCTGGCACAGTTGCAGCCAATACGCCTGTTGTGCTTTGGGCAGCACCAGAATGATTTGCAGCGTACGGTCGAAGTCATAAAAGCGCTTCAGCGTGCGTATCAGCACGGGCATGCCGCCGACGGGCAGGAATTGCTTAGGCACGTCGCCGCCCATGCGCAAGCCCTTCCCGCCAGCCACTATGATAGCATATCTGTTCACTTTGCAAGAATTTTAGAGATGTCGAGCATCATACCGTTGCCACCTACTATCTGAGGCATCTTGCCGTCCCATTTCTCTATCATGTCCTCTTGGACAATCATCGGCGAGAGCGAGGCAGCGATGGTCTTGTTGTAGTATGCCTCTGCGTCGGCCTTGATTTTCATGGCCTTGGCAGCACCCTCGGCCTTGGCAACGGCAATCTTTGCGTTTGCCTCAGCCTCTTTCACCTCGTTCTCAGCCTTCAGGGCGCTCTGTATGGCTGTGTTCTTGGCGTCGATCATCGAGAGCAGCGACGAGGGCGGGGTGATTTTGCTGGTGAACTCCTCTACGAGGAAGCCTTCGGCCATCAGCGACTTTTCCAGACGTGCACGCACGTCACGCTCGAAGTTGGCGCGGTTCGACATCAGCGAGTCGCTGGTGTACTGGTTGGCACAGGTTCGGTAGGCCTCGTAGATGCAGGTGCGGATGTAGCCTTCCTCCAGTTCCTTCACCCCCACGCGGTATTTGGTGAAGATATCGCAGGCCTTGTCGGGGTTGATGCGATAGGCGATGGTGGGATCCATCTCGAAGAGTGAGGCGTCCTTGGCATTTACCGAGAAGGTCTCGTACTGCTTACGCTGTGTGAAAGTGGGGTAGGTGAACACGTTGGTTGTAATCGGGTTGTAGAAGACCCATCCCTTGCAGGTGCCCTCCACGCCGCCGTAGTCCTGTTCGGATGCCGACCATTTGTGGAACTTGATGCCCACCTCGCCGGAGTCGACCACTGTGCAGCAGGCCGAGAAGATGATGATGACCAGCAGAATGGCAGCACCGACATAGAGAAGGAATTTGAGGGGGCCTGAAGGAATCTTGATGCCCGATGTTGAAGATGTATTGCCCATATTGTACTTTTGGTTTTTCTGATAGTTCATTTTGCCGTTTCTCGTTGTCTGGTTACTTCTCCATCAGGTGTGCGAAGCGCATACCCACGGCCACCTGGCGGCTGGTCTGTGCGTCGGTGAGTTGTGCCAGCAGTTCGTAGGCGAAGGGCAAGGCCGCAGCAGGGCCTTCGCCGGTGGTGATGTTGCCGTCGACGGTACAGAGGTCGGCGGTGTAGCAGGCACCCGCCAGCAGTTGCTCGAAGCCAGGATAGCACGTGGCACGCTTGCCCTCCAACAGTCCCAGTTGGCCCAGTACCACGGCGGGAGCGGCGCAGATAGCGGCAATGCGCTTGTCGCTGGCGGCCTGAGCCTTCACGGCGTCGCACACGCCCTGATGCTCATACAGATTGGCTGCACCGGGCATACCGCCGGGGAGCAGCAACAGGTCGGCATCGCTGAAGTCGCAATCGTCAAACATTGCGTCGGCAAACAGTTGTACACCGTGTGCCGATTCCACTATCTGCGAGTCGTCCACGGTGCTCACTATGGTTACGTCCACTCCCCCGCGACGCAGCACATCAACAGGTATCAGGGCCTCGATGTCCTCGAAGCCATTGGCTAAGAATACATATACTTTCTTCATTATCTTAAAGGTATCTTTCGGTTATTTGGTTCTTGTTAGTTTGAATTCTCTTTTCCTCTCTTTGCCAGAGAGATATTTGCCGTCAGCACTTATCCGCAGGGTATCGAGATCTTTCCCCTCGCCCATGATAACGAGGTCGCCCTTCACCACATATTTGCTTTTCTCGCTTTTAGGAGCAAGGGCAATGGCTGCTTTCATGGCTTTGCGTTTCATCCATCCCACGCCGATGGCTTTCAGGGCAGCATCGTCGACAGTTGTCTTGTGCCGCATGACGGCCTCGGTGGCACTATTGAACTCCACGGTAATTGCCATCGTGATGGCATTCTTTGCGGCTATGGCCTTGGCTTTTGCCTCGCTGGCCTCCTTCTTCACTTTGGTCTTTTCCTGTTCAGTCAGGGGTCGGCCTTTGTCCTTTTCGGCTTTGGCCAGCGCTTCGGCTTCCAGGTTATCCATTTTTGAGTCAAGGTCATCGCCCATAAAACTGTTTACGATGTTGGGATTGTGATACACTCGGCCCGACAAGTCAGTCTGGGCCATTGTTCCAATACTGCCGCAGACAAGAAGTGCGGCCATCATCCATAATCGTGTCCTTTTCATTGCTCGTATAGTTTAATAGGCGTGGCCGTCGGTGGAGATTTCCTCCCGTGTAATCTTTTGGCTGTCAATCTTGCGCCAGCAATAGACGATGTAGGCCAGTACGAAAGGCACGAGCAGCGACACATAGAACATCGTGTTCAGGGTGAAGTAACTGCTGCACGAGTTCTCTATTGTCAGCGACGACTGCAGGTCGGCGGTCGAGGGATAGTAAGCCGTGTGGTTCCAAGCCGACAGCAAGAGCAGCGGCAGCACAGTGAGCACGGTGCCGACGCCGGCGAACCAGATGGATTTGCTATTTTCGGTTTGGCTGCGCGACGTGTCACCGGTAATCCCGGTATAGATTCCCCAGAGCACCAGCACCACCCCAATGAGCAGGAGCAGGGTGAGGTACCACATATCCGCGATGTTGTGCAGATACTTGTTCGGCTCCATAAAGATGGTGCCTGTCTCGTCGTAGGCAAAGCCGTCCTTCATCAGCAGGTGCACCAGATAGCCCACGAAAAGGATGACGAAGGGTACGGCGGCGCCCAATAGGCGGGAGGGACAGCGCGAGCGGATGCCCTCGTCGCTGATGTTGTTCATCACATAGAGGATGCCCAGCACGCGGGCCAGGAACATCACGGCCAGGCCGAACACCAGCACCCAGGGGTTGAGCAGGGCGTCGAGGCCGTGGGAGGCATTGGCCCAGCGGCTGATGATGGGCGTCATAGCGCCAGCATCAATCAAGTTGGTTTTCTCCACGATGAAGTTCGACCCCTCGAAGAACGTGGCTACGGCGCCGCCGAGGAGCAGCGGGCCGAGGATGCCGTTGAGCACGAGGAACCACTGGAAGGTGCGCGGGCCGAGGAAGTTGCCCAGTTTGTTCTGGAACTCATAACTGACAGCCTGTAGCACGAAGGTGAACAGGATGAGCATCCACAGCCAGTAGGCCCCGCCAAACGAAGTGCTGTAGAACAGCGGGAACGAGGCGAAGAAGGCGCCGCCGAAGGTGACGAGCGTGGTGAACGTGAACTCCCACTTGCGGCCTGTGCTGTTGATGAGCAGTCGCCGCTCCTCTGGCGTGCGGCCAAGGGAGAAGATGACCGAGTTGGCTCCCTGTACGAAGAGCAGGAAGACGAGTAGTGCTCCTAACAGCGACACAATGAAGCACCAGTAGTGTTGCAGAAATTCGTATGTCATAGTTATTTGCGATTTACTGATTTACGGTTTACGATTTAAATTACTTCGGTCCTTTCTTGATTTGTTTCAGCAGGATGCTGATTTCCACGGCGAGCATAGTGGTGAAGAGGATGAGGAAGAGGAAGAAGGTGACGGCGACGCTGCCGGAGTTGAGGTCGCTGACGGCGGCCCAGGTGGGCAGCATATCCTGGATGGTCCAGGGCTGGCGGCCGAACTCTGCCACGAGCCATCCACTCTCAGAGGCGATGTAGGCCAGCGGCACCATAATGATGGCGGCCCAGCAGAGCCATACGGGCACCGAGCCGGAGGCAGGCGTGTCGGCCTCGGTCTCGTCGAGCAGGCCCAGGGCGGCCATCAGGCGGCGCGACACGATGGAGACAAACGGGATGTTGAAGACCAACAGCAGCAGCACTCCGAAGAAGGTGATGAACAGGCAGCCCAGGCCCACCATCGTGCGGAACGCCCAGAAGTTGACGGGGATGAAGGGCACCACCTCGCTCTTGTCGCGGATATAGCCGTAGCCGAAGTAGGGCATATTCTCGTTGAGCAGCGCAAGCAGGTTGTTGAGCGTACCCTCGTCGGCGCCTTTGGCCTTCATCCGGCGGTAGTCGGCCAGCACTTGGATGGCCACCTTGCCTCGGTCTATCTTCTCGTCAATGGAAGGCTCCACGGTGCCGTCGGGCTTGGTGTAGCCTTTGAGGATGTCGTTGATGCCGGGCACGTAGCCGTGCATATCGTTAGTTGCCATAAACGAGAGGGCGTAAGGCATTTCCAGTTTGAATGGGGCTTCGGCCTCCTTGGCGTAGTTGGGCTGCTCCAGGGGATTCACCCAGGCGATGGCCGTCAGCCCCACGCCGTTGCCGCCGTTGTAGAGGGCTTCCATCGCGGCCAACTTCATCGGCTGCACTTCGCCCACGCTTTGGGCACTCTTATGGCCAGTGGCGGCGGCGCCGACAGAAGCGACGAGACCCACGATGGTGGCAATCTTGATGCTCTCCAAGGCCAGGCGCTGCTCACGCTTCTTCAGCAGATACCAGCAACAGACGGCGACGACGAAGACGGCACCGATAATCCACGACGAAATGACCGTGTGGCAGAACTTGTCGATGGCGAAGGGCGACAGGGCCACTTCGGCAAACGACGTCATCTCGTTGCGCATCGTGTCGGGGTTGAACTGGCAGCCCACGGGGTACTGCATCCAGGCGTTGGCCACCAGAATCCACCAGGCGGAGATGGTCGCTCCCAGGCCGGTGAGCCAGGTCGAGGCGAGGTGGAAGCCCGCCGACACCTTGTGCCAGCCGAAGAACATCACGGCCACGAAGGTCGATTCCATAAAGAAGGCCACGATGCCCTCTACGGCAAGCGGGGCGCCGAAGATGTCGCCCACGAACCAGGAGTAGTTGCTCCAGTTGGTGCCGAACTCAAACTCCAGGATGATGCCCGTGGCCACGCCCATAGCGAAATTGACGCCGAAGAGGCGCTGCCAGAACTGCGCGGTCTTTTTCCAGAAGTCATCCCGCTTTTTGTAATAAATCGTCTCACAGATGCCCATAATGACGGCCAGGCCGAGCGTCAGGGGCACGAACAGCCAGTGGTAGATGGCCGTGAGGGCAAACTGCGCCCGCGACCAGTCAATCGTACCGGCATCGATGGATAACAGGAGGTTGTGCATAGATAAGGTATTTTTGTTTTTAATTATATTATGGTGTTCTGCCAAGCACCTCGCTGGCTACAAACTCCGGCTCTTGGCCTTTCTCGGCGTGCTGGCCGATGAAGTTGGGGAAGAAGAACAACTTCAGGACAACAAAGATGATGAAGAGTTTGACGAGTATGACCGCCCACAGCGTCTTCCCCAGCGTCATACTGCGGAACCCGTCGTAGTAAAGGCTGAAAGCCTTGTGCAGGAAAGACTCGTCGTTCATAGCCGATAAGGTTTTCAAGTGGCAAAGATAGTAAATAAAGTTGAAAACGCCAAATTTTTTTTGACTTACTGCAGAAAAAAAACAACAGGATGATGCGGGTTCTAAATTTGGACGAACCAAACTCCTACTTTGGACGAACCAAACTACCAGTTTGGACGAACCAAATTTTCAGGAGCCTGATTGCCCCGTTGGGAGACCGTACTGAAAAAAGTGGGCCGATTGTTTGGCGTTTTGCCCGAATAGTGCTAACTTTGCACGCACATTGACCAAGAGACTACATCTTATGCCAAAACGCTATAGCAAGTTCGGGCCGATGCTCTGCCTGGCCGTCCTGTGGCTGGTGACGCTGGCTGCCTACGGCCAACGCGACTGGGAGAACCAGCACATACTCCAGCGCAACCGTGAGCCGGCACGCGCTGCCTTCTTTCCCTATAAGGACACGCCGGGCGACCGCCAACTATCGCTCGACGGCCAGTGGCGGTTCCATTGGCAGCCCACGCCCGACGGCCTGCCCGTGGGCTTCAGCGACATTGGTTTCGACGATTCCGCCTGGGCGCTGTTTCCGGTGCCGGGCGACTGGGAGGTGTGCGCCGGACAGCCACGCTACGGCACGCCCATCTACAGCAGCAGCGGCTACACTTTCCGCATCGACCCGCCCCGCGTGATGGGTGAGCCGAAGCGCGACTATACGGCCTTCACCGAGCGCAACCCGACGGCCATCTACCGTCGCACGTTCACTGTTCCCGACGGCTGGCAAGGGCAGGAGGTTTTCCTGCGATTGGGGGCCGTGGGCAGTGCCTTCTACGTGTGGGTGAACGGGCGGCTGGTGGGCTACTCGCAAGGGGCTATGGAGCCGGCCGAGTTCCGCATCACCAACCATCTGCTGAAGCAGCCGGCTCAACAGCAACTGACGCTACAGGTGTTGAAGTATTGCGACGGCAGTTACCTGGAAGACCAGGATATGTGGCGGCTGGCGGGCATTCACCGCAGCATCAGCCTCTTTGCCACGCCCAAGATTCGCCTGCGCGATGTGGGCGTGCGCACCTTGCTCGACGGCGACTACCGTGACGCCCGCCTCGTGGTTCACCCCGAACTGGAGGTGACGGGCGGCCAACGCGGAGAGGGTTATCGCGTGGAGGCGCGGCTCTACGATGCCGACGGCCAACTTGTACCCTGCGACCAGCATTGGCCGCTCTCTGCCGACGCGGCCACGATGCTCAATCTGGACCATCGTGCCGCCATTATGAACGACCGCACGCCGCAACGCGGCTATCCCAAGTGGGGCTGGATGGAGGCCAAGGTGGAGAATCCGCAGAAATGGACGGCCGAGCGGCCCTATCTCTACACGCTCCGCCTCGCGCTGGTCGATAGTTTGGGCCATATCGTGGAGCAGATGGAGCAGCGTGTGGGCTTCCGTAGCGTGGAGACCGATACGATGGGCCGGTTGCTCGTCAATGGCGTGCCCGTGCGGCTTCGCGGCGTGAACCGGCACGAAATGGACCCTGAGCGTGGTCACGTAATGACTGAGGAGCGTATGTTGCAGGACATTCTGCTGATGAAGCAGGCCAATATCAACGCTGTGCGCACCTGCCATTATCCCAACACCGAGCGGTGGTACGAGTTATGCGACTCACTGGGCCTCTACGTGATGGACGAGGCCGACATCGAGGAGCACGGCCTGCGCGGCCAACTGGCCAGCGACCCCACTTGGGCCGCGGCCTGGATGGATCGCACGCAGCGGCTCGTCATACGCGACAGGAACCATCCTTCGGTCATTTTCTGGAGCCTGGGCAACGAGGCCGGATGGGGGCCGAACTTCGCAATGACGGCGGCTTGGATTCACGAATACGACCCCACGCGGCTGGTACACTACGAGGGGGCGCAGGGCAGTCCTGACCCGTCGGCGGTCGATGTCATCAGCCGTTTCTACCCCCGCACGCAGGACGAATACCTGAATCCCGGCGTGGCCGACAGCAATATGGAGCGCCCTGAGAACGCCCGCTGGGAGCGTCTGCTGACGATAGCGAAGCAGGCTTCGCGCCCGGTCCTCACCAGCGAGTATGCCCACGCTATGGGCAATGCGCTGGGCAATATGCGGGAATACTGGGACGAAATCTATAGCCACCCGCGTATGCTCGGCGGCTTCATCTGGGAATGGGCCGACGAGGGCATCTTTGTCACCCGTCCCGACGGCAAGCGGATGACGGCCTACGGCGGTGACTTTGGCGATGTGCCCAACCTGAAATCCTTCTGCCTGAAGGGTATCGTCAGCAGCGACCGCCAGCCGACACCGAAATACTGGGAAGTGAAACAGGTCTATGCCCCGTTGCGCCTGCGTGCGGACGGTACTGCCGAACTGCTGGATTCCACCTGTACGCTCGACGATTACGATATATATTGGCTGGAGGACGAAGGTTTGATTTTCGTGCGGGCCACCCTGCGCCACGACAAGCCTTGGGCCCCGAAAGGCCACGAGATTTGCCGTCAGCAGTTCCCGCTTGCTTTAAATAACAGATTAGAAATGAAAAATCAGAAATATGATAACACTCAAGAGCGGAAAGATGCTCCTGAAAGTAATCATATTTCTCATTTCTCATCTTTCATTTCTCAGATTTCCCCCCACCTCTTCCGCGCCCCCACCGACAACGACAAGGGCTTCGGCAACTGGATTGCCAAGGACTGGAAGCGCCAGGGCCTGGACCGCCCCTGCGACAGCCTCGCCTGGTGTCCCGTAGTCGGCGGTAGTTCCGCCGACACCACCGTGGTCTTCACCACCACCGACGGCAGCATCGCCATCGACTACCACCTGCAGCCTCAGGCCGATGGCAGCCTTGACCTGCGCGTCGACTTTCTGCCCCAGGGCCAACTGCCCACGCTGCCCTGCCTGGGCGTTACGCTGGCATTGCCCCGCGACCTGCGCCGCCTGTCCTACTTTGGCCGAGGCCCTTGGGACGACTACCCCGACCGCCACGCCTCAACGATAATCAGCCTATGGGAAAGCACCGTCGACGAGCAGTATGTGCACTATCCCCGTCCGCAGGACAGTGGCAACCACGACGACACGCAATGGCTGGAACTCACCACGCCCGAAGGCAAAGGCCTGCGCGTGGAGGCACTCGACGGCCAGCCTTTCTCCTTCTCCGCCTTGCCTTACAGCGTGCAGCACCTCTATGCTACTGCCCACGACTGCGACCTTGTGCCTGACTCCCGCTATGTCTATCTCAATCTGGACTGCGCCGTGCTGGGCTTAGGCAATAGCAGTTGCGGCCCTGGAGTGCTCACGAAATATGCCATCCGCCAGGAACCGCACACGCTTCACGTGCGCCTTATACCATTATAATATATTATATGCAACAGCCGCTCATCTTCGACATCAAGCGCTTTGCCATCAACGACGGGCCGGGCATACGCACCACCATTTTCCTGAAGGGGTGCCCGTTGCGCTGCGTGTGGTGCCATAACCCTGAGAGTTGGTCGCCGCAGGCGCAAGTGCTGTACAAACGGTCAAAGTGCATTGGATGCCAGACGTGCGTAGAAACCTGCCCCAGCCAGTTGTTGCACCTTGCTTCTGAGGGCATTGTGTTGAAGGAAGGTTGCACGCGCTGTGGTCGTTGCACCGAAGGCTGCCCCACCACCGCTTTGGAGATGTGCGGGCGGGCTTGGCCGATGGATGAGTTGATGGCCGAGGTGGAAAAGGAACGTCAGGTGATGGAAGAGAGTGGTGGTGGCGTCACCCTGTGTGGCGGCGAACCGCTGATGCATCCCGCCTACACGCTCCAGTTGCTGGAGGAATTGGGCCGGCGGGGCCTGCACCGCACCGTAGACACCACGCTCTATGCACCTCAGGAGGTGGTGGAGGCCGTCTCAGGGGCGTGCGAACTGCTACTCGTTGACCTTAAACTAATGGACAGCGAGCGTCACCGCCTCTATACTGGCGTTGGCAACGAATTGATTCTGAACAATATCCGTTGGCTGGCCCAAGCAGGTAAAAACTTTGTCATCCGCATCCCGCTGATAGAAGGCGTGAACGCCGACGAACAGAGTATGGAGGCCGCAGCCGATTTCCTGGCCTCGCTCCCCACGGCCACGCCCCTCACCGTCCATCTGCTACCTTATCACGATGTGGGGAAAGACAAACACCGCCGTATGTGGTCCGACTACAACCCCAGCCACATCCTTTTGTCCGTTCCCACAGAAGCCACCCAACAGCGCTGCACCGCCCAACTTTCACTTCGCGGCCTAAAGGTTGTTATCGGCGGCTGAAACGTTTTTTTCGCCTTTTTACTTGCATTATTGAATAATTATTATTACTTTTGCACCCAAATGCTAACTAAAGACATCAAACAAACGCGATGAAAACAACAAAGAAATACGCTAAAGAAGTGGCTTTTAGTGCCTTGATATGCCTCTCGGCAGCGTTGTCGTTTCTGGCTTGCAGCAACGATGATACGCTGATGGAGAACAGGGTGGCCGACCAAGGCTCACACACCTATCTGCTGCGCCTTGATATGGAGGTGCCCTCCTTCGACGCAACTGCCACCCGTGCGGCGACTGCTTGGGAAAATGGCAGCCAGGTGAATTTTATGTTCTACAATTCCCAGAAGGACACAGTCCTTGCGGTGGCTACCTACAATGCCTCGCAGGGGCAATGGACGTTGAAAACCCAGAATGGCCAACTTTCCGGGAGTGGTGCCTGCAAGGCCTGCTATGTGAAGTACCACGATACCGCAAAGACCTGTCTGCTGGCTGAGAAGTACAGTGGCGAGAACTCTTGGAAACTGGCCAACGACGGCAGCATCAGCGTGAGTATGCGGCTGAAACCCCTTTCCTGGCGTCTGCGTATGCAAGGCACTTCGGGCACCAAGGTCACCTTTGGCGAGAGCGACATCCGTGAGTCGGTATCGCCCATCAAGGGTCTTTTCCACGAAGGGGGAAAGATAGAGGGGCTGACGCTTACCGTCCAGACCGACGGCTATACACCTTATATCTATGGTGATCTTGTCAATGGCTGGGGCGCAAACACTATTCTGGTAGAGATTGCCGGACAACAATACAAGCGCACCATCAGGAGTACCGACCTGAAGGTGGGGGAGAGTGGCTACTTTGCTGTTCCCACCGATGCCAACTACAGTACAGAAGGCTGGACGAAGATTGTGGTTGAAGTGCCCGACGAACTGCAACTCTCGGCAGAGACCCTCAACCTGGCTGCTGACGGTGCTGCAAAGGAACTGACGGTCACTTCCAACACAGAGTGGCAACTGGATGCCACCAAGGTACCAGCCTGGCTGCACGTGACTCCCACTTCAGGCAATGGAAACGCAGAAGTAACCATTACCGCTGATGCGAACACGTCGCTTCAGGCCAGAACAGGCCAGATAGTTTTTGCCACCAACGGCAAGACACCTGTCAGCAGAAGTGTCAGCGTGACGCAGGCCGGTGCCACACCATTCACCACCCTCGCTTTAACCGAACTCTCATTCGGCTCCGAGGCTGCTACAAAGACTTTTGCAATAAGCAGCAATGAGGAGTGGACAGCAACTTCCGATGCCACAACGTGGTGCACCGTTTCGCCTACTTCTGGAACGGGGACTGCCACCGTCACGGTGAGTGTTGCTGCTAACGCCACAACCAGCGCACGCACAGCTCACATTACCGTCAAGGGAAAAAACAGTGGTCAGGAGCTAAAGCTATCCGTGACACAGTCGGCTATGGGATGGTACACCACCGTGAGCGACACCGAGTTCAGCGTGGCTCCAGGCGGAGACAGCCTCAATCTGACTATAGACAGCAACGAACCGTGGACAGTAGTATCGGACAATACCAACTGGTGTACTGTGACACCCGCTTCAGGCAATGGACAGGGTTCGGTGACAATCAGCGTCTATGAAAACACTTCGGAGAGTGGACGTACGGCTCGCGTGACCGTCAGCGGCACTAACAGCAGTACCAAGTATGTTGTCGTTGTCACGCAAAAGAGCAAGACACCGCCTTCTGAGAACGACAACCCTCTGCCTACGAAATAATATGTCTGGTTTCCTTAAATATGATAGAGAAATGATGAATACTCACAGATTATCGATAATAGCACTCCTGCTGTTGCTCTTTTCAACAGCATGGGCACAGAATATCACCCGCGCCGACAATGAGGTGACTGTCCTTACTGTTTCCGATGTGACCATTGGCGAAGACGGTACTTTCGATTTGGTTATCAATATGGACTTTAACACCACTGAGACTATCGTTGGTTGGAACTTTTCTCTCTTACTGCCTGATGGCGTTGACTTCAACACGACGAAGACTACTGCTGCTGCCAGGAAGAAGTGCTGCGATTTCGGCGAACTCATTGACGAGGACATTGCTTCTGAATGCCTTACTATTCAGGAGCGTCCCGCTGGCGGTTATCTGTTCAACTGGATTGACCAGGCCGACAAGACCCCGTTGCTTGGTACCAAGGGTAGGCTTATCATCATCAACCTGAAGGCCGACCCCGCCACCCTTAGCGGCACAGGTAAGATCTTCGGTATTGGTCTGTCGAACAGCAAGGACCAGGGCTTTGCCACCTTTGGTGGAGGTGCTGTTATTGCCGACGTTGAGTTTAACATCAATGCCGGAACCACGCCCATGCCGACATTACCTGCACCGACATTTAGCCGTGTTGGAAACTTGCTCTACATCAGTACAGCCACGGAAGGGGCTAACATATACTACACCCTTGACGGTACCGTTCCCACATCAAATAGTACACGCTATACAAATCCAATCACCCCGACTCAAAGCTGTACTGTGAAAGCCATAGCAGTAAAAGAAGGCTTTATTAATTCAGATGTTGCTAGTTTCTACTATTCTGTCGATTCAGGTGGAACAGGCAATGAGGTGACTGTCCTTACTGCTTCCGATGTGACCATTGGCGAAGACGGTACTTTCGATTTGGTTATCAATATGGACTTTAACACCACTGAGACTATCGTTGGTTGGAACTTTTCTCTCTTACTGCCTGATGGCGTTGACTTCAACACGACGAAGAATACTGCTGCTGCCAGGAAGAAGTGCTGCGATTTCGGCGAACTCATTGACGAGGACATTGCTTCTGAATGCCTTACCATTCAGGAGCGTCCTGCTGGCGGTTATCTGTTCAACTGGATTGACCAGGCCGACAAG
>JAGCZA010000072.1 GCA_017960525.1 Prevotella sp.
CAAAATGCACAATTTCTTGTTGGATGTCATCGTAGAAACTATAGATTCTGTCCCATCGAATGGGTACCGGACCTCGCTGAATGGCTTTATAAGCCAAACCACTCATTCCTTTGCTGGTCATCTTATAACTATAGAAATCTGTGTAGAACAGCAGTTTGTTCATCATCGTGAAGAATACACCATGATACTTCTCTATATAGAAAAGGATGATGTTTTTGAGTTTGCTGATAGACTGGGTGGCATAGCCATTGAAGATGTCCCTTCGGCTCCCATTGAAGATGTAATCCTTGATGAATGCATCGTTGGCATCCGTTTTGACCGATTTCACCTTATTGAGTATCTTGGCAAATTCGTCTTCCTCGAATTGATTTCTGGCGTTGGTGACAAAACTCTCAAAGATGTGTGGATTCTGAATAGACATTAGAATCTTGCCATTAGCCTCGCTGGGCATATCTCCATTTTCATATAAGCGATACTGGTTGTCGCCAAATCCAAGAATCTGGGACATCTTAGAGGCGGGCAGACCATAGCGCTGACGAATACGCTTAATCTCGTCAGGGAATGGAATGCCGTATTTGGCCCGATACTGATTATATACCTGGCCGACATTGACTTCGTCCAAAGCAGTAGTGGTGAAGCGCTCTTTGGTCTCATCACACTCATAAAACTGGTGTACGTACTGGAATTTCTCCTTCCGGAACGTCAGTTCTGATAATTCGTGGCGGAGGGTTGCATGACCTCCTGTAAATGGACTTTGCATATCGCTTTTATTTAAATGGATAGTTCATCGGGTGTTCTGCAATGTGGAAAGAAATGCATAATGCACTTGATCCCTTACCCAATGTAATCTTGATGTAAACTTCCTGCCCTTTAACGTCTTTTCCAAAGACCCACATCTCTCCACATTGGTTGAGAGTGTCAATGACAGGTCCTTCAGAGTAGTCCTCGACTTCTATATTGATTATAACAGAGTCCCGATACTTAGGTGTAATTTCCAGATCAATCAGCGTCTGGGCATTTTTACCTCTGTCATCTCTATATATAATTCCGAAGACTTTGATCTTTTCCTTCATTTGATTTAGGAAACGCTGTACTTCTTCTTTCGTAGCCATTATGAGATATTTATTCTATTCTGCTGCAAAATTAAACTTTTTAGTTGAATATTCAAAGAAAAACCGCAAATATTTCATGATAAAGTTTCAATTTGCGCCGTAACAGGCAAGCGGATAGGGTAATTGAGGTCTGTTGACGGTTGAAATACCATAAGAATTCTCAACTTGTCAACATAAGAACTTGACAACACTCTGCAAATATTATCTTTTGCAGGATTATGGATTGTTAATTCTGCAAAGGAGTGGGTGCAAGCCCCATATAAAGCATGAAATTGGGTGCAAATTGGGTGCAACTTTGAAATGTGAGGAAAAGAAAAGTCCCGTAAGTTATTGACCTACAGGACTCTTTTTAAGGCGCTTCAGGATGGGCTTGAACCAACGACCCCCTGATTAACAGTCAGGTGCTCTAACCAACTGAGCTACTGAAGCAATTTGCGCATTTAAGAATTGCGGGTGCAAAGGTAAGAACTTTTCTTGATATGTGCAAGTTTTTTGTGGATTATTTTGCAAAAATAAATAATCTTTTACAAAAACCAACTGACAAATCACTCGAATGGTACTGATTTGACACTTTTGGGTGCTTTGCTGATGAGTTGTGGTATTGCTCGAAGAAGGGGGCCTCAAAGAAACGCGACGCTATGAGACGAAGATCATTTTGCTGGTCTTGGTCTTGAAGTCAACCGGTATGGGGTGGGCATAAGGCGGAGGGGTAATCAACGAGGCCTATGGTATTTTCCTGTTAGTTTCACAGGAAAATAACGGAATTATGGGTTTTTGCGCAAGATTTTTTCCTCATTATGATGCTATTTCAATAAAAATGAGTAATTTTGCAGCCTAACTACGCCAATACTAAATAAAACAAATTTTATCATTCTCATGGAACAAGTATTCTCGTACATTATCTCTCTGGGCGCATCGGTGATGATGCCTATTCTGTTTACTATCATCGGCCTGTGCATAGGCATGAAATTCGGCAAGTCGCTCAAGAGCGGACTTTATGTCGGCGTCGGCTTCGTGGGCCTTGGCATTGTCACCGCCCTGCTCACTACGAATTTCAACACCCCGCTCGATGCCGTGTCGAAAATCTTCAACCTCGACTTGAAGGTCTTCGATATGGGTTGGCCCGCCGCCGCCGCCGTGGCCTACAACACCGCCGTGGGTGCGCTCATCATCCCCATTTGCTTAGGCATCAACTTCCTGCTGCTAATAACAAAATGTACGCGAACAGTCAATATTGACCTGTGGAACTACTGGCATTTCGCATTCATTGGTGCCGTGGCCTACTTCGTCATGGACCAGAGCCTGCTTTGGGGCTATTTCGCCGCTATCAGTTGCTACATCGTCACCCTCGTCATGGCCGACCTCACCGCTGACCGCTTCCAGGGCTATTACGACAATATGGACGGCATCAGCATCCCGCAGCCTTTCTGCCAGAGTTTCACGCCGTTTGCCATCGGCATCAACTGGCTACTCGACAAGATTCCTGGCTTCTCGAAACTCGATATTGACGCCGAGGGCCTGAAGCAGAAGTTCGGCGTGCTGGGCGAGCCGCTGGTGCTGGGCGTCATTGTCGGAGCGCTGATAGGAGCCGCCGCACACTTCGACCACTTTACCGATTTTGCTGCCTACGCCGCCACTTTCGACTCCACTACTGATGCCGTGATGAGCATCGTCAAGAGCGTGCTCTTCCTCGGAGTCACTATGGGTGCCGTCATGGAGTTGATACCCCGCATCACCCGTCTGTTCATCGACGGTCTGATGCCTATCTCGGAGAAGACACAGGAGGTGGTCAAGCGCAAGTTCAAGGGAAAGAAAGTGTACATCGGCATGTCGCCGGCGCTCGTCATCGGCCATCCCACTACGCTCGTCGTTTCCCTGCTCCTCATTCCCGTCACGCTGGTGCTCGCCATCGCGCTCTCCAAGGGTGGCAACCAGTTCCTGCCGCTGGCGTCGCTGGCCGGAATGTTCTACGTATTCGTCATGGTGCTGCCTTTCACCAAGGGTAACGTCGTCAAGACTTTCATTGTAGGTCTGGTGGCCGTCACCATAGGCCTCTACTTCGTCACCGACATGGCCCCTGCGTTCACCCAAGCCGCCAACACCGTCTACGAGGCCACCCAGGACAAGGCCGCAAAGATTCCCGACGGCTTCCAGGCCGGAGCGATGGACTTCGCCTCCTCCCTCTTCGGCTACGTCGTCTACGCCTGTGTGAACTACCTGCGCTGGATAGGCATGGCCGTCCTCACCCTCATCACGGTAGGTATGGTCGTCTGGAACCGTATGCGCATCACCCGTGAGGAAAGAAATGTGCAGTAACGATTTGTCTGGAAACGAACTACCGTAATTATCATAATTTATGATGACAAGGGAGGAATATATGGCGATGTATGATGTGATAGGGGCCGCTCTTGAAGTGTTTAATACTCTGGGGTACGGTATGGCAGAGCCAATATATCAGGAATCTCTTGAAAAGGAATTTGCTTTAAGGAAGATGGATGTGGAAAGAGAAAAACCTCTCACCGCCTATTATAAAGGAGAACCCTTGTCAAAGTTGTATTACGCGGATTTCTATTATAAAGATATTGTTGTGGAAATAAAGGCTGTTGATAAAATAATCAGCGAACACCATGCACAATTGTTCAATTATATGCGCATCACCAAACAATGTCGTGGTATACTCTTAAACTTCGGCAAACCGAGTCTCCACACAGAGCGATATGTATATGTCCCAGACCAAGACCATTTCGTCTTACTAAACCAGTCGAACCTTTCCAAATACGTCAATTAAAAAAATTACGATAATTAGTTTCCCTGAAATACAAGAAATATGTCAATTGAAGAACTACGATAACTACGGGAATTAGTTTCCCTGAAATACACGGGAATTAGTTTCCCAAAAATACAAGAAAGATTTATTAATTAATTTCAAATAATAGAATGAAAAGGACATTAATTTCAGTAGCACTGCTGGCGGTGGCATTGGTTTCACCGGCCCAGCAGACAGTGAACTTCCAGACGGCTTGCCATCCGGAGGATGTGAAGCACTATGACACGAAGACGCTGCGCGAGCGATTCGTGATGGAGAAGGTGATGGAGGCCGACAAAATCCACCTCACCTACTCGCACTACGACCGTTTCATCTATGGCGGTGCCATGCCTGTGACGAAAGACCTGAAACTGGAGAACTTCCGCGACCTGGGCCTCGACGTGGACCCTGGCATCAAGGACAAGTATTTCCTTTACAACCGTGAGTTGGGCGTGGTGAACTGCGGCCAGGGTGACGGCGTGGTCATCGTCGACGGCAAGGAATATGCCCTCTCGCCGAAGGAGGCCCTCTACATCGGTCGCGGCCACATCGGCAAGGACAAGAAAGGAAATTCTGTTGATGTGAACAAGGAGGTGCTCTTCCGCTCGAAGGATGCGAAGAAACCCGCCAAGTTCTACCTGAACAGCGCCACCGCCCACCAGCACTACAAGACGCAGTGGATTACCCTCGACGGCCGCAAGGGTTCGCTGAAGGCTGCCGTCTGGGGCCCCGTCGGCTCGCTGGAGGAGTGCAACAACCGCACCGTCTACAAACTCATCGTGAACGACGTTTTGGAGGAAGGCCCCTGCCAGTTGCAACTCGGCCTGACGCAGTTGAACCCTGGTGCCGCCTGGAACACGATGCCGCCGCACACCCACGGCCGCCGCATCGAGGCTTACTACTACTTCAACCTGCCCGAAGGCCAGACCATCGCCCACATTATGGGTGAGCCGCAGGAGAGCCGCGTTGTCTGGCTGCACAACGAGCAGGCCATCATGTCGCCCGAGTGGTCGATGCACGCTGCCGCCGGCACCTACTACTACACCTTCATCTGGGGTATGGCTGGCGAGAACCTTTACTATAACGACAAAGACAATATTCCCGTCATTGATATTAAGTAATATAGAAATGTCGAAATAACGTGATAACGAAATAACGAAAGAAAATGACTCCTATTCAAACCACCAAAATGTCCAACTTCCGTTGGGTCATCTGTGCGTTGCTTTTCCTGGCAACCACTGTCAACTACATGGACCGTCAGGTCTTGTCACTAACCTGGAAAGACTTCATTGCCGTCGATTTCCACTGGACTGATGCCGACTATGGTCTAATTACTGGTGCCTTCTCGCTGTTCTATGCCGTGGCTAACCTCTTCGCCGGTAAGTTCATCGACTGGATGGGCACCAAGAAGGGTTATCTTATTGCTATCTTCGTGTGGTCGCTTGGTGCCTGTTTGCACGCAGGCTGTGGCTGGGTGGCTATGGAGACGCAGGGCTACAGTTCGGTAGCCGAACTTGGACAACTCACTGGCGATGCCGCTGTTGCCATTGCCACCATTTCGGTGTGGCTGTTCCTCTCCTGCCGCTTGATTCTCGCCGTCGGTGAGGCTGGTAACTTCCCTGCCGCCATCAAGGCTACGGCTGAGTATTTCCCCAAGAAAGACCGTGCTTTCTCCACTTCCATCTTTAACAGCGGTGCCTCGGTGGGTGCTCTTGCTGCCCCCGCCACCATTCCCTTGCTGGCCCGCGCCTGGGGTTGGGAGATGGCTTTCATCATCATCGGTGCCCTCGGTTTTGTCTGGATGGGTCTGTGGGCATGGCTCTACGAGAAACCTCGTCAGAATAAGCGTGTGAACCAGGCCGAGTTGAACTATATTGAGCAGGACAACGACCTGGCCGACGTTCAGAACCGCGATGTCGTGAGGGAAGAGAAGACCATCCCGTTCTGGCAGTGCTTCACGTTCAAGCAGACATGGTCGTTCCTCGTCGGTAAGTTCATGACCGACGGTGTGTGGTGGTTCTTCCTGTTCTGGGCACCCGCCTACTTCAGCGACCAGTATGGCTACACCAGCGACTCTGGCATGGGTATCGCCCTCATCTTCACGCTTTACGCCATTGTTACCGTGCTCTCCATCGGCGGCGGCTATCTGCCCAAGTATTTCGTTGAGAAGCGCGGTATGAATCCCTATCTGGGCCGTATGCGTGCCATGTTTATCTTCGCCTGCTTCCCCGTTCTCGGTCTGCTGGCACAGCCCCTTGGCGTCTATAGCGCTTGGTGGCCCGCCATTCTCATTGGCCTGCTTGGTGCCGGACACCAGGCTTGGTCGGCCAATCTGTTCTCTACCGTTGGCGATATGTTCCCCAAGTCCACCATCGGCACGCTCGTAGGTCTGGGCACGATGGCTGGCGGTATCGGCTCCATGTCCATCAACTATGGTTCGGGTATCTTCTTCAAGTGGGCAGCCGAACAGGGCAGTGCCTTCTCCTTCTTCGGTTTCGACGGCAAGCCCGCCGCCTATATGGTGGTGTTCTGCATCTGCGCCGTGGCCTACCTCATTGGTTGGTTCATCATGAAGGCCCTCGTTCCCAAGTACAAGCCCGTCATAGCAGAATAAGGAATGACACAGGAACAAGACATTAAGAATGCCGTGGAGGTGCTTCGGCGGGGTGGAGTGATTCTCTACCCCACCGACACCATCTGGGGCATTGGCTGCGATGCCACCAACGAGGAGGCCGTCCGCCGTGTCTATGCGATGAAGCAGCGCGACGACTCGAAGGCCCTCATCTGCCTGGTGGACAGCGACGCCCGGCTGCAACGCTATGTAAGGAATGTGCCCGATGTGGCCTGGCAACTCATCGACTGCATTGTCAAGCCCACCACGCTCATCCTCGACGGTGCTGTGAACCTGGCCCCCAACCTGATAGCCGAAGACGGCTCCATAGGCATACGCATCACCCAGGAGCCGTTTTCTAAGGAGTTGTGTTACAGGTTTCAGAAGGCCATCGTCTCCACTTCGGTAAACATTAGCGGCGAGCCTGCTGCCCAAAACTACCGCGACATAGACCCGAAATTGCTGGAGCAGGCCGACTATGTGTGCTGGAGCCGCCGGCAGGAGCACAAGCCCCACCAGCCCTCTGGCATCATCAAACTGACAAAAGACGGTATCGTCACCATTATTCGCTGACCGTCATCACCACTGCAACAAGTTACACTTCGTCACCACGGTATAGTAGCCATTGGCGAAGAGGCCATACACCCTCAGACTGTCAATATCGTTGGCAGTCAGGGGGATGTGGTGAATGGTGGAGGAGCGGCTCACAGTCATAGCACCCCACTTGTCCAGCTCGTTGGCATTGCCCTCTAAGGTGTGTTCGGTGCTGCTGTAGATGGTCTTTATACGCCAGACATTATCTCCGGGCGTTTTTGGGTCGGTGGTATAGACAATCTCCAAGATGTCTCCCGGCATAGCGATATTGAACCTGTCGGCATCGATGACAAAACCGTTTTCCCAGTTGCCGAAAGCACATTTACCTTCCCAGATGGTTGTGGCCTTTTGCGGTTGTTCCTCATCTGTTTTAGTCAGGTAAATACGCTTAATCTTGAATACTGCGTGGTCGGCGGCCTGAAGAGCCACCTGCTTCACCTTGCTCACATTGATACCCAAAAACGAACATTCGAGGGTCGTGATGCCCACGCTACCCGCTGCTACCACGTCGTCGTTGATCATCAACTGGCAGTTTACTTCAGCAGGCTCGACAAAATCGACTATCAACTTGTCATAGCCCGACATGTCAAACGAGAGTCCATCCTGGTCAAAATAGGCCACAAGTCCACCCCATGTGAGGGCGTCGTAGGTGATTGTGCCGTCGTCGTTGTGTCTGACATCCTCGTTGATGTTCCACTTGTCGATGAATTGCGAGGTAAGGTCAAGGTTGCCATCGGTTTTCACTTCTGTGCATGAGAGCATCAGCGTGGAGACCGCAATGGCCAGGAGTGTCTTCAAAAGGGAGAAACGATTCTTAGTCATTGATATTTATTTGATTATTGGTTCGGGTGGTAGTTGTCAAGGCCTTTCTGCAGGAAATCGACGTATGCCGCAATGTCCTCGTCGTAGGAGCGCAGCCCGTTCAGCGGCTTGCCGGTGTCGGGGTCGAGCAGCACGTAGAAAGGCTGGGTGTTGGCCCCGATTTTGGTGCGCTGCAGATAACTCCACTTGTCGCCTACGGTGCGCAGTTTCCGCGTGGTGCCATTCTCTGTCACCTCAATAGGCTCTGGTAGTGGCGTCTTGTCGTCGACAAAGAGCGAGATGAGTACGTAGCGGTTGTTGATGAGGTCGCGCACCTGCGGGTCGGTCCACACGGCGGCTTCCATCTTGCGGCAGTTCACGCAGCCGAAGCCCGTAAAGTCGACCATCACGGGCTTGCACTGTTCGCGGGCGGCAGCCATTCCCAGGTCATAATTGGTATATTGGGCCTCCACCTTAACGGTGTGGAGGTTGAAGTCCTGCGTGTTCATAGGTGGGGCAAAGGCAGAAATGGCTTTCAGCGGAGCACCCCACAGGCCGGGCACCATATAGACGGCGAAGGCCAGCGAGACGAGGGCCAGGAAAAATCGGCCCACGCCCGTACGGTGGTCGGGGTCGTCGTGGGGGAACTTGAGCCAGCCCAGCAGATAGAAGCCCAGCAAGGCGAAGAGGGTAATCCACAAAGAGAGGAACACCTCGCGGTCGAGCAAGTGCCAGCTGTAGGCCAGGTCGGCCACGGAAAGGAACTTGAGGGCGAAGGCCAGTTCGATGAAGCCCAGCACCACCTTCACCGTATTCATCCAACTGCCCGACTTGGGGACTTGCTTCAGCAAGGAAGGGAACAGGGCAAAGAGGGTGAAGGGGATGGCCAGCGCCACGGCGAAGCCCAGCATACCGATGGTGGGAGCCACAATGTCGCCCTGCGTGGAGACGGCCACGAGCAGGAAGCCGATGATGGGACCCGTGCAGGAAAACGACACCAAGGCCAGCGTGAACGCCATCAGGAAGATGGAGAGCAGGCCGGTGGTCGCCTCCGACTTCTGGTCAACCTTGTTGGCCCAGCTGGAAGGCAGCGTCAACTCGAAAGCCCCAAAGAACGAGGCGGCGAAGACCACCAGCAGCAAGGCAAAGAAGATGTTGAAGATGGCATTGGTAGAGAGCGCATTGAGGGCCGAAGCACCAAAGAGGAGCGTCACGGCAAGCCCCAGCAGCACGTAGATGAAGACGATGGAAAGCCCGTAGGTGACGGCCTCGCTGATGGCTTTGCGCCGCTCCTTGTTGCGCTTCAGGAAGAACGAGACGGTCATCGGGATGATAGGCCACACGCAAGGCGTAAGAATGGCCAGAAGTCCGCCCAAGAAGCCTTCCAGGAAGATGAACCACCAGGAAGAGGTGGAAGTGTCCGTTGTGGCTTTGCCCTCAAAAGCCTGCAGTTCGTCGGTGACCGATGCCCAGAGGTCGCTTTCCTGCGGCTCGCTTACTGGTTCGGGAGCGATAGTAACAGTTGTGTCAGGCGTTTCCTTGACCTCTTCTGCCGGTACGGCTTCCTCCACGGGCTTTTCCTTCGCCTTGGGGACTTCCGCTTCTCCATTGAACGCGAACTCCACCGTGCTGGGCGGCAGACACATCTGGTCGTTGCAGGCGCCGTACTCCAAGTAGCCGTTGAGCACGTACTGGCCCCCCTTGAAACGGACTTTCTGGACGAAAGCGCCCTTTTCCTCGAAGAAGCGCAGGGTCATGCCGAACATATCGTCGAACTGCTCGGTCACCTTGCCTCGCGGCACCAGTTTGCCCACCAGTTCCGCCCCTTCCATCTTTTCGGCATGGAAGGAGGCTTTGACGGGGCCGTCGTCGTTGATGTCGGAGGAATAGAGGTGCCAGCCGGCATCGATGACTGCCGAAAACACGATTTCACCCTCGTTGTTGCCCAGTTGGCTGAGCTTGGTGCTGAAGCGCACCGGGTCGGCCATCTGCGCCAAGGCGCACACGGAGCACACCAGCGGCAGCAAAAGCAAGGTGAAAAGTCTACGGTCGGTCATCTGCCTTCTAAGTCTTTCCTACAGTTCCAGGTCGCCGTCGTGGATTTCGTGCCAAGGCAGGCCCTGACGGTTCAGCTGCTCCATGAATGGGTCGGGGTCGAACTCCTCAACGTTGTACACGCCGGGCTTCTTCCAGAGTCCTTTGCAGAACATCATGGCGCCAATCATGGCCGGCACGCCCGTGGTGTAGCTGACACCCTGCATGCCCGTCTCCTCGTAGGCGGCGCGGTGCGAGCAGTTGTTATATACATAATAGGTGTGCTCCTTGCCGTCGTTGCCGATGCCACGGATGCGGCAGCCTATCGAGGTCTGGCCCTCGTAGTTCTCGCCAAGGTCCTGCGGATTGGGCAGCACGGCCTTGAGGAATTGCAGGGGCACAATCTTCACTCGTGCATTGCCTGTGCCGTCGGCCAGCGGAGCCTCGTACTCCACCTCGTCGATGCGGCTCATGCCGATGTTCTGAATCACTTCGAGGTGCTTCAGATACTGCTGGCCGAAGGTCATCCAGAAGCGGGCGCGACGGATGGTCGGGTAGTTGATGACCAGGCTCTCTATCTCCTCGTGGTGCAGCAGATAACTGTCGCGGGGGCCTATTTCGGGATAGGTCAGGTCTTTGTGAATCTCCAGCGGCTCCGTCTCCACCCACTGCCCGTTCTCCCAGTAAAGACCCTTCTGGGTGATTTCGCGGATGTTGATTTCGGGGTTGAAGTTGGTGGCGAATGCCTTGTGGTGGTCGCCGGCATTGCAGTCGACGATGTCCAGATATTGCATCTCCTTGAAGTGATGCTTGGCGGCGTAAGCCGTGAAGATGCTGGTCACGCCCGGGTCGAAGCCGCAGCCCAGAATGGCGGTCAGGCCAGCCTCGCGGAAGCGGTCGCGGTAGGCCCATTGCCACGAATACTCGAAGTGGGCCTCGTCCTTCGGCTCATAGTTGGCCGTGTCAAGATACGAGCAGCCACAGGCCAGACAGGCATCCATAATGGTCAGGTCCTGATAGGGCAGGGCCAGGTTGATGACCAGTTCAGGCTTGTAACTGCTGAACAGGGCCTTCAACTGCTCCACGTCGTCGGCATCCACCTGTGCCGTCTTGATGGGCATGGTGTAGCCTTTCTGGTGAATGGCCTCCACCAGGGCGTCGCACTTCGCCTTGCGGCGGCTTGCTATCATAAACTCTGTGAACACATCGCTGTTCTGCGCAATCTTGAACGCAGCAACGGTTGCGACGCCTCCGGCGCCAATCATCAGTACTCTTGCCATTGTTTTCTGTTTTTATTTCAGAATTTTCACCACTTTCTTGGTCTTGGGGTTGAAGACGATGCAGGTGTAGGGCATGCCGGGATAGTTGTAACTCCAGGTGGTCTGCTGGTTTTGCGTCTGCCCGGTGGTGCTGGGCTTGCCCAGCGCCAGCCTCACCTCGTTCTCCGTATAGCCCACACGCACCAGCCCTCTCTGCACGTCCTTCAGGTTGTCTTTGCGCACCCCCTCCATTGTGGCGGGGTTGCCTTGGGCAAAGAGGTCGTGGAAATAGTTCTTGTCCTGCTTGTCGGGCTCGCCGATCATATTCTTGTTATTGAAGGTCACTTCTTTGGTGTACTCCGAGCCGGAGCCATTGCCTACGAGTGTCATTTTGACATATTCGGTGCCACGTTGGGCGCGTATGCTCTTGATTTTGAAGGTCGACAGGCGTGCCACATTGGTCTTCTGACCGTTGGCATTGAGCATTTGGGTGTTTTGGAGCGTGAACACCGTCGTACCGATGAAGCGCTTGTAGGTTGCGCTGGGAGCCTGGTCGTCGCCCATCATCTCGAATGAGCCTCGGAAGGTGTGGAATATCATATTGCTGATTTCGAACTCGTCGTCGCGCAGGCCGCTGTTAGTGCGGCTGATAGCCACGTTCTGGAAAAACTCGTTGCCCTGCTCGTCGGCCACGATAATCTTGACTGGGAAGTTGCGTGTGCCAACACCGACGGCCACCACCTTCACCTCGGTGTTCTTCGGAATGTCGGTCAGCACGCGGTAGCCGTCGCCGTCCACATCGGTGTCCACATAATACTCGTCGGCCAGCGTGAAGAGCGTCTTGTCCTTGAACAACTCGATGGCCGTGTCAACATCGCCCAGATAGGCCAGGGTGGGAACACCCAGCTTGCCGAAGCAATAGTCGTCGAACTTGGCTGTGGGAACCTCAAAGTAATAGCGCTTGCCGTCATCCTCACACTCGAAGTCGACTCTTTCGTGCAGGCCACCGGTGTTCTGGTGGCCACGATAGATCATAATCTTGTGGCGGAGGCTGGAGCTGCTTACCATCATCCCCGTGCTGGCATCGGCAAAAGTCTTGATGACCATATCCTTCTTGTCGGGAATAACCATAAAGCGCATGCCGTCCTGCCAGTCGCACATGCTCACATAGCGGAAATACTGGCTCAGGAAATCCTTTTCCTCTTCGGGCTCCTCAGCGGCCTCGGCTCCATCCTGGACCTGTGCTGTGACCACTTTTTTAGCCCCTTTTGTCTTTACAATGTACCGGTTTTGGGCCTGTAGTGCCAGGACACTCAGAGCCAGAACGCTCATCGTCAAAAACTTTCTCATTTCTGTAAAAAATTTAGGTTGTTTCTTTTTCAGCCTGCAAATATAGATAAATTTTCCGAATTAAAAGCCTGTCGAGATAAAAACTTTTATAAATTGCCCCGAAAAGTTAGAAATCAATGCCGATATACGCCAAATTCTGCCCTAATACGTCATCTGTAGTCACACTTTTCGTATCTTTCGCGGGAGCTGTTTATACGGTACTACAAGTTCAGTATTGGTGTCATATAGCGAATAACATGGTGTGAAACCAGAATTAGGACGAACCAAACTCAGAGTTAGGACGAACCAAACTCAGAGTTAGGACGAACCAAACTCAGAGAGTGAACGATTTGGCGCAAACATACGATAATCCAACCTCCGTTTCCCCTCTGTGAATCGACATTCCTCCACTGTAGGGGCAGAGGCTCTGTGCCAGTCCGATCGCCATTAGGTGTTATGTCCACGCATAAAGAACGCCGTTCCGGCGTGCGGGCTGGCACGGGGCCTACCCCCACATTCGGTGGTTCCAGAAATTGTTGAAGTTGCATACGATAATAATCCGAAAACGAGCATAGCCTCAAGGGGGGCCCTGTATCAATGAGACATAAACTATCGCTGTTTAACCACATATTTTGTAAGTAATGGGGCATTTTCTCTTAAAACCAATTGATTTTTGTGCATAAGATGAACAAAATTCATTAAAATCATCGATTTTTGCAACATTTTAATGGCTTTTGTCTTTATTCTGTGAGGAATTTTGTAATTTTGTGCCATTAATCTAAAAAAATATAGCAGCTAACAAAGATCTCAACCGCTTGAAGGTGGTACGGCACTATGATGTTGTCGAACCTTGCCAAGTGACTGAATGCAAGAGTCGGACGGGGATATAGCAACCTGAATTTGAACAATATGTGTAAGTTATACCTAAGGTATCCATTTTTTCAGACATCTGAAAAATCCTTGTCAACTTGTCAGACGATATCTGAGAAATTAACGTGGTTGCATATTTGGGGAATTGAAGAAGCGTGGGATTATATCATTACAAAATAATAAGACAAGAAGATGAACGAGATAAAATGTCCCAACTGCGGGAAAGTATTTTCTGTTGATGAAGCCAGCTATGCTTCTGTGGTGAGCCAAGTCCGAAATAAAGAATTTATGGCAGAGGTGCAGCGACGGGCTGAGGAACTGGAGCGGCAACAGCAGCTTCAGCGTCAGTCTGACAAGTTACAGGCTGAAAAGGGATTCCAGCAACAGCTCAATGAAAAGGACAAAGAACTTGAAAGGCGGAATGCAGAGATCGCACGTCTGGAAGAACAAATAAAGGGCATCGCTCTGTCAAAACAGGTGGAGTTCGACAGGATGTTAGCGGCAAAGGATGCGGAGATATTGCAGTTGCAGGGTCAGGTTGCACAAAGCCAAAGCCAGACACAAATGGCAGTATTGAAGGAGCAAAACAAGGCAACTCAGCTGATTCAACAGAAAGACAATGAGATAGCATCGTGGAAGGGTCGGTTAGATGCAGAAAAGAACGACTCCATACGCCGCGAGCAAGACATCCGCCAGGGCTATGAGCTACAGCTGCGGCAGAAACAGGAAATGGTGGACTACTACAAGGACTTGAAGGCCCGAATGTCGACAAAGATGGTGGGTGAAACGCTGGAAGCACATTGCAACACCCTCTTCAACACCACCATCCGTCCCATTATGCCATACGCCTATTTCGAGAAGGACAACGATGCGTCGGGTGGCTCAAAGGGCGACTTCATCTTCCGCGACTTCGATGGTGATTTCGAGTACATCTCCATCATGTTCGAGATGAAAAACGAGATGGATGAGACGGCCAAGAAACACCGCAACGAGGATTTCCTGAAAAAGCTGGACGAAGACCGTCGGCGAAAGAGCTGCGAGTTTGCCGTCCTGGTGTCATTGCTGGAACCCGACAGCGAGCTTTACAACACGGGCATCGTAGATGTCAGCCACCGCTATCCCAAGATGTACGTCATCCGTCCGCAGTTCTTCATCCCGCTCATCACCCTATTGGTGCAGACATCGAAGAAGAGCATTGCCCTGCAACGCCAGTTGGTGCTGGCACAGAGCCAGTCGGTGGATGTCACCAACTTTGAAACCAAGCTGAACGACTTCAAGGAGCGTTTTGCCAACAACTACCGCCTGGCCAGCGAAAAGTTCCAGCGGGCCATTGAGGAGATAGACAAGAGCATAGACCATTTGCAGAAAATCAAGGCCAACCTTCTTGGGTCGGAAAACAACCTCCGTATAGCCAATAATAAGGCTGAGGAGCTGACCATCAAGAAACTGACATACCAGAATCCAACCATGAAAGCCAAGTTTGATGAATCCCGCATAACTACTTGAGTTATACGGGATTCCTATCTTTGTTTGATATTTACATATCAGACTTACTTCACCTCCTCGAAAACGACTTTAACTGACTATCAATGCGTTAGCACCGGATGATGCACACATGTCGCAAAAACGGAAATAACCATTGATAATCAACATGTTACAAAATCATTGCAAAGGTACAGATTTCTCCCCAAACACCCCAAAGAAAACACTTAAAATATCACATTCTTGCTACATTTTCTTGATTTTGGATTGATTATGGAATGCAGAAATGCCCCTGTCATTACTAAAATATGCCAATACTGGCAACTTTTAGTCGTGAGG
>JAGCZA010000005.1 GCA_017960525.1 Prevotella sp.
CACCCCAGCGCTGGATGATGTCTTTTGCCTGCCGGAAGAAATGCCTGTGATTTGTGATTTTGAGGGGAAACCCGGAGGCACTCAAATTTTTGGAAGTGGGTATAAATCGTATGTCACCCTGCACGTGCCCTCATCAAGTTTCGAGGCATACAGCACGACCGAGCCGTGGAACGAAGCCAAGAGCATCGTAGCATTTGCCCCAGAAGAGATAAAGTGCGCCACGCCCACCATCGCCTACGACTGGGGCAAACTGGTGTTCGGCTGCGAGACCGAGGGGGCTGAGTGCGTCTACGAAATAAAGTGCGCCGACAACGGCAGCGGGCGCGGCGGCGAGGTGAGCCTCAACCAGACCTACGAAATTCGGGTCTACGCCACCCTCGAAGGCCATTATGACAGCGACGTGGCCACGGCCACCATCAGCTGGCGCGACGGCCAGCCCGTGATGGAGGGCTTCAGCAGCATCACAATAGACGGCGAAGACGGCAGGGGTGACGTGAACTACGACGGCAAGGTCGACGTGGCCGACATCGCGAAAATCCTTTCCATTATGGCTGGATCAGCCTCAAGAGCAGTACAGGCTCAGGGCAACTACCACCCTTTGCTGAAGAAGGGAAAGGTATGGCACGAATATGCTGAGGATGTGATGGGAAACTATCGCGAGGAATGCATATTCTATATACATAGCGAAACTGTAGAAGACGGTGATACATGGTTCAATGTCTATGGAAAGTCGCCTGTTGGTAATGACAATGATTTCTTGCCAATCGGCGGTTCATACTATACCCGACTGAAAGAGAAGGACGGCAAGGTCTATGAGAACAGCAGCCTGCTCTATGACTTCACCCTTTCTCCCGGAGACACTATTAGTAGTGATGACCACATAAAGGTCTACGCCACGAAAAGAGATACCGTGACCGTGAATGGCCACATCTTTCCCAGAATCACGATAAGGCGTAATGAGTATCATGACGGTTTCATGTATGGTTCTTGGTCCATCAACTGGGTAGAAGGTGTTGGCGGCAGTGCCGGACTGATTTTCGGCGGAGGTATCGAGTGGGGAGGCATGACTGGCGTTAATAGGGGAATCATCGCTTGCTATGAAGACGGCAACTGTATTTTCAGGGATGAGAATTTCTATGACACGCCTTCAACTCCTGAGAAGAAATGTGCCACTCCCACCATCATCTACGACAGGGGCAAGCTGGTGTTCGGTTGTGAGACACCTGATGTGGAATTTGTCTACGATATACGGTGCGCCGACACGGGTAGAGACCGAGGCAGCGAAGTGCACCTCAGCCAGACCTACGAGATTTGCGTCTATGCTGCTCGCGACGGCTTTGACAATAGCGACATAGCCACGGCCACCATCGGCTGGCGCAACGGCCAGCCCATAATGGAGGGCTTCAGCAGCATCACAATGGACGGCGATGACAGCAGGGGCGACGTGAACTATGACGGCAAGGTCGACGTGGCCGACATTGCGAAAATCCTCTCTATCATGTCTGAATCGGCAGCAGAATAGGCCCATCCCTATACTCCGACGGCAGCACACCGAACATCTTCTTGAAAGAAGAAGAGAAATTGCGAGCAGTGGCGAAGCCGACATGGTCAGCAATTTCACTAATAGACAGTTGGGACTCGACAAGCAGTTGGGCGGCTCGCTTCAGGCGGACATTGCGAATGAAATCGGTTGGTGTGATGCCGAGCATAGTCTGCAACTTCTTGTAGAGTGAGGCACGACTCATGGCTACGTCACGTGCCAACAGGTCGGCGTTGTACTGCTCATCATCGATATGCGCTTCAATGGCTTTCAGCATCTGGGACACTAATTTCTCCTCCTCGGCATTGACGGCTATCTTGTCGGGAGCGATATTGGCAGACTCTGCAAATTGGTGGCGGGCTTCATCGCGCAGTTCGAAAAGGCGATTAACTCGGGCGTCGTTCTCTGCAATGAGCCGGGCGCGCTTCTTCTTCAAATACAAGTTTATTAGCCCCAGGAGTCCCATCAACACCACCAACGCATATATTATCTTTAACCACCATGTGCGCCACCAAGGTGGATAGATGACAAAAGCCTGCGAAGTGACAGCCCCCCATTCGCCTGAAGCCGTGGAAGCCTGCACCTCAAAAGTGTAGTCTCCTGACGGGAGTGCCTTGTAGTTGGCCGTTCCTTGTCCCTTGCCATCACTGCATAAATTCCAATCGTTCTCCAAACCGCGAAGGCGGTAGCGGTAGCAATCGTGGGATGGAGTGGCGTAATTGAGTGTGGAAAAACAAAAAATGAGATTATTTTGGTTGTAGGATAAGGATTGAGAGGTGGGAAAAGCCGACTCTCCGTTGACCGTCATCCTTGTGATGACCACAGGAAGTTGCTTCTCTTCTCCTATTTGTTCGTTGGGTCGGAATGATACAGCCTGCCCTCCACCGGTTGCGAAGACCAGTCGCCTGTCATCCAGAAGAACAGCAGCCCGGTCTATCGTCGAAATGGCGGGTATGCCATCATCTGCGTTCAGATTAACAACGGTTGGTGTGATGCGCGAAACGCCAAACGACGTACCCGCCCACACATGTCCGTCGGCATCCGTCACCAAACTTCGTATGCAGTTGTTCGCCAATCCTTCGACTCTTGTCGGCAAATTATATTTTTCATTTTTCGCACTTTCCATCAGGAACAGTCCATTCTGCGTACCAACCCATAACCGCCCGTCGTTATCCTTGAGCATACAGTTGTACTTGCTACTGTAGCGCTCAATATCACTGATATGTGGGAATGTCGCCAGCGTGTCGGCCTTCGTGTCAAGCAGAAAGGCTCCGTTCTGCGTATAGACAGCCACCCATTCCCCATCCAACGAACAGGCTCCAACCATGTAACGGTATTGGTTCAAGACTGGTAATTTGTCATTCAATGATACGGTTGTTTGGTCGGGCAGACAGTACCCCAGATGGCAGAGCGAATCGCAGCGCAACTGTCGCCCGTCGTGTAGTTGTATAACAAACATGGTCTGCCCGCTGCGTAGGGAAGCGCCGCGTGCCTTTCCAATCAGGGGGTCATGGCCTTTATGTATTTCAGGTTTTATGCGGTGTGGCGGTTGATAGACGATGCCACTGGCGCGAGTTCCAATCCATAGTCCGCCCTGACGATCGGTGGTAGCAACAGTAACGTCCTGTACATGTATGGAATCAATAATTTGGAATTGTTCTGCCGTTGGTGGAGGGGTGTCTACAACACTGGAAATGATTTTTTCCAGCATTCCATCGGAAAAGTGTGCGCCGATGTCTGAGATAAAAATGCGCTGGCGTGCATCAAAAAGATAAATGCGATAGAAGTCACGCAGCCACAGAAGAGAATCCCCCTGCCACAATTGGCCATAACTATTGACATATTGCGTGAGACGGTAGGCAAGGCGCTGGTCGCAAGGCACAACGTCGAACGATTGTCCGTTGGAAAGACAGAATACGCCCTCGCAGTTCACGAGCATCTGTCCATTCGACAATTCTACAATCTGCTGAACTTCGCCCGTGGCCAAACCGTCGGCCACCGTCCAATGCCGTTGCCCACTGATTGTTGACATCGAGAGAAACAAGCCCGAAAGGAAGATAAGAAAAAATCTTTTCATTGGCTTTTTCACAAATCTGATGCAAATATACATATAATGCTTGGATTATAAGCCAGGCCGATAAAGAATTTAAGTTTTCTTTAGAGGAAAGGTATAAAAAAAAAGGATTCAACAGCTTGATTTGTCTAAAAAATACGACTGAAACGTCTATTTGCGCCATAAGACAAATAATAAGACAAACGAGACACCGCTTTTCTGAACAAAAGAAGTAATTTTGTAGCATAACTATAAAAACTTATTCGAATATGAAAGCAAAACTGTGGTTTGTCATGCTCCTTTTCTCAATAACAGCAGGGGCACAGGAAGAAAATCTGAAGATGCGTTTCGACTTTGAAAATGTATCTGGGACAAGTGTAATAGACGACATTTCTGGTATCACGGCCAAAACCATTGGTGCGGCCAAGGTCGTGGAGATGGGGTCATGGCACGTGCTTGACCTGGGTAATGCCACAGGCTACTTAAACATGACGACCAATGCTGGCAAACTGGTGAGCCAGTTGGAAGACTTCACCGTCTCTGTTTATTATTGCGTGGCGCGTGACGCTTCTCTTTCGGGTGCAGGCTATTTTCTCTGGGCCTTTTCACAATCTGCCACCAATAACGAGACGTCTGGGCCTTATACCGCCTACCGCCTAAATGCCCAGCGAATGGCCACATCACCAGCCGGCTGGGGCAGTGAGGTGGGCATGGAAGTAGGAACGGAATCTGCCAAAGGTCGCTGGATTCATGTTCTCTATCGCCAGAAAGGCACCAAGGGAGAACTTTTTCTTGATGGAAAGCGTGTGCAGCAAGCCAGTAACATGCCTGTGTTGAAGAACACCTTTACGGCCAACCCCGCCTGTTGCTGGATAGGCCGTGCACCATTCGGTGGCGACAGTTATTTGAAGAAGACCTTGGTCGCTGACTTTCGCCTGTACGACACCGCTCTCAGCGATGCCGGGGTACACACGCTGGCTGCCGAAACCGCTGCGCTCGACGAAGCCTACCGCTACGGCTCCGTGGGCGACTTCACTGCCCTGATGGCAATACTTCAGACGTGTGAGGATTTTGTGTCTACGGCCACCGAAGGCTATGCCCCCAACGCCATCGCAGAACTTCAGGAAGAGATGGCCGCTGCTCAGTCAGAAGTCAATGCAGGCCGCGCCTCGCAAGTTGTCATCGACCAATATGAAGCCTCGTTGAAAACACTTTTGGACAACGCCAAGGCCACAAAGGGCTATGCGGCCAAGCAGCCTATGGATTACAAGGCCGGACATCAGGGTTTCGTACATCCGGGAGCCCTCGTCACGCAGGCCGACATCGACCGTGCCAAGAAACTGATTTTTGATGACAATAATGATTATATGGTGCGCGCATGGCAAATCCTCTGTGACAACCAGTATGCACAAGCCAACTCCGCTTCGTGGCCTACGACCTTTGTGCAGCGCGGCCTTACGGGCGACAACTACATGAACGCTGCTCGCGGTGCGGCCATCGCCTTCCAGAACGCCCTCCGCTGGAAAATCAGTGGCGACCGCGCCTTCGCCGACCATGCCGTGGAAACGCTCATGAACTGGTGCAACGTAACCGAAGCCGTCACAGGCAACACAAACATATCCCTCGCTGCCGGACTCTACGGTTACGGTTTTGCCAATGCTGCCGAACTGATGCGCGACTACGACGGCTGGGCTCCAGAGGACTTCGAGCGTTTCAAGGAGTGGATGGTGCGTGTGTGGTATAACCCCGCCATTGACTTCCTGCGTCGCCGCCACGACACGTGGATGAACTTCCGCCACCCCGAATGTGGTGAGCGTCCAGGTCATTACTGGAGCAACTGGGGACTGTGCAACGTGCTGTGCGTAATGAGTATTGGTATCCTCTGCGACGACGTCCACATGTACAATCAGGGTGTGAGTTTCTATAAATACGACCATCAGGGCACTTTCCAGGAAGACCGTTCCCAACTCTCAATGATAATCAACGACGGCTGCAACGAATTCATTGGCAATCTTGTCCCTGTCGTACTGCCCGACGAGCGCGGCCCCTTCGGCTACCTCGGTCAGATGCAGGAGAGCGGTCGTGACCAAGGGCACGCCGTCATGGCATTATGCTGCGCGCTTGATGTCTGCCAAATCGGTTTCAATCAGGGTGATGACCTTTATGCCTATATGAACGACCGCATTGCTGCGGGCTGTGAATACGTGTGCGCTCAGAACTATGCAGGAGTAGCGCCTACTGACTTACCCTGGATTGTCTATGAATATGCCGATTGTGCCGGTCAGCGAGGAGCCAGTTGGCAGATGCCGTGTGCCGATTCACGCGGCGTCGGTGAGCGCCGACCGAACTGGGACCGCATTCGTGGCTACTACGAGGGTCTGCGAGGCGTGAAGATGCAGTATGCTGACAAGGCTGCTGAACAGCTTTGCCCCGATGGCGGTGGCGGAAACTATAACATGAACTCTGGCGGTTTCGACCATCTTGGTTTCTCGTCGCTCACCAACTATCGCCCGCTTATCGACAAGGCCGATGCCATCACGCCCCTCAGCGGAGATATAACTTATAAAGGTGTAACCTATAAGAACCAGACCAATCTTGGCGGTCTGAAATACAAGTACCAGCACGAACCTTCGCGTGCCATCCCTGCCGACGGCGACGACATCACCCTCATCCCGCAACTTCCCAATGGAACAACCGACACGGGGCTTTGGCAGTGGAGCACGGGCGAGACAACACGCCAAATTACCGTGAAGGCCGATCACAGTTACATTTATCGCGTCACCTACACCGCAGCGAACGGTGCCAAGAGCACCGCAGCCTTCGCCATCGCTGTCAGTGGCGATGCACAGGCCGACCCGATGCGACAGGAGATTACCGTCAATGGTGAGATAGAGCAGGCCACCGAGAAGACCATTCTCGCCGGCACGGGTGTCATACTCTATGCCGAAGCGTCAACAGGCTGGACTGACGACTATCTCTGGGACAACGGAGCCAAGGGCACCATCATCAAGCTGAACAGCATCACCCAGAGCCGCACTTATACCTGCCAGTTTGCCAACCAAAGCGGAGCCGTCAGCGAGGCCCGTTTCTTCCTCAACGTCGTGCCTGCCCGCCAGCACATCAGCGTCGATGGCGGCGACATATTGGCAGCGGAGGCGGAAGTGTTCCCCGGCTCTTCCGTCATCCTCGAACTCGAAGTGCCGGGCGGCACTGACCCGAAGACCATTACCTGGAGCGACGGCAGTCACGGAAAGACTCTCGACGTCACGGCCGCGCTCTCAACGCTCAACGCTCAACACTCAACTTTCACCGCCACCTTCCTTGGTGAGACCTACACCTATACCATCGCCCTCAAGGACGCTCAGTTCACCTACTATAACGACCTGCTGACAATTGAGAACGGCTTCACCCACATCACCACAGTTGAACAACTCGAAGCCGCCATCGAAAACAGTTACTTCGTGCTCTGTGCCGATGAGGCCGACCTGATGCTTCACTTGTCAGATGGCAGGGAGAACGGCAACAAAGCCATCTTCTACAAGAATTCCGTCAATCCCCTGACAGACCTTTCGACCGTCTTCACCCTCGAAGCCTTCGATGGCGGCTATTGCCCACGCAATATCAGTTACGACGGCCTGCTCCTGCAGACAGAGATGAACGCACCTTGGAACTTCCGCACACATGACCAGCCATACGTCATCTCTTGGGCACGCTTCCTGTTGCAGCCCACGGGCAGTTCGTGGACCATTGAGAATGGCACCTACCCCGGCAACTGGCTCGGCCTGTGGACACCCGCCAACGGCTACCGCGACGGCGAGGAACTGGCCTGTAACAAAACGGGGGCAGAAGTGGGCCATTTCCAAATCTTCGCCATCCCTCGCGCCCGCTTCCACACCGATTATGTCAATGCTCAAATGTCAATTACCAATTATCCAATAGATATCACTCCATTGCTTGCTGCGCCCGACTTCGCCGGCAATGGCTGGCCAGGATGGACAGTTACTGGCACATGGGGCAACCAGCGCTTCAACGGAGCCGCAGAGGTGTGGCACAGCACGGACTTCGAGATGTACCAAACGCTTGAAGGACTGCCAGCAGGCTCCTACACAGTCACCTGCCAAATGGCTAACGGCGAGGGCAGCAACACCAGCTACCTTTATGCCACTGCCAATGGCGTTACCTCAAAGGCAACCGTAAGCGCCAGCGCTGTAGGTTCCAACTTCGATGCCCAACGTGACAAGATGGCGGCCAATACCACCTACGGCCTGCTCTCCGTGGATATTGATGTCGCCCAAGACGGTATTCTGCGTCTCGGCATCAAGGAACCCACCAACGGCACTACCTGGCTCGTCTGGGACAATTTCACGCTCACCCTTCAAAGTATCACCACAGGCATCACCGACATCGTCAGTCGTGAACTTGCAAAACCACAGATCTTCGACTTGCAAGGACGTAAACTGAACAATATACCACAGAAAGGCATCTACATCATTAACGGAAAAAAGTTCATCAAATAGCCTGCTGCCTGGCCATCACTTTGATTAGGATGCCCAGGAAAAACATTCTGGGGGTTGGGGGTATTTAGCGGATTCCCCGGAGCAAAACTTAATGGGTCGACGTAATTTATCTGAATTACGACGAAATTTATATAAATTACGTCGTGCTTTTAGTTTTAGGTGCGGGGGTTGGCTGTTTTTACTGCGGCCTCCCACCTATTTATATATATGCGCGTGCACGTATGGGAGGGGCGTACAGGCGGCAGGGAGACATTTGTGCGCCCTTTTCTTGCACGTTTCGCGGAAAAGCACTACCTTTGCAGCGGAAAATGAACGGCTGACAGCGCCAGTTGGGCGTTGCGGCAACGAAAAACAGACAAAAGCAAAAAGAAACGAAATGGAAATTTTTCTGATTAAGACGCTGCAGTTCCTCATGGCCATCAGCCTGCTGGTGCTGCTACACGAGATGGGGCACTTCTTCTTCGCCAAACTGTTCAAGGTGAGGGTGAACAAGTTCTACCTCTTCTTCAACCCTAAGTTCCACATCCTGAGCACTTACGACACGTGGGTGCGCCGCCTGCTGAAACTGAAGCCGGAGGTGGTGCCCGGCAAGGAGGTGGAGGAGACCGACGAGAAGGGAAAGGTGACAAAGACCGTGGTGAAGGACTATGTAGGCACGGAGTACGGCCTGGGCTGGCTGCCATTGGGCGGCTACTGCGCCATCGACGGCATGATAGACGAGACCAACCAGAAACTCACGGAGGAGACGCACCCCTGGGAGTTCCGCGTCAAGCCGACGTGGCAGCGCCTGCTCATCATGGTGGGCGGTGTGCTGGTGAACTTCCTGCTGGCTTTGTTCATCTACGCGATGATACTGTTCACCTGGGGCGAAACCTACGTGCCCGTGCAGCAGATGACCGAGGGTCTGGAGTTCAACGAGCAGGCCCGCCGGCTGGGCTTCCAGGACGGCGACGTGCTGCTCTCCACCGACAAGGGCGAGTTCAAGAAGTTCGACGCCGACTTGTTCCGTATGCTGTCCGAGGCCCACGAGGTGAACGTGCTGCGCAAGGGCGAGCCTGCCGTGGTGCAGTTGCCGGGCGACCTGAACCTGCTCGATATGCTCAAAAGCGAGCCTGTCTTTGCCCGCGTGCGCATCCCCGCCGTCATTGACAGCGTGCTGCCTGGCACGCCCGCCGAGAAGGCCGGACTGCAAAAGGGCGACCGTCTGCTGAGCATCAACGGGCGCGAGGTGACATCGTTTGGACAGGTCACCGACCAACTGGCCGCCGTGGGCGACCGCATCAAGGAGATGCCTGCCGACAGCCTGAACATCCGCCGCGTGAGCATCAGTCTGCTGCGCGACGCCGACACCGTGACCACACAGGCCACGCTGACCGCCGACCTAAAACTGGGCTTCTCGCCAAAGCAAATCTACACGCCCTACACCCGTGAGTACGGTTTCTTGGAGAGTCTGCCCGCCGGCGTGGGCTACGGCTGGCACGTGCTGGCCTCCTACGTGGACGACATGAAGTACCTCTTCAGCGCCGACGGGGCCAAGTCGCTCGGTGGTTTCGGCGCCATCGGCAGCCTCTTCCCCGACACGTGGGACTGGCACCGCTTCTGGCTGATGACGGCCTTCCTGAGCATCATCCTGGCCTTTATGAACATTCTGCCCATCCCGGCACTCGACGGCGGCCACGTGCTCTTCCTGCTCTACGAGATGGTGACGGGCCGCAAGCCGTCCGACCAGTTTATGATTCGCGCCGAGTACGTGGGCTTTGGCATCGTCATCCTACTGATGGTGGTGGCTAACCTGAACGACATCCTGCGCTGGCTGGGCTATATGTAAGACAGAATATCTTTAGACTTTAGACAGAATAACAAACGAACAAAAAAAATTGTTATTATGTTAGTATGTCTTAAGAACGTTAGTATGTCTCAAAAATGTTAGTATGTCTTTAAAATAATTTACTACAATGGGAAAGAAAAAAGGAGGACGCCGGCTTAACAAGCAAATCGTGGCCGACGCATTGCAGTCATTGTTCCAGGCCCATCCGGGCGAGACACTCACGTTCAAGCAAATCTTCAAGGCCCTGAGGCTGGACACCCACCCCGCCAAGATGCTGGCCATCGACGTGATGGAGGAAATGGCGTGGGAAGACTGGCTGTCGAAGGTGGGCCAGACTGCCTATAAGTTGAACCTGAAGACGCAGGTGCAGGAGGGCACTTTCCTGCGCAAGGCCAACGGCAAGAACTCGTTTATGCCCGACGACGGCGGCAAGCCCGTCTTCGTGGCCGAGCGCAACTCGATGTTCGCCCTCACCGGCGACCGTGTGCGCGTGGCCTTTATGGCACGTCGGCAGAACCACATCAAGGAGGCAATGGTCACCGAGATACTGGAGCGCAAGCACGACCAGGCCGTCGGCGTGCTGCAGGTGGAGAAGGACTTCGCTTTCCTGAACACCGAGGGCAACATCTTTGTGCACGACATTCTCATCCCCAAGAAGAAACTCAAGGGTGGAAAGACCGGCGACAAGGCTGTGGTGAAGATTACGCAATGGCCGTCGGACGAGTCGAAGAACATCGTGGGCGAGGTGGTCGACGTGCTGGGCAAACAGGGCGAAAACACCGTGGAGATGCACGCCATCCTGGCGCAGTACGGTCTGCCCTACCGCTATCCGCAGCGCGTGGAGGATGCCGCCAACAAGATTGCCGCCGAAATCAGCGAAGAGGAAATCGCCCGCCGCGAGGACTTCCGCGACGTGCTCACCTTCACCATCGACCCGAAGGACGCCAAGGACTTCGACGACGCACTTTCCTTTAAAAAGACAGGTGACAAGAATTTTGAGGTCGGCGTGCACATTGCCGACGTGTCGCACTATATCCCCGAAGGCTCCATCATCGACCGCGAGGCACAGCAGCGTGCCACGAGCGTCTATCTCGTTGACCGCACCATCCCCATGCTGCCCGAGCGGCTCTGCAACTTCATCTGCTCGCTCCGCCCCGACGAGGAAAAGTTGTGCTACAGTGTCGTCTTTATCCTCGACGCGGAGGCCAACATCAAGTCGTGGCATCTGGCACACACCGTCATCAAGAGCGACCGCCGCTATGCCTACGAGGAGGTGCAGGACATACTGGACGGCAACAACGGCGACTATGCCGAGGAGTTGCGCCTGCTCAGCCAGATGGCCCAGAAACTGCGCGAGCGCCGTTTCAAGAGCGGAGCCGTAAAGTTCGACCGTGAGGAACTGCACTTCGACATCGATGCTGACGGCCACCCCACCCGCTGCTTCTTCAAGAAGAGCACCCTGGCCACCCAACTCATCGAGGAGTTTATGCTGCTGGCCAACCGCACCGTGGCCGAATCGGTGGGGAGCGTTAAGGGTTTAGAGTTGAGAGACGTTAGTCCTTCTACAGCACCAGCAAAGTCTCTCAACAAAAAGGCCAAAACATTCGTCTACCGCATCCACGACCAGCCCGACCCGCAGAAGTTGGAGGCGCTGCGCCACGTGGCGTCGGCCTTCGGCTACAAAGTGAAGACCAGCGGCACAAAGAGTGCCATCTCGAAGAGCCTCAACCAGATGATGACCGAGGCACAAGGTCGCCGCGAACAGAAACTCATCGAGGCCGTCACCCTGAAGGCTATGATGAAGGCCAAATACTCCACGCACAACATCGGCCACTACGGGTTGGCCTTCGACTACTACACCCATTTCACCTCGCCCATCCGCCGCTATCCCGATATGATGGTGCACCGTCTGCTCACGAAATACCAAGAGGGAGGCCGCTCCGCCAACCAGGACCACTACGAGGACCTGTGCGAACACAGCAGCGAAATGGAGCAGGTGGCACAGAACGCCGAGCGCGACTCCATCAAGTACAAGATGGTGGAGTTTATGGGCGACAAGGTGGGACAGGAGTTCGACGCCCACATCAGCGGTGTGCAGAGTTACGGCATCTACTGTGAGATTGACGAAAACCATTGCGAGGGTCTCGTGGGTATGCACGACCTGGACGGCGACTATTACGAGTTCGACGAGAAGAATTTCCAACTCGTGGGCCGTCGCCACCACCGCAAGTACCAGTTGGGCGACGCAGTGCGCATCAAGGTGGCACGCGCCAACCTGGAGAAACGCCAGTTGGACTTCATCCTGGCCGATTAGCACAATGATGGAATACAACACCTACACCCTGGACAGCGGACTGCGCGCCATCCATCTGCCGTCGGACGCCAACGTTATCTACTGCGGCATCGCCGTCAAGGCAGGCACACGCCACGAACTGCCCGGGCAGGAGGGCTTGGCGCACTTCTGTGAGCACCTGGCCTTCAAGGGCACCTCGCGCCGCTCCGCCGTCCAGATTATCAACGCGCTGGAGGGCGTCGGCGGCGAACTGAACGCTTTTACCAACAAGGAGGACACCGTCTACTACTGTGCCATCTTGCGCGACCATTTCCGCAAGGCTGTCGACGTGCTGTGCGACATCGTGTTCCATAGCACCCACCCGCAGGCCGAGGTGGAGAAGGAGCGCGAGGTGGTGTGCGACGAGATTGAGAGTTACGAGGATTCGCCAGCCGAACTCATCTACGACGACCTGGAAAACCTGCTCTTCGATGGCCACCCGCTGGGCCACAACATCCTGGGAACGTGCCAGCAGTTGAGGGGCTACAACCACGACGACACGCAGCATTTCCTCCACCAGCACTACCGCCCCGACAACTGCGTCTTCTTCGCCAGCGGCAACATCGACTTCCACCAACTGGTGCGCCTTTTACAGTTGAAAGTTGAGGGTTCAGAGTTGAGATTTCAGAGTTTAGAGATGAGAGACGTTAGTCCTTCTGCCACCAGACTAAAGTCTCTCAACACTCAACTCTCAACACTCACCCCCCAACTCTCAACTCTCAACAACACCGTCGTGCGCCACCGAGGCACCCATCAGGCCCACGTGATGATGGGCGCACTCGCCTACCCTGCCGACGACCCACGGCGGTGGCCGCTCTATCTGCTCAACAATATTCTGGGTGGCCCTGGGCTGAACTCCAGGCTGAACTTGGCCCTGCGCGAGCGCAACGGCCTGGTCTATACCGTAGAGAGTTCGATGGCTTGCTTCAGCGACACGGGCATTTGGAGCGTCTATTTCGGCTGCGACCCGCAGGATGTGGACTGCTGCCGCCACCTGGTGCGCCGCGAATTGAATCGCCTCATAGAAAAGCCCCTCACCGACGCCCAGTTACGCAATGCCAAAAGGCAGTTGCAGGGCCAGTTGGCCATCGCCAGCGACAACCGCGAACAGTTTGCCCTTGACTTCGCCAAAAACTATCTCCACTCAGGCAAACTGCGTGACCTCTCCGACATCATGCGCCACATCGACGCCCTCACTCCCGCCAGCCTCCAGCAGACGGCCCAAGAACTGATGGCCGAAGAGCACCTCACCACCCTCATCTACAGATAGCCTCCCCTATCCCCTCCTCGAAGGAAGAGCAAAGGGAAACTTGCTGTTTGCAGATTTGCAGCAGAATAACAATTTGTCTTATTGAACGGCCAATATGCTTATCAGGATGAGGATATCGGCAATGTTCACTACTCCGTCGCCGTTGAGATCGGCCTGTGGAGCGGTTTCCTTATTGGAAATCAGATTAAGGATGGCCCTCACGTCAATCTTGTCCACACTGCCATCGCCATTGATGTCACCAGACAATAGCTGAGGCTGTTGGGGAGTGGGATCTATGGTTATCTGAATGTTGTCAATTCTCATTGCGCCATAGTAACGGCCTGCCAGATAGTAGAATCCTTGCAGGCGCGTGCTGGTGGTGCCATCAGGCAAGGCATAAGTGCCCTGCTTGATGATTCCGCCAGTAGACTTCTGCGTGACGGTATAGTCTACAATACGCTTCTCGCCGTCCACTTTCAATACATAGTGCTGCCAAGCATCGGTAGCCAAGTCAGCCAGGTCGGTGCCGTCGTAGTTCAGGGCTACTGCCGAGCTGTTGGCGGGAATGTCGAGGAAGAGCAGCGAGTGCAAATTCGCGTTGTAGCCAGCATAGCTGAACCAGTAGTTGCTCTGCGGCACCTGATACTTGCCGCCCTGAGTCATGACAACAAACTGTGAGGCGTCCTTGTTACCAGCTTTCAAGGCCAGGTCGAAACTGAGTTGGTAGCTATCGTTGTCGCCCGAAGACACAAGAGAGTATACTGGAGTTGAGTTGACGCCGCTTGGCAGGCTGAATTGTATGTACTGTCCCTGCGCGGCATCGCCAACCTGCAGCGTCAAATCGCCACGAGTCACGCCGTTGGTGAACGACCAAGACGAGGCATCATTCTCCTGCTCATAGTCCTGTTCATAGACCGTCACGGGCTCCACAGGTATTTCAGTGACCTTGATATTGTCAATCTTCATAGCTCCATAGTAGCGGCCTACAAGACTGTAGAAGCCCAGCAGGCGTGTGCTCGTGGTACCGGCAGGCAGGGCGTAGGTGCCCTTCGTCACCACGTTCTTGCCACCCTTCGGCATAACGGTGTACGTCACGCTACGCTTCTCGCCGTCCACCTTCAGGCGGTACGTCAGCCAGCCGCCTGTTGCCAGTTCGGCCACATTGGCACCATCGTAGTTGATGTTTACGGCAGAACTATTGGCTGGAATGTCGAGGAAAAGCAGCGAGTGAAGGTTGTTGTTCTGTGCGGCATAGCTGAACCATTGTGGGCTGCCGCTGGGCACATTGTAATTGCCGCCCTCGGTCATCACCACGAACTGGGAGCCGTCTTTGTTGCCAGAGTTCAAAGCGAGGTCGAAGGTGAGCACGTAGCTGTCCAGCTCGCCCGATGAGGCCAGTGAATAAACGGCTGTTGAGTTGACGCTTCCTGGCAAGCTGAACTGAATGAACTGCCCTTGTGTGGCGTCGCCGGTCTGTAGGGTGAGGTCGCCGCGCTGGACACCTACGAAACGCCACGTCGAGGCGTCATTCTCCTGCTCATAGTCCTGCTCATAGACCACTACAGCCTCATTGTCCGTACTCTCGCCACTATCGTCATCGTTCAGGCCTGCAATGTAATCAGGCAAGTAGATGCCAAGGTGTGGAGGCTGGTTGTAGGCCACATTCTGCCAAGCCACACCCATACGGTAGACGTGGTCATGCATCAGCGTGGGTACACGGTAGCCTGTGGGCACATTGGTGGTGAAGATGTTTATCTTTGAGGGGTCGCTGCCGTCATAAAATACCATCTCCTCACGCCAGTCGCCCAGAATGTCGGCCTGCAGACAGGGCACACCCTTAGTGCCATTGATAGTCATCGAATTGCCAATGCCATAGAGGTTAGTGTTACGCTTAGGATACATACGGCTGTAGCCGTTGCCGTTCCACTTCTCCAGAATAGGTTGGTTGTGGCGAGATATGTCGCCGAGCAGTTCTTCTTGCAAATCGCCGTCCCAGAAGATGCGGAAGTTGTTGATGAGCGGTCCGTACTCAGAGACTACTGCTCCTGTGGCGCAACTGCGCGTCTGGTTATCGGCTGCCGACGAGAAGAAACTCTCGCGGTGGTCAGCCGACACCTGTGCTGCCAGTCCACGGCCATTGTCCACGCCGCTGGGGCCGCCTTTGAGGAGCACCTCTCCAGTAGCGGCATCGTGGACATCCCAAGCGTAGGTACCCTTATCCTCATGCACGTCGAACACCTCCAGACCTGGGCGGTCAGGGATGAGGTCGGCCAGATGCATCGCGTCGCCATGACCGAAGCCTACGGCGTAAAGCAGTCGTCCGTTATCGTCACAGGCTGCTGACCCCCAGACGATTTCGTCCTTACCGTCGCCATCGACGTCAGCGATGCTGATGTTGTGGTTGCCATTGTCGTACATCGTTGCTGACCCCTGTCCGCTTGTGCTGACTGAATTGCTGTAGGTAGAGGTATTGAAATTAGCATTAGTGACGCTGTAGGCCGTTTTCGAGCTGGAGCAGTGGAGCCAACGGTGACGGAGTTTGCCGTCACTATAGTCCACGGCCCAAATGTAAGCCCGCGTGTAGTAGCCTCGGCAGAAGATGGCGCTGGCCGTTTTTGCACCCTTGTCCAAATGGGCCACGGCGGCCAAATGGCGGTCTCCACGGTTGCCGTTGGTGTCACCCCAGAACGACGAGCTGCTTGGGTAGTTATCTGCCTTGCCATAGTTGCCTGCGCGGTTGGGGTTGTACCAGATGGTGTGGCGGGCGTCACCCGTCAGACCGTCGAACACGGTGAGAAACTCTGGCCCGCTGAGGATGCGCCCTCCAGAGTCAAAGCTGGCCGAATTGTCGGTACTCTTGATGACGCTGTCATCGGCTGCTGACGAGACATACGAGCCCTTGCCGTCCATAGTACCGGGAGCCGTTTTGCACATCATCTCGGCACGTCCATCGCCATCGAAGTCGTAGACCATAAACTGGGTGTAGTGTGCACCAGCACGAATGTTCAAGCCCAAGTTCACACGCCACAGCTTCGTACCATCGAGTCTGTAACAGTCGATGATGCAAGCGGCGGAATGGCCGGTGTTGGCGTTGTCTTTGCTGTTCGACGGATCCCATTTCACGAACAGTTCGTACTGTCCGTCGCCATCGACATCGCCCACCGACATATCGTTGGGAGTGTATTCATAATCGTTGCCGCCAGCTGGGCGGTCCAGCTGGATGCTGGTATACATATCAGTCCAAGAGCAGACGGCGGTAGCAGTCTCCTGCTCTACGCCATCGAGACGAGCCACAACCTTGTAACTGTCATTCGCCTGTCCGTCATTGTCCTGATAGCTGGTAGCATTGGCCAAGCGACTTGCTATAACGGTGCCGTTACGAACCACGTCGAAGGTCACGTCCTTGTCATCGGTTCCCAGCAAGCGCCAACTGACAAAGCGACCGCCGTTCTGTCCGGGGGTAACAACAACACCACGATCCAGTCGTTCCATCTGTTCGGTAGGAGTATTCCATCGGGAGGCAGCAGTAGCGATGACTATGCCACTACAAAAAAGAATAGCCGTAAAAAGGAGTTTAGTCATTGTCTGAGAAGTAGGTGTTAATGAATTACTTGAAGACATACCGCCACTATTATGGAGGATATTTGCTTACTCGCAAGGAACCCAGTAGCCACCGTCCAAAATGAGGGCACGGACTGTAGAGGCAAGTGTCTCGTTAGTGTACTTGGGGCAGACGCGGTCGGCAATGATTGACGGGTCGGCATAGCGCACGGCCATACGGTTCATCATCGGATAGACCTTTCCCTCGCCCGCAAACTCCAGCATTGCCTCGTCGAGGAGGGCCAGGTCGTTGAAGCGGAAAGTGCCTGCCTCGCCCAGTTCGCGGATGTTGTCCTTCAACGTGCGCACGGTGAGTCCGAAGCAGCCGCGTATGCCCATTGACGGGTATTTCCGCGTGCCGTAGTTGGCGGTGCCGGTCCAGTCACACTTCGTCGGGTCAATGGTGCTGGCAAAGCCTTCCCACTCTGTCTTCTCAGGATTGAAGCAGTCGTCGGTCTCGCCTGCCTTCACGCCCGTGTTGAGGACGGCATTGAGGGCGACGAAACGCTTCAAGTGGTTCAGGGCCTCGCAAAGCATAAGGTGATACTGCGTGGCGCGGTAGATGTAGATATGGCAGTCGTCCTGATAGGCATTCACACGGACTGAACTGCCCACAGGGCGGAACTTGGCCAGATAGGGCTGGCCAGAAGACTGGCCGAAGCAGCACTTGTAGCGCGTGTCGTTGGTGGAAGAACCTGGGTTGAACTGCGAATCAAGGAAACGTTCAATGCCTGCCTGCGAGGGGCGCAACAGATACTTGTTGGGATACTCGTTGGAGAAATGGCGCAACAGGGTGTTGGTCTGGTTGTGCGTATAGTCGTAGATGATGGCGCTAACGGCCTCGTAGGGATAAGGCTGGGCGTTGTTCCAGATGGGCGAATAGTGGCCTGGGGTGGCGCCAGAAGGGAGCCAGTAGACATTGGAACCAGGGTCGCTGGTGACGTTGATCTGCTTGCCCAGGGCGGCGAGGAGCAGGTCGGCAGCCTCCTTATAGACGGCAGAAGAACCGCCGTTTGCAGAACTGGAGGCATCGAGGAGTGCGCCCTTCCAGAGCAGCAACTCGGCCCGCAGTCCAGCGTAGGCCGGCACGATATAGTTCCACTTGCGGTACTGGCTGCTGGCCAACTCAACAGTGTGCGACGGGTCAAGCCATTCGTACCAGTTGATTTCCAGGTTCGATGCCACGCCATCGTAGCCCTCATCGAGTGTGGCGAGGCACTTGTCGATGAGTGGTTCGAGGGCCAAAGTCTGGAACTTGTCGCTTTGGCCGATGCTCTCAACCTTTGTGATGGGGTCGTCGAACCAGACGGCCTTGCCGTAAATTTCGGCCATCGTCTTGTAAACCCACACTTTTACGCGGAGGGTGCTGCTGACGAGTGCCTGCCAAGCATCTTTGTCCACGTTTGGGCTGTTGTGGTAGCGCGTCATATTCTGCAAATAGTCGTTGCAGGCAATGATGACTTCGTAGTAACCCTGCGGACTGGCGTAGGCATTGTCCTTGAGATTCTGGTCGTACTGGTAGAGGGCAATCAGTTCGCTTGACGACTCGTCGCTGGGCTCTATCAACTCTCCACGAGGCTCTGTGAGCAGTATCTCCTTGTCGCCCACTTCCTGCAGGCGGGTCATAATGCCGAGGAAGCCTGTGTACATCTCGGTATTGCTCGAATAGCCGTCCTCGCCGCTGAACTCATCGTCAGTAGTGGGGTCGTAGAAGTCTGCGCAGCCAATTAATAGTGAATAGTGAATAGTGAATAGTGCTGCGCACACAATCCATTTCGTTGTCTTATTTATCGTAGTAATCATAAGGATTTTCGATTTTCGATTGACCGTTGAGGGTTGAATTTAGAATCTCAGGTTCACGCCCACCTTGACGGAACGGGGAGCGGTGGCCTTGGCATAGTCTACGCCCTGCATCAGGGGGCTGTAACTGAAGGCAAACTCTGGGTCGAGGCCCAAGTACTTGGTGAAGGTGAGCAGATTCTGTGCGGTGATGAAGGCGGTGCCTCCCTGAATGAAGTTCCAAAGGGGCTTCTGCCAGGTGTAACTGAAGGTGACATCGCGCAACTTCAGATAACTGGCATCCTCGATGAAGCGGTCGCTGAAGTCGTCGTTGCCCACGCGGTCGGCCCAGCGCACACGGGGCATATCAGTCTGCTGACCCTCCATCAGCCAGCGGCGGTTCACCGACTGTGCCTGGTTGGCGAAGTCGCTGCCGCTCTCGGTGATGCGTCGCACGGCGTTGTAAGCGTCGTTGCCCAGACTATAAGCAAAGGTCAGGTCGAGCGCGAACTGGCGGTACTCCACCCGTGTGAAGAACGAGCCGTAGAGGTCAGGCGTGGCCGAACCGATGAGTTGGCAGTCGGCAGCGTCGATGATGTGGTCACCATTGACATCGTCGTAGTGCATATCGCCGGCGGCAAAGTTCTTGCCGTTGGCCATCAGATTGGCTTTCTCGGCCTCGGCTGTGGTGGCAAACACACCCAGCGACTTCAGTCCGTAGAACGAATAGGGGTCCTCGCCCTTGCGGGTGACAATCTGGGCGCCGTCGTCGAGGGTGTTCACAATTTCGTCAAGTTCGCCAAGCGACTTCACTTTGTTGTTGAGAGTGGCAAGGCTGCCGCCCACGGTCCAGCGCACGTCCTTGGTGTAGACAGGCGAGAAGGCCAGCGTCAACTCTATACCCTTCGACTCCATCTCGGCATCGTTGCTGTAGTAGGGGCTGCTGCCCAGCGTGGCAGAACGTTCACCAGAGATGAGCACGTCGGTGGCGCGGGTGTTGTAGTAACCAACTCCCAGTTGCACGCGATTGCGCAGCAGCGAGGTCTCTAAGCCGACGTTCAGGGTACGGTCGCGCTCTGCCTTCAGATTGGTATTCGGCACATTGGCACGCACCAGTCCGGCGATGGTCTGGTAGGGGTTCGACGTATAGTAGTACTTGCCATACTTCGACGAGAATCGGCTGTTGCCCGTCCAACTGACATTGGCATAAACGTCGAGACGGTCCAGCCAGTCAGCCTTGCTCAACGGGGCCAGACGCTTGGCCATCAGCACCACGTCGGCAGCAGGATAGAACGACATACGTGTGGCATCCTTGCCCACGCTGCTGGCGCCGTCGAGCGAGACGGTGAGTCCGGCTTTCACAAGATTGTTGAAGGTATAGTCGGTATGGGCGAAGAAACTGTTCCAATTCCACTTGTTGTTATAGCCGGAGAAGTATTTGCCCAGCGTCTGAGCGTCGCCCAACGTCTGATAGAAGTCGTTGTTCGAGTTGCGTCCGAAGCCTGCGTCGTATTCGTAACTGGTGGTCAGCGCCTGCCAACCGGCGTTGAAATTGAAGGAGTGAAGAAGTGAAGGAGTAAAGGAGTAGGCAGCATTAACGTTGTAGTACATATTGAACGTGTGGTTAGTGCCCACGCGGATGGTGTTGTCGGCCTGTCCGTACTGGTCGAAGAGCGGCACCACGTCCTCGTTGTTCTTTCCAGGAATGAAGGCTTCCTCCTGGTTGTAGTTATAGTACATACCCACGATGCCGTTGATGGTGAGATTCCGCATCGGCGTGTAGATGAGATGAATCTTGGTGTTCATATCATACTGGCGGTTCTTGCCTGTCATCGTGCTGACCAGCGACACGGGGTTGGATACGTAGAAATCGCTATTGTCGATGGCTCCGAAGCGGTAACTGGCGTAGTCGCCAATGAGGTTGCCGTACATATCGCTCTGGTAAGGACTGAGCAGCGGCGCACGGCGATAGGCGGCCAGCAGAGGGTTGGTCTCGCGGCTGATGCCCTGCTCCTGATACTGGCCCTTCAGATAGGCGGTGTTGATGTTGGCACGGATTTCCAACTGTTTGCTGACCAGCACCGATGCGTTAATCTGTGCCTGGTAGCGGTCGCTGTAGGTGTTCTTCAGCGTGCCGTTGTCGCCCAAATAGCCCAAAGAGATGTTGTACTTGGCAATGTTGTCACCACCCTCCACACGGAAGAGGTAGTCCATCGTAGTGCTGTTGCGGTAGATTTCGTCCTGCCAGTCGGTGTCGTACTGGTAGAGGTACGACTTGTTGGCCTGCGGGTCGGAGAGGAAGTTGAAGTCGTTGAAGAATGCCTCCATATTGGGATAGTAGGTAAGTCCCATATCCGAGAGGTAGTTCTTGTACTCCGTGGCTCCCATCAGCGGGATGCGCTTCGAGTTCCAGTTGGTGCCGAGGATGGCCGAGAACGAGATGCGGGTGTCCATATCGGTGGAACTGGCCTGGTCGGTCTCAATCATAATGACACCATTGCTGCCCATCGAACCGTAGACGGCGGCCTCGCTTCCCTTCAGAACGGTGATGTTGCGTATGTCCTGCACATTAAGCGCCTGGAAGAAAGAGCGGGAGTAGCCGCCCACAATCTGGCTCAGGTTCCCGTCGGGCAGATAGGGCACGCCATTGATGACAATGAGCGGTGCATTGTCCGCAACAAGCGAGCGCACACCGCGCAGTTGCATAAAGGCACCCTCGCCGGTCATACCACTCTTGTTGGTCACCTGAAGTCCGGCCACTTCGCCGCGCAAGGCATTGTCGATGGAGAGCGAGCCGAGGGCGAAGTCCTTGCGGTTGACGTTTTGCGCACTGGCGGCCCCGGCAGTAGTGGCAACGAAGGGGGTGACCACGGTCTCGTTGTAACGGGTGCGGTCGGTCTCCACCATATAGACGTTCAACTCGCCGGCATCACTCAGATAGACCACACGCTGGAAGAAGCCATCGTGCCAAACGGTGAGCGGCTGGCCTTCCTTCGTGCCCTCGATGGCAAATGCGCCATTGTCGTCAGTACGCACGGACTCACAGCCAGGGCAACTGACCACAGCATCGGCCACAGGCTCCCCGGCAGAAGTCAGCACGTGACCTCTCAGCGTTTGCGCAGTTACATTGCTGTATGACAAATGACAAATAACAAACGATAATAATATCAGCAGTCGTTTCATAATCTTCTATTTTCAATCCTCAATCTTCAATAGTTGTTCACAGTGGGGCGCAGGCACCAGTGGCACAGTTTGACATTGGTCTTGCCAGCCCAGTTAGCACAGCGCAGTCGGATGACAATGGGTACGGCAGAACCGTCGCCTTTCAGGTCGGGAATCTCCACCTCCTCAATCATCATACCGCCGTCGGTATTGTAGTTGTCGGCCTTGCTGTTGCCACTCTGCTCGCGCACATAGCCGGAGTCGTAGCCCTCGGGATGGCGGTTGGGCAACGTGGTGCCTCGGTCATAGTGATAGGTGGTGCTGGTGCCCCAACTGCGCACGGGCGACGTGGCCACGGCCTGCCCGTCGACGAGGATGGAGCACACAATGTCAAGACCGGCATTCTGCACGGCTCCCATAGCCAGGCGATAGGTGCCCGGCGGGATAAGGAACTGGCTGACTGTGCCCGACGTGATGCCGCTCAGGTGAATAGGCGTGTAGTCGAGTTGGAAACCGTCGTCATCGGGTATGCCCGACGGCTTGTCGAAGCGCAGCACGCGGTCCTCGTGGAGGGGCCACACGCCCGACCAGGGTGTCCAGGCGGTCACCTCGGTGTCGCACGACTTGAAGGTCAGGTTGGCCACTTTATAGAAAGCCTCCTTCTGCTCCGCCGTACAGTTCTCATAGTAGTAGAAGAACTCCTTCAGGCGGTAAATCACCACATTGTTGGGGATGTGCAGCTTGGTGACGTTATAGACAATGCCATTGGACAATTCCGTGGGATTCTGGGCGTCAACTTGCTGGATGTTGGTGCGCCACTGCTTGCCGTAGATACTGCTCAAGTCCTGCACATCGGCGGTCTGGATTTCGTTGGCAGTAAAGCGTTTGCTATAGAAAGCCGCCTCAAGAATCCACTGGCGGATGATGCTGTCGTTGCAGCCCAGCCAGAGGTTGTTGCCCTGTTGCGGATTGCGGTGGCCCAGATTGGCTTCGCCAGCCTGCCACAGTTCGAGACGGGCGTGCACATCGGCCAGGGCGGCGTCGATGACCTTGTTCGACGGCAGCAGCATAGTGGCCGTGAGCGATTCGGAATTCATATCGAACCCGACGGCATCGAAGAAGGTATTGGTATAAATAAACACCGAGTCGTAGACGGTATTGCCCTGCTCGTTCACGCCTATGGCCTTGCTGTTCTGGCGGTCGAACTCCTTGCCGCCCGAAGCCTTCACCATATCGCGGAAGATGGAATACTCGTCGGGCAGGGCATCGATAAAGTCGCGCAGCGAGGTCGGCGTCTGTATCATATCGGAAATGACGTAGATGTAGCCGCTGGCGGTCTTGACGACCTCACGGACGGCTCCATTGTTGAACTTCACGTGGTCCACGATGTTGCCTTCCATTCCCAGCGAGTCGATGCTCACGTTCACGTATTTGCCGTGCCACATCATCAGGCGTGTGCCATTCTCCAGATTGGCAGGCGAGATGCTGATGTCGCTCACGTGGGAACGGGTGACGAACTGGAGGTTCTCCTGCGGCTGCACGAAGTGGTCGTTTGTGACAACGAGCAGGGTGGAGAGTTGTCCTTTCTCGGCCAACTCGCCGTAGATGCCCTGTTCCTGGAAAAGTTTGTTCATCATCGAGAGGTCAGTACGGCTCTCCATATACTGGCGGCTGTCCACGTCGACAATCTTCAGTTCCTGGCTCACAATGTGGCTGTCCCCCTGGCTGTAGTGGTCGTCGTCCTTCAACTCATTGCAGGAGAGCAACGATAGAACAGCCAACAGACCCACCCCCAAACCCATCCCTTTGAGGGAGGGGGATATATAGTTCATAACCTTGTTTAATCTCATCGTTTTCATATATATAAGTATGTTTATTGTTTGCTATACTAACCACTCCCCTCCCTCCTCAGGGAGGGGCTGGGGGAGGGCCTACTCACCTCTCACTTCTCACTTCTCACCTCTCACTTGGAATAAACCTGATGCAGTCGAACTGGAGGCTGAAATTGGCATTGGTGCTGGCAGCAGGGTCGAGGACGACAAAACTGAAGCGGTGGCTGGCCGTCTCCGGGAATTCAATCTCATCGTAAATGGTGCTGGTGTAGACCCCCGGCAGGGGTGAAGGCACCTTGGTATAGGGTGCAGTAAACACGGTTTGCTGGTCGTTGTCGTCGAATTGCATCTTCAGCAGTCCGCCGTTGCCGTCGCTCTGCTGACGCATAAAGTTGTTGCCAGTCATATATATGATGGTGAGTTCCAGACGGTACTTGCCCCTGACGATGGTAGGCGTCTGCATAGATACCTTGCCCATATAGCCGACGTTGAACACCAGACGGTCCAGATTGTTGGCTTCCTTGAGGTTGCTCTTGCAAGTCACATAGTCGATTTCGCTGTAGGAGCGGTTCTTGGAACCCGCCTCGCCCATTTCGTACTCAAAGCAGGTTGCCTGCGCCACACGGTAGCGCTTCTCCGAAGAGGTCGGCTCCTGCGGCTGGTAGTCGTCGGCATCGACGAGGTTCTTGATTTCGGTGTAGTCAGCCAAATCCCACAGCACCTCGGCCTGCTCCGGCTCCCAGACAGGCAGCCAGCCGTCGAGTTCGTGCACATAACCGTTCTTGGAAAGCACGTCCGACTGGTCGAGAACAAAGCGGGCGGCCTCGTCCTGGGCGTTGAGTGTCAGGCGGTGCGCCTCGTCAACAGCCAACGTGTCGACCGAGACGGTGAACACCTGGTTCTGGGCCGACGAACTCCAAATGCGCGTCGTGCTGGAGCCATTCATAGCCCCCAGTTCACCGATGGTGTACTGGTTTTGCAGGATGTGATAGCCCACATACTCTCTGAGCAGCGAGTCCTCATCGACATTATTATTTATTATTTGTTCTTTATTATTTAGCTTCAAGCGCATTTGTTCTTTATTATTTAGCTTCAAGCGCAACTGTGCCTTCAACTGGTCCAACGAACCGATGCCGGCACGCTGGAAGGCAGCATCGCTCACGTTCAGCACAGTGAAGTAGCGATGGGTGATGATGCGGCTGTTTTTCTCGTCGTAGGTGGTGTCGACCACCGTAGCCAGCCGCTTGTCCCAGCCCGTGGCCTTCAAGGCCTGGAGCATCACCGACGAGCGACCCCCCTCAACGAGACGGTCGTAAACAGTCTCCACCAACGGAGTCATAGCGCGTGAGAGCGCATAGATTTTGCCGTTGTAGGCGCTCAGTCCCATCTCAACGATATGGCCTTCGCCATTGAGCAACGCCTGTCCGGCGTGGAGCGAGTCAATCTCGATGGTTATGACGTCACCATTCAGGTTCTGCACCGACTTCTTTTGCACGAAAGCATCAGGCAGGATGGAGTCCTTCACCGTGTGGTAAAGGATGAACTGGCGCACATACTCGCTGGAAAGTTGGGGCAGGCTGTCCACTCCACGGCGGTGGTAGAACTCGGTCATAGCCTCGTTGTTGGGTACAAAAGCCGTGAAACTGGTGCCACTCGACGACTGGTTCAGAGCGTCGAACATACCAGCATAGCGCAATGCCCTGACATATTCCTCGTAGCCCTCCTGTTCGGTGAGGAAGGTGGAGATGGGCGACTTGAGGCTGTTGATGTAGGTCTCGTTCTTGAACGGGTCGCTGTTGATGTCTATCACGTCCTTGTCGCAGGCCGTCAGAAGCACGGCTGCCAGCAGGAGGTGACATCTAATAAATGTGAGAATTATACGTTTCATATCTTCATTTCCTTTTGGTCATTTAGTTTGGTTCGTCCTAACTGGGAGTTTGGTTCGTCCTAACTATGAGTTTGGTTCGTCCAAACTCCTACTTTGGTTCGGCCAAACTTTTACGCTCTATTTCGTCGTTCCATAATACGGGTTCTGCTCCAACAGTTTATTGTGCTCAATATCGGCCTGTGGAATGGGCAGATACCAGGCGTTCTCGTCCTGAAGCACCGACCGCACCCACTGCTCGTTGGTGGTCACGTTGCCATCGACCACCTTGCCAATGAGTTGCTCCTTATACTTGTGGTCGGCGATGCGGCCCAGCCACAACAGGTCGTACCAGCGCTTGGCTTCGGCCATAAACTCCATCTCTTTCTGGTCAAGAATCTCCTCAAGCAGGGCCAGTTCGTCCAATTCGGTGATGTCTTTCTCGAAAGCAGGCAAGCCTGCGCGACTGCGTATGCGGTTCAACAGGCCAATCGCCTCGGCCCACGACGCCTCGCCCTTCATCGTCAGGGCTTGTGCCTTCATCAGCATCAGTTCGGCCACACGGTAGATGATAAAGTTGGCGTCCTGGTGCTGGCGTGCGCCGCCGGTGATGTCGGCCACGTCGGTACCGTAATACTTCCAGATATACAACTGGTTGCTGATTTGCCAGGCGTTCACCTGACCGTTGTCAGGCACGTAAGTGGCCAGCAGCATACGGCCCATACGGCCGTCTTCGGTCAGCCCCTGTTCCTTCAACGTGAGTGTCTCGGCCTTCATCTTCTCTACTGCCTGCGGCGTGGGTCTTAGTGCTGGCGAGCCTGTCGGTGTGAACAGACTGGCGAAGTTGTTCGACTGCTGATTGCCGGCATAGTCCCAGTTCAACTCGAAGATGCTCTCGTTGCTGTTGCCTGGATAGTACAGGGTGTACCAGTCGTTGGTGTTCGACATAAAAGCGGGTCTGAAGGCATCGGTGGCGTTGAGGACGAGATTGCAATACTCAATGCACTGGTCGTAGTCTTCGCTCCAGAGGCAGGCGTCGGCCATCAGCGCATAGAGCGCCCACTTGGTGACACGCCCTTTCGTGGCCCACTCCTCTTCGTAAGTGCCTTTGGCGGCACCCGTGGCCAGAATGGTCTTGATGTCCTCCTTGATACGGGCGATGATTTCCTTCTCCGACGACTTGGCCACGTCAAACGAGGCATTGTCGTTGACGTATGCCTGAAGCACCATTGGCACATCGCGGTAGTTCTTCACCAACAACAGGAAACAATAGTCGCGCAGGAAATAGGCCTCGGCCAAATGGGAATTGCGCATCGCCTCGTAGTAGGTGTTGTCGGAAACGCCTGGTGCATACATCAACACGCTGTTGGCCAGTCCTATGACTTTGTAGATATTACTCCAGTCGCAAAGCGAATGGGTGGAGGTCATATTGAAGTCCTGCAACTTGGCATCGCTGGTGTCCAGGGTGTAGATGGAGCCGCCGCGCAGTTCGCCCCACTTGATGAACTGCGGCACGCACTGGCGCATATAGTAATAGCCAGAAGCGATGACTGCCTCCACGTCTTCCTTCGACTGCCAGTATTCATCGGTCACCTGCTCGTTGTTGGGCAACACGTCGAGCCAGTCGTTGCAGGAAGAGAGAAGCCCCCCTCCAACTCCCCCGAGGGGGAAGGCAGTTACCAAATAAAGGGCGTATGTCAATAATTTCTTTCTCATCTTTATCTTATTTATTATTGTGTATCTATATACTCCCTCCCCAAGAAGGCAGGGAGTGGGAACTTAGAAGTCAAGGTTCACACCAAAGGCAAAACGCTTGGAGACAGGAGTCGTGGCATTGTCCTTGACCAAACTGGTGGCGCTGGGCATCTTCACTTCCGGGTCCTGGCCCTTGTAACTGGTCCAGGTGAAAAGGTCGTAGGCGGTGGCGAAGACGTTCAAGCGCGTGATGCCCACCTTCTTCAGCCACTCCTTTGGCAGATTGTAACTCAGAGAGAGCGTCTTCAACCGAATGAACGAGGCATCCTCGACAAAGCGGTCGCTGCCCAAGTAGTTGTAGCCCATACCGTAGAGGGCACGGGGAATGTCGGTCTGGTCGCCCTCGGCACGCCAGCGGTGAAGCACGGCTGTCGACTGGTTGGCCACGCCGCGCATATTCTCCAACGAGATACGGGCGCCATTGATGACCTTCTGACCATAGCGTCCATAGAAGAAAGTGGTGAGCGTGAGTTGTTTCCAGCGCACCTGGAAACCGCCGCCGCCGAAGAACTTCGGGTTGGCATTGCCCAGATAGACGATGTCGCTCTCGTTGATGACACCGTCGTGGTTGATGTCTTCATACTTGGCATCGCCCGGATAGACGCGCTCGTTACCGTTGCGCATCACCATCTGCTGGCCCTGCCAGTCGGTCATCACATTGCCCTCGGCATTGCGGGCAAGCGTCTCTTCTTCGTTCTGATAGACACCGAGGTAGCGATAGCCATAGAACGAGCCAACCGGGGCATTTTCGACAATGCGCAGCGCGTAGTTACCATTGCCGAAGGAGTAGTTGTCCATCACCCAAGTGGAGGGCAGTTCCTTCACCTTGTTCACGTTACGGCTCACGTTGGCATTGATCGAGACAGTCCAGTCCTTGTTGCGGAACACCTCGTAGTCGAAGCGCATCTCTATACCTTTGTTCGACATCTTGCCGCTGTTGATATACTTCACCGAGCCATAGCCTGTGGTGACGGGCAACTTGGTGTCCTTGAGCAGCATATCGCTGGTCTCCTTATCGTAGTAGTCGAAGGTGAAGTTGAACTTGTCGAAGAGGCGCAAGTCGATACCGAAGTCATACTCGCGGGTGGTCTCCCACTTCAGGTTATCGAGTTGCATACGGTCGGGCACAATAGCCGCCATATTCATATATTGGCCAAGGCTCTTGTAAGCACCCAGATAGATACTGGCACCGCTGGGCGATGTGCCGCTCCAACCATAGCCTACACGCAACTTGGCAATATTGAGCCACTTCTTCACACTCTCGCTCCAGAAGTGCTCCTGCTCGGCGTTCCAAGCCACACCGAAAGCGGGGAAGGTGCCCCAGCGGCGGTCCTTGCCCATAGTCGAGTTGCCCTCACGGTTGATGGTGGCACGGAAGACGTAGCGATTGTCGAAGGTGTAAACACCCTGACCAATGAACATAATGGAGCGGCGCTCACTATTGCCGCTGCCACTGCCTGCCACCACACTACCCACCACGGGGTCGCTCAGGTTGGCTGACACGTTGCCGTAGGTCGAACTGGTGTAAGAGAAACTCTGGTTGTCGGATGTCTTCACCAATGCAGTAGCAATAAGTTTGTGCTTTTCGGCGAAAGTTTTGTTGTAGATGAGTTTATTTTCCGTCTGGAGTGAGAAAGCGTCGCTGGTGGCATCGGTCGAGCGGTTGGCATTGCTGCTGGTCCACAGTACGCCCGTAGCCTCCTGGGGCAGGAACTTCTTGTTCTTCGTGGTGCTCATATTCATCGACACCCAACCAGCATACTGAAGTCCGAAGGGGAAGTCGTACTCCAACGTGATGGTCAGTTTCTCCTGCCGCTGGGTGGTCTTATTATAGCCCTCGTTCACCAAAGCCACAGGATTGTAGTTGCTGCTGTAGGCACCCTGGAAGTCGCTCTCCTGCGTGAAATAGACGCCAGTGGACTCTTTTGTCACAGGGTCTATCCAATAGGGGCTCAGGTTGGGCATTTTATATTGGGCCATCGAGCGCGCATTGTCGAGCACGTTGGCATCTTTGTTGGTGTTTGTGAAAGAGAAGTCTGTGCGTACACGCAACTGGTCGCTGAACTTGTAGGTGATTTTCATACCAGCGGACAGACGCTGAACGCCTGTTCCACGGGTGGTTCCCTGCTCGTCATAGTAACCCAAATTGAGTTTATAGACAGCCTTCTCGCCACCACCGGTCATCGAGAAGTTATTGTCGGTGATGATGGCGTTCTGCTTCACAGCCTCTAACCAGTCGGTGTTTACGTTATACTCGTCGTAGTAGCGGTACGACGGGTCATAGTTCAGTTCCAAATTGTTGAAGAGCATATTCATCTCCGAGGCGGCACTGTTCACGCCCTTGGCGTTGGCAGCATTCCAGATTGCATCCTGCATCAGGGCCACATACTGCGGACCGTTGAGCAAAGGAATGCTTTCAGGCTCCTTCTTGAACGTCATCTTCGACGAAAAGGAGAACTTGGTCTTTCCCATTGCACCGCGCTTGGTTGTAATGAGCAGCACGCCGTTGGCTCCCTTTGTGCCATAAATGGCTGTGGCGGAAGCGTCCTTGAGCACTTCAATGCTTTCGATGTTGGCCGGGGCAATGTTCAGCATAGCGCCGAAATCCTCCTCATTGGCGGTGGCGAAGTTGAAGTCCTCGCTGATGTCCACGTCCTGCGGCACGCCATCGATGACGATGAGCGGTTCGTTGCTGGCCGAAAGCGAACTGGTACCACGGATGCGGATGCTGCTGCGTGCGCCGGGGTCACCGCCAAGGTTGATATCAAGACCGGCAATCTGGCCCTGCAGGGCCTCCTCCACACTGGTGACTGGCGATGTCTCAACGATTTCGGTCAGGTCAATCTTCTGTACCGACGAGGTCTGCTCCATTCGGCTGATACCCATTCCGTCGCGTCCGCCACGCTGGCCGGTAACCTGTACTTCCTTCAGCGTGGTCTGGTTCTCCAATGTGAAGTTCTGGGTCGTCTGTCCCGTATATTTCACGCTCTGCGTCTTCATACCGATGTACGAGGCCTGGATGCGCAGATTCTTGGCATCACGCGGCACCTGCAGATTGTAATGGCCATTGATGTCGGTGACAGCACCCTTCACATAACGGTTCTGCTGGTTCACCAGCACCACATTGGCTCCCATAACGGGTTCCTTGGCACCGCCGAATATTTCAGTCACAGTACCTGTAATGGTCTGCGCCATAGAAGTGATAAGTGATAATTGGAAAGTGACAAGTACGGCAAGTACTTTCACTATCCATCTCGCTTTCACTTCTAAATATTTCTCTTTTATTTCCATATCAATATCTTTTCACTTACCACTTTTCTTACTCACTTAACAGGATACCATCAATGAACTGCATACAGCCGTCGCTGAAGGCGAAAGGCAGGCAGAAATATTTGCGGCTCACCTGTACGCGGGGCTGGCCTTCCAAGCCAACGCTCAGAGTGCCGCTGTCCTGCTGTGTCAGCCCGTCATTGGTTATCACTATGTTCTCGCCACTCATCGTGAGGAACGTTCCAGTCATAGATGAGCCAGGATAGGGATAACTGGTGATGGTGTTCATCAGCGACGAGACAAAGTAGTGTCGCAGATAATTGGCCAGGGCCGTCTTGTTATTACCCGTCACGTTGCCCGTCATCGTGTAGTCGTCGGCAATCTTCAGGCCTGAACAGCCGGGAATGTTGTCAATGTTCTGCCTGATGGCCTCATTGGTGGGTACGAAAGCCACCAAGCGGTTACCCTCACTAGTAAGAGAAGGCATAGCACCGCCATTGACCAATCCGGCCTTCTGCAGCAGTTGTGAGAAGAGATAGTATTCGTAGTTTTTGTCGTTACCAACGGAAAGCAGATGTTCGAGTCCGTCGCCTGTCTGCTCGGCAAAGAGGTCGTCGCTGTCGTAGGTGTAGGCCATACCGTTGGTCCAGGAGTCACCACCTTCAACGCCTGTGTAGAACGACGGTCTCAATGGGTGGTAATCCACAAAGGGTGAGCCTTGGTAGGCAGGATTGAGTTGCTGGTTGAAGCGCGCGTTGGTGGTAATCTTGCCATCGTGGACATACCAGTAGTTGAAGGCGATGTTGGTCTCATAGACCTGCGTAGGCAGCACGCCAAAGGCGACATTCGACTGCGCCACATGCATATTGACAATGCTTTCGGCCTTACTCTGGCCCATATTGGCGAAGTTGCCGTCCACGTCGCTATACACCTCTATATTCTTGCCTTGGGTGGTCTCGTTGAGACGCATCTGGGGTTCGTTCTGGTTATACTGTTTGTTGGTGGGCATCAGCACCATAAAGTTGGTCTTGTTGGAAGCCAACGAGAGCACCAGGTCGCTCTTGTCAAGCGTATAGAGGAAACACTGGAATGTGGTGTCGCGGAAAGCCTGTCCCACAACACTACGGAATACAGCGGGTGCCTCCATCTGATTCATACCATAGACCACGCCATTCTCACACATCAGACGGTCGTCCACCTGGTCGGGGTTAATGGTGATGGAAGTGCCAAAGGCCGTCTCGACCAGTCCCTTCCGAATCTCCTCTGGGTAACGGATGGTATTGCCGTCGGCAAACGACTGCATAATGAAATATTGAACCACAAGCGGGTCAAGATCTTTCAGCGAGGCATAGCCGCCCTCTGGCGTCCAATAGGTCTGGAAGTAGTGGCTGATAGCCTGATTCGACGGTGCAAAGATGGTGTAACCCACGCTGGAAAGTTGGCTCATTTGCCTGTAGTTGGTGACAGGCCACTCGCAAGCGATATTAGGCAGCGGCGAGTGAACGAGTTGGTAAACGGGTTTGCCAACGTTGTCGCTGGTCTCGGTAGCAGCAGGCGAAAGGGAACCATAGTTATCATAGAGACCAATGAAGTCGCTGTAGTCCGGACGCTGGCGCAAGGTCTGGTAAATGGTTTCCAGGGGGCGCACCACTTGACTGACGTGGTAGAGGTAGCCATTGTCGGTGACTACGGCCTGCTGGTCTCTGACGCTGGCGTTTGACACTTGGAAGCCGTCACCCGTAACTATCCATTGGCTGCCAGGGAAGAAATATTCGTAGTTGCTCTTGGCATCAATGCCGAGCGTTTCAAACAATTTATTCGACAACACGGGCAGGAAACGCTCATAGTGGTAAAGTGTGACGGTGGTATCTTGTCCGTCGAGTTTGCCGCGCACCTGTTCCATATCGTCCTGACTGCGGGTGCGATGCTTGTACCACGTTCCGGCTCCCTGCTCCTTGGCTTCCGCACTTGCCCCGTCACCCTCGTTGGGACGGAAGTTGACCAGTTTCTGCCAGTCGTAGGCATAATACATCAGATGGAAGCCCACGGTCTTCTTCAACTCCGCAGGATTTTGTTTCCACATCTCGTCTACGCTGGTATAGCCCTGCTGGTGCAAATAATCTGTCCACGCATCGTCGTCGGAGGCCATCACAGTGAGGATGCTCTGCCCATTGACTATAGGCTTGTAACCTGTCAACTCAATGGCTTTGAGGAATGAGGCATAGTTGCCCTCACCCTCCATTACCTCCCAGGCGTTGCCTTTGAGCCATGATGGCGCAGCGTAGTGATCATCGTCGGCAATGTCGTGACACGAAACGACAAAAGCCCCCGCAATAGCAAGTGCAATTGCCGTCAGTAATGGTTTATTAGTCATTTGATAGTAGTAGTAGTTTATTTTAGGTAGTTTTGCCAAAAGGCGAAAGTTGTGTGGAGACGCACTACATCCCTTCTCTCCTGTCCTCTCTTGGGAGGAGGGGGAACAGTAAAAAACGGTTTGGAGTGCGTCTCAACACACCTTTAGGTGGAGGCTCTACGGGGAGAGCAGGCTGGCTTGCTAACTGCCATTACACTAACGGAAAGAGAGCATCTGCATCACCTTTTCAGTGTTTCTCTGACGGGTGGCACCCATAATGAGGAAAAGGTCGATAAGCCACCAGACACCACAACCGCCACCTGTGAGCAGTTTTCCGATTCCCAGGCCAATATCGCCAATGTAGAAGCGGTCAATGCCCAGTGACCCTACGAGTACCGAGATGATAATCGAGATTGTCGGGTCTTTCAAATCGGAAAAAGCGAAGACGGCTGTGTTATAGTCCCTATCCTGCAGTTGCTCACGGATAGAAGGGATGTACTCCGGTGCCAATTTGGAGGAGTGCATCAGAATGAGCTGGTCTACTTGCTGCTGTTCCATAACTTAGATGCGGTTCAAGATTTTCTCTGCATTGTACTGGCGGGTACGTGAACTGACGGTGAACCAGTCGATGATGGCCCAGATGCCGCAGCCGCCACAAGTGCAAAGTTTGGCAATGCCCAGTCCCGTCTGTCCCAGCATAAAACGGTCTACGCCGTAGCCACCGAGGAAGAAGGAAATAAGAAACATTGTGGTTGTGCTTTTCAGGTCGGCAAAGGCAGCCTGTGCCACGCCTTCGTCGGCATTCTGCAAACGCTCGCGAATGGTATCGATGAGTTCGGGAGCAAGCTTGTCAGCATTGATGGAGACGAGCTGGTTAATTTGATCAGTGGTCATAGTCGTAAAGTGTTAGTGAATAATTAATGTAAATTTAGATGTGTAGTATATTTCTCAGAACGAACCACGCCGGTGCAATGATGCAACAGGCGATGGTGGCTGTCCGCCCTTCTATCACTGCCCGCCAGCGTTGCTGTTGACTACCTTTCAGCATTGTCCGCTCTATGGCAAAGAGCAGCAGATAGGGCAGTAGCAGCACCAGCAGATAGTTGTAGCCAATGGCCTCGGCAAAGCGTCCGTGCAGCAGGGCGTGAATGAAACGCTGCATACCACAGCCCGGACAACTCAACCCTGTCAGTTGCTTGAGCAGGCACTTTGGGGCAAACGGCGCGTCTACGGGGTTGAACACGTAGAGCAGCACCAGCACCAGCGCCACGGCTGCCAACAGGAGGACAGTAGACAGGCGTTTCAATTAGTATTGTATCTGCTCAATCAGGTTGTTCAATGCACCGGTGCAGTTCAACACCATACTGACGATGAACGACAAGCACATCAGACCGATGGCAATGTAGCTGAACATCTTGGCATTCTTGCTGCACGACATTGCCTTGATGTAGAACTGGTCGCCCTGTTGCATTGACAATTTCTGAACCTCGTTGGCCTGCATCAGAGCATAGATGGAGCAACCGAGTGCCGGCAAGTTGCAGCAGCAGACAATTGAGAGCACCAGGGCCACGATGGCCAAAGTCTTGTGATCTTCTACGGGGGGACGCTGAGGCAGACCGCCACCCGTTGGTTGATAGGGATATTCCATAGTCGTTATTGTTAAAGTGTTTGATTATTCTATCACTACAGTTGTCCACCCGTGCTTGTCCTCTATCTCGCCGTACTGAATACCGCGCAGCGTGTCGTAGAGTTTCTTCGAGACAGGGCCGGGCTTCTCGCCAAACGAGTAGCGTTTGCCGGTGTCGAGGTCGTCTATATAAGAAATAGGTGAGATAACGGCTGCCGTTCCGCAGGCACCAGCCTCCTCGAAGGTTTCAAGTTCCTCTTCAGGAATGGGGCGGCGCTCCACCTTCATACCCAAGTCCTCGGCCACCTGCATCAGACTCTTGTTGGTGATGGAGGGCAGGATAGAGGTTGACTTCGGGGTGACATAGGTGTTGTTCTTGATGCCGAAGAAGTTGGCGGCACCACACTCATCCATATATTTCTTCTCCTTGGCGTCAAGATAGAACTCGCAGGCATAGCCCTTCTCGTGGGCCAGATTGTTGGCAAAGAGGCTTGCAGCATAGTTGCCACCCACCTTGTACTTGCCCGTGCCAAGCGGTGCCGAGCGGTCGTAGTCACGGATGATGACGTAGGGGTTGGTGGCGAAACCGCCCTTGAAGTACGGGCCAACGGGTGTGACGAAGATGAGGAAGAGATACTCCTTTGCGGGATGCACACCCACTTGGGCACTGGTACCGACGAGCAGCGGACGGATGTAGAGCGTAGCACCGCTCTCATAAGTGGGAATCCACTCCTGGTTGAGGCGCACCACCTTCTTCACCATCTCCTCGAACAGTTCAGTAGGCACTTCTGGCATCATAATGCCACGACAGGTGCTCTGCAGGCGTGCTGCGTTCTCGTCCATACGGAAGACGCGCACCTTCCCGTCCTTGCAACGATAAGCCTTCAGACCCTCAAAAGCCTCCTGTCCATAGTGCAGACAGGTGGCGGCCATGTGCATTTTAATATACTCGTCGGAGCAGATTTCAATCTCGCCCCATTTCCCGTCGCGATAATAGCAACGGACGTTGTAGTCGGTGGGCCGATAGCCGAAAGAGAGATTAGCCCAGTCTAAGTTTTTCATATCTTTATATTTTGTTCTTTATCATAGTGCAAAGATAGACAAAAATCTGTTATCCCACAAGTTTTTCTAACTTTTTTCAAGAATTTTCTTAATTTCAGCGTCAGTCTTGCCCAGTTTGTCCTTGCATCGGGCTATCAGTTGCTGGGCGGTTTTCAACTGGGCGGCCAATTCATCGACCGACAGTTCGCCCTGCTCCATCTTGCGGACAATGTTCTCCAACTGATTGAGTGCTTCCTCGTAGGTCATCGTTTCTTTCATCATAATTTATGACTCCTGCTGATAATTCTTCAAGAATTGATAGTATTTCTTCATCTGTTCGTCGAAAGAGAATTCGTGCTTGGAGGCTTCCTTGCAGCGCGTTCTATAACCTTCATATTCTGCGTCGGATATTGACTTCAATGCAAGGATATTCGCTCTCAAAGCGTCATAGTCGCCCGGAGGAGACACCAGGCCCAGCCTGTCGGCAGCCACGATGCGCTCTCCCTCGCCACCGCCGCAGAAAAGAACGGGAGTGCCGTGGGGCAAAAGGTCGAAAATCTTAGAAGGCACCGCTCCCTTGATGGCTACTGCCAGCGGCACTATAGAGGCATGATAACTGCTCAGCAACCGTGATATTTCCCCCTTCGGCTTATAGCCATGAAACACCACGCCACAATCGTGAGTCTTGACGTATGAGTCGATGACTGCGCTCTGGTTGCCGTCGCCGAAGATATGCAGTTCGACACCCATCTGCTTGAAGTCGATATGCTCAATCATTCCAAGTATATCCTGTGCGACGCCGAGCAGTCCGGCATAGACAAGACGCAGACACGACCTGTCAGCAGTCACACCAGAAGCCCCTACCCCATCAATGGCCGGCTGAAGATTGCGATAAAGGAAATGACGCTTCCCAAAGCCAAAAGCCTCTACATGGTTGATGATTTCCTGACTCTGCCCCTGATACACCGTAGTATGACGATAGACAAAGCGCTCCATAGCGGCCAGCACCCTGTAGTAAAGACTGTCTTTCTTCATAGCTCCCAGGACTACGGCTGTCGTAGGCCATAGGTCGGAGACATTCAGCACCGTGGGCCGCCTGTAGATGAAGCGGAATAGCAGTATCGACGAGAAAGCGACCGGCAGCGGCGGACTCTGTACCACCACCCTGTCATAACTCCTCACCTTCATTATCCGAAGGCCGAAAGTCCACAACAAGATGGCGAACATAAACATACCCATCACACGCGAGAAGGGGTTCTTCGACACAGAGGCGTATGTCCAAAACCTGTAAACCTTAATGCCGTTTATCGTCTCATTTTTCCATAGTCTGCGTCTGTATCCCTCGAAGATGCGCCCCTTGGGGTAACTGGGCAGGCATGTCAGCACCTCTACTTCCGCACCCTCCCGCTGCAATCCCTCCACCATATTGGAAATACGGGAAGCAGCGGCACCAATTTCAGGGGGATAATAAAAAGAGACGACAAGTACCTTCATGCGCAGCAAACCTATTTCTTGAATATACCGCAGAAGTCGAGAATGACTTTATCGTCATTCCACTTCAACTGCTTAAACGGATCATGGGCAGTAAGGAACACCACAATGTCGGCCTTCTCGTAGGCGGTGGCATAGTCGGTCAACTTAAACACCTTGTGTTCAGTGATATTCGGCTCCACCACCAGGATATTGGCATTGTTGAAACTCTGCATCACCTTGGTCACGATATACTTGGCCGGACTCTCGCGCAAATCGTCAATATTTGGTTTGAAGGCCAAGCCCATCATAGCCACCACGGGAATACGCTTGTGACTGAGTTCGAAGCGCAGCATGGCGTTCTGAACCTTCTCAGCACACCAGTCGGCCTTATAACTGTTCACCTCGCGGGCCATCGCAATCATACGCGCCTCTTTGGGGAACTCGCTACTGATGAAATAAGGGTCAACGGCAATGCAATGACCGCCGACGCCGCAGCCGGGCTGCAGGATGTTCACACGCGGATGTTTGTTGGCCAAGTTAATGAGTTCCCAGACGTTGATGCCAGCCTTGTCGCAGATGATGCTCAACTCGTTGGCAAAGGCTATCTGTGAGTCGCGGCAGGAGTTTTCCGTCAGTTTGCACATCTCAGCCGTCTTGCAGTTGGTGGCATGCAAAGTGCCCTTGACAAACTGCGCATAGAACTCTTGCGCCTTCTTTGTAGAGGCTTCGTCGATGCCGCCGATGACGCGGTCGTTATGCTCCAGTTCATAGATGACATTGCCTGGGAGCACACGTTCCGGACAGTAGGCGATGTAGAGTTTTCCCTTCAGTTCAGGCCGCTCAGTAAAGATGAGTTCGGCCATCTTGTCGGTAGTGCCTACGGGCGAAGTCGACTCGATGACAAAGAGGTCGCCCTCTTTCAGAAGCGGCAGAACCATGCGTGTGGCCGACTCCACGTAAGAGATGTCCGGCTCATGCTTGCCCTTGAACGGGGTGGGCACCACGATAAAATAGGAATCGCTCACCTCCGGCGCTACCGAGACGTGAAGCATACCGCTCTTCACCACCTCGCTCAAAATCGCCTCCAGGCCAGGCTCCACAAAGTGCAGACGCCCCGCATTGGTCATTTCCACCACTTGCGGGTTGATGTCCACACCTGTCACCTTTATGTTATGTTTAGCTGCAATGATGGCCGTGGGCAATCCGATGTACCCAAGCCCCATAAAACATGCTGTCATATCTTTTTTCGATTTTGGATGCAAAGGTACTCTTTTTTTTAAAATTTTATGGTTTTTGTAAACAGAAAAAGACAATTCTTCACAAAAAAAGCCCGATTTAAGGATTTTTAAACAACGCACAAGCCTTGGAAACCACTCATCCCCAGCTCCAAGCAGATGAAGCCGGGGATGAAGGTAGAGTTTGGTGAGAACAATCAATAAGAGTCGTCCACGGATGTTCCACCGTTTTCCATCTTCAGCATCCTTGCTCTCGACGCCATGATGCTCAACACGGTGGCGATGTCGGCCACATCCACCTTGCCGTCGCTGTTCACGTCTACCTGTTGCGAATTCAGCCCAGCGGTCTGCCCGGCCATACAACTGAGAATAGTGGCAATGTCAGCCACGTCAATCTTGCCGTCGCCGTTGGTGTCGCCTATATCGCTGCTGCCGTCGATGGTACATTCTACGGTCTTCGTCATCGGCGAATGTAGCCCCCACAGGTCGATGGCCTGTACCTGCACCTCGTAGGTCTCGCCAGTAGTGAGGACGGAGGCTGGGACGAGCATCTGCGTAGACTTCTTGTAGTCGTAGTCGGGCACAATGGCTGCGGCATCCATCAGGCCGTTCATTGGTGAGATGAGGAAGGCATTCTTACCCGTCTTGCCCTTGCGTTTCACGCTGACGTTGTAGCGCATTTGCATGGCAGGTGTATGGTCATCCGTGGCATCGCTCCAAGTGATGAGCAGACCATCGGCTGTCTGTTTGGCTGCCACCGTGGCAGGAGCCTGAGGTGCAACATTGCTGATGTTTGTTTTGTAGAGGTAACCATCAGAGAAAAGGAATCCCTGTTGTGGGCTAAAGGTGTTTAATGAATTAAAAGCAGGCTCCGCAGTTCCCAGTTCATAGCTGAAGTCGGAATGGAAGAACAATGCTTTGCCGTTTTTCAAGTCCGGTATGTCGGGACAGCCGTCATTATTTACATCCATGGCCGTACGCAATGGAGTGCCGACACCTTCAACCTTGGCTACCACCTCTGAGCTGTTGCCTCTGGCCTTGCCTTTGAAAATGTACAAACTGCCCGAATAATACAAGGCCATGTCGACATAGCCGTCGCTGTTATAATCGGCAATTTGGAAGACAGTGTTTTTCAGACTATCTGGTATCTGGAACAACACCTGCGGCTCTCCGTAGTTGAAATCTGCTGTCTTGTCTTTCAAGCAGCAACAGATTCTGTAATTGGTATAATTTTTGTCGTAGGTACCATAAACCAAATCAGGGAAACCGTCGCGGTTCACGTCGTAGAGCGTGAAAGTATAGATATAATAATGAGGATTTTTCTTTTCTATTTTTTCGTATGTCTTGCCGTCTGTAGTAGAATAAAATGAAAAGTTTGAATAATTTCCATCAACATTTTTACTATCCAACAGCCCATCGTTGTTCAGGTCGGTCATTCCGTAACCACTAGGCGGGAATGTCATCCCCACGGTCTGGTAGTCGAAGTCGAGGTCCTGCTCGCCATAGTTCAGGAACACGTCGCCTTTGCTGCAGTTTGCCACGGTGAAGTCGGGATAGCCGTCGCGGTCGTAATCGGTCACGAAATTACATTTGGTGATGTCGGCAAAGGTGCTCCATGCTATCCGCTCCATGCTGCCGTCGCCCACATTACGGTAGCCAATGGCATCGATAAGGCCATCCTGGTCCATGTCGAGCACGGGCCTGTGGAAATCGCTGCGCGTTACGCTCTTCAAGGCACTGGTGTAGACCGTCTTCGGATTGGCCTTATAGGTCTTGCTACCGACGATGACAGAGAGACCGACCTCGTGGTTGCCCTGCTTGAAGAACGCCAGCTTGGCGGTGTTGCCATCCCACTCCACCACCATGCCGTCGGTAACCGTCCACTCGTAGGTGGCACCGGCCACAAGGCTCTTGGCATAAACCGCCAGCGTGTCTGCCGTGGTGATGCTTTTACTGTCCATCGCGAACACAGGCTTCTGCATCTCATGCTCATAGACAAACTCGTCGCTGAAGGGGCCACCGAGTCCGCCCTGATCTATGGCCTGCACGCTGATGTAGTACTTGCCCGGATGTAGCGATGCGGCATTGAACAGGCAGTATAGGTTGGTACCCTGCTTACCCTCGCGGGTGGTCAGGCGGCGACCGTCGGCACTCGACTCGGCATACAGCACGTCGCCCTGTCCGGGCTGAGTGCCTATGCGCAGCTCGTAGGTCAGGTCGCAGGCCGATGTCTCAGCATCCTCTCCCCGCTGCCATGTTATATTCAGCCGGTTTCTATCGGACAGGAATGTGGCAGTAGGGGCAGCCATTTTCTTCGGAGCGGAGTTGGTTTTGGCCTGTGACGACAAATGGCCATACAGTGTACCTCCTAATGAATAGAACTCTGACAAGCCGTCGCCATCGAAGTCACCAATGATAGTGTTGCGGCCTTGAGACTTATATTTAGGCGGACTGCCACCACCACCATTGTAAAAGAATTCACCTGGAACAAAACGGCTACTCATCTGGCTTATGGTGAAATCGGCATTCACCTTCATTAATAGTTCGTCACAAACATTTCCAGTCTTGTCAGGTTCCACTATTTTATTCAACAAGATTTCATAGCAGCCATCAGCATCATAATCGCCACAACTGATGATTTGGCTCGACAAGTCGGCAAAGTTCACCTCTTTGCGACGGAAAGTCCCATTGCCATTGTTCCGCAAGAAAACAAAGTAGCTGTAGCGAGAATTATTATAGTATTGACTCCCATAGCCTGGGCAGAGAAACGCCAGAATATCGATGTCGCCGTCGTGGTCGAAGTCACGGAACAGTACCTGGTCAACAACTGAGTTCTTATATAGCTCTTGCCTGTTGGACTCGGTACTTGTCACGCCGGTGATGATGTAGAGGGTGGTGCCGTCGTAGCACACATAGTCCACCTCACCGTCGCCGTCCACGTCGTAGGGGTAGACTTTATTGTTGCCCGCTGACATACAGAAGAAGCTGTCTGGCTCGCACAGGCTGTAGTACATGTTGCCACTTGTAATGAAGTCCTGTATGCCGTCCTTGTTCAGGTCCACGCACTGGCCTACTCGTGATGACGAACGGCTTGATGATGTATTTGTCCACACCATCGTCTTCATTGGACTACGCGACTCGGCAAAGTCCGAAGGTGCCTCTCGTGAGTCGACAAACATACCATCGCGCAAATTGGGAATTCCCAGCAGGGTGTTCCCGTTGGTACTAGCGTTGACATCACCCTCATCGCTCGTCACATACTGCACGGAACCGATAAACGAGCCGTCGGTCTGCTGCATATAGAGCGTCATGCCGTTACTGTCGACAAAACCACAGTCAATTCGCCCGTCATTGTCGAAGTCGTCGATGTAATTACATTTGACATCTGACACATGCACCGACTTGTTGTCATCAGTTAGTTTGTATAAGTAGTTCGTGTAGTATCCGCTTTCATACTTCCAATACATCAGGCCGCCGTTAGGCTCGCACCATATATTCTCATACTCTACAGGCTCCATCACCCCGTCGCCGTCACGGTCGTAAACGCTATAGGCTAAGAACCCCAGGTTCAAAACTTCGTCGACATCGCATGTCTCCTCAAAAACATAACGATCATAGTAATTTAAGGCGTATGTTCCAGCACTACCTTTAGGTACTATGATAATCATAGGACAATTGACTAATGATGCCCTTGTTGGCGGTGTCACATTTTGCAGGGTTGCCTTCTTGCATGAAGGAAACCAAACGTAGCTAACACTATCCATCAACACCACGTGGTTGATACCTTCACTACGGGCAAATGTCCCGTATGTTGTTTCTCCCCAATACCGTTGTCCTGAAGGTATAACATGTATACCCTTAGGGATGGTGATTATCCCCTTGTCGTCTATATAGTTATAAGGTACGTACACAAGCGAGTCGCCAGCCTTGTTGCACAGCAGGCCATTGTTGCTGCTGTACAGCGGATTGCCCTCCTCCACCAGCACCTGTTCTAGATTGGGATACTGATTGAGAAACTCGCGAATTTGATTCGCACTCCATGTACAGTCTTTGGGGATGGTGTACGTAGTGCTGTCGTCGGCATGAGCCGCTAATGTCAGCAGCGACAGGAAAAAGGAAAAGCATAGTTTCTTCATATTCATAATTATTTATATTATTACATTCACCTCATTCCATGGCAGAAGCGCGGGAATGCCTTTGCCCGTTCCGTTTGTGTGGCGGTTGAGCAAATGAAATCTGTGCGTCGCGCCCCGGAGAGCGGTGGCACGTTGCAAAAGTATGTAAAAAATGCGAAACGCGCAAGCTATTTGGAGATTTTTTAGCAGAAAGTAAAAAAGAAGTGCAAAATGAGTGCAAGAAGGGAAAAGTTACAATTCGTGAAGTCCCTTCTGTGCGATGTCGACCAATTCGCGTTGTATGGCGAGTATCAGAAAATCTTGCTCTATGCCAGGAGTGATTGTACTGAGTATCTTGCCTCCAACGAGATTCTCCCCATTAACCGTAATAAAGATACCAGCATAAGAGGGCACACTTTCTGAAGCACATTCTTTGACATCATACACCACTCCTTTCAGTTGGATTTTTCGAATACCATTTACCCCCATTTCCGCATAGCCATAAAGCTTACGGTTTTTGCGCTGCGGTATAATCTTCACATCGTCTAACCAAGTAGGGAAAGCCATCCGAATAACGGAGATATACTCTTCTTGTATGGACGGCCTTAGGCAAAATGCTTCTGGTTGTATTTCACCATTGATAATCATACGAGGCGAGAAGATGGCACGTGCCACGTTTTCATTATCAGCAACCATTTTACTTTCCATTACGTTAGAGTCGTTTCATAGTATCTAGAACAGCCTTTGGCGAGAATTTCAGGTTGTTCTCTCCCTTTGCCTCACCATCTTGTATCTCATAATATGAGAAGCCGTTGATGCCAATATTGATGCCCGATTTCCGAACTCTATTCTGAAGCAGAAGTGTGCCGTTGGCAGCTGGGAAAATAGTCCATCCTTGCAAGTCAGCGTCATTACTCTTTTGCAGCAGACTCTTGAAATTCTTCACAACATTCCGATTCAGGGGCAGGGCATCATTGCCGTCCCATCCTCGCTCGTACTCTTGAAAGTCAGACAGCCGCTCTAACATTTCTGTATATACCTGACTTCTGGGAACAGCCACGCTGTGTGACTTGACGAGTTTGCTTATAAAGTCGATGGTACGCTGCAAATAGTTCTCATTATCTGCAATATAGCTCAGTTGCTGTAATAACTGCGCGTTAAGTTCTATCGTTGTCATAACCAAAGCAAAATGAAATCTGTGCGTTCCACCCCGAAGGGCGGTGACACGGTGCAAAAATACGAAAAGTTTGGGAATTGGCAAAGAAAAGTGGGAAAAATTAGCAAGGAAAAGAAGAATAAAAGTTTTGACGAACCAAACTCACAGTTTGGACGAACCAAAGTGGGAGTTTGGACGAACCAAATTTTTGGCCGTCTATAATTGCTTGATGACCTTGGCCGGAACACCCGCTGCCACAGCGTAAGCGGGCACATCGTGGGTCACCACGCTGTTGGCCCCAATGATGGCACCGTCGCCGATGGTCACTCCGGGCATCACGCAGACGTTGTTGCCTAACCACACGTTGTTGCCGATAACCACAGGGCCTTTGCTGTACATTGGCCGCTCATAGTAGGGCAGGCTCATGTGCTCACGGGTGCTTTGTCCGTGGCTGTTATCGGTGATGAGCACGTTGGTGCCTGTCAGCAGATTGTCGCCGATGGTGATGCTGTTGATGGCTGTAATGTGGGCATTCTCTCGGATTTCGCATCGTTTGCCGATGGTGATGGAGGGTGTATAGGTTTGGCCATCAAGCGAATCCCATGCCGTCAGTTGCACGCCAGGGGTGATGAACGTCCCATCGCCCACCGAGATATATTTCAGTCCTTTCAGGTTCATGGCACGCCAGCCGATGTGCGCGCCCTTGCCCAAATGGGCAAAGCGCGGACGTAGCCACAGCGTGTAGAGTCTGATGACGAAATATCTGATAATCCGATTCATAATTTACAAAGTGAAATACTGTCAGGCCAGACTCTGCCTGTACCAGTCGAACAGGCGTCCGACGCCCTCTTCCAGTTCCACCTTGTGGGTCCAGCCCAGACGGTGCAGTTTCTCCACGTCGATGAGTTTGCGCATAGTGCCGTCGGGCTTGGAGGCATCGAACTCCACCTTGCCCTCGAAACCAACGGCCTTTACAACCAATTCGGAAAGTTCGCGGATGGTCAGCTCCTTGCCCGTGCCCACGTTGATATGGCAGTTGCGAATCTCGCCCAAGGCGGGGATGGCGCCTCCACGACCGGCGGAGTGGTTACGGTCCACAGCCCCATCAGTAGCGGCTCCATAGTGCACGCTGCTGTACTTCTCGATGCCGATGATGTCCTTGAAGTCGACATTGAGCAGCACATGCACCGAGGCATCGGCCATATCCTCGCTCCAGAGGAACTCGCGCAACGGCGTGCCCGTGCCCCAGAGCGTCACCTTGTTGTCCGATATTCCGTAACTACGCAATATCGCTATAATGGTATCACGAGGGGCCGACCCGTTGATGCCCTCTACGGGCCGGATATCAAGGTCGCGGGCAATGGCGTCCCAGTCGCCGTCGTGGATGAGCTTGGCCAGATAGACCTTGCGCATCATGGCGGGCATCACGTGCGAGTTCTCCAAGTGGAAGTTGTCGCCGGGGCCATAGAGATTGGTGGGCATCACGGCGATGTAGTTGGTGCCATACTGCAGGTTGTAGCTCTCGCACATCTTCAGACCGGCAATCTTGGCGATGGCATACTCCTCGTTGGTGTACTCCAATGGCGAGGTGAGCAGACAGTCCTCTTTCATGGGCTGCGGCGCATTCTTGGGATAGATGCAGGTGCTGCCCAGGAAGAGCAGCTTCTCCACACCGTGACGGTAGCTCTCGCCAATGACATTGCACTGCATGAGCATGTTCTGCATGATGAAATCGGCGCGGTAGAGCGAATTGGCCATGATGCCGCCCACGAAGGCGGCCGCCAGCACCACGCCGTCGGGTCGCTCCTGGTCGAAGAAGTCCTTGACAGCCTGCTGGTTGGTCAAGTCCAGTTCCTGATGGGTACGCCCCACCAGATTGGTGTAGCCGCGCTGCTTCAGGTTGTTCCAGATGGCCGAGCCCACGAGTCCTCGGTGCCCGGCCACATAGATTTTCGATTGTTTGTCCATCTCTATTTCATATAGGTATAACGGTAGTCAGTTGGCGAGACGAGTGTCTCCTTGATGACACGCGGGATAATCCAGCGCAGCAGGTTGAACTCGCCGCCCGCCTTGTCGTTGGTGCCGCTGGCACGAGCGCCGCCGAAGGGCTGCATACCCACAACGGCTCCCGTGGGTTTGTCGTTGATGTAGAAGTTGCCGGCGGCATAACTCAGACGCTCCGTCATCTGCTCCACAGCCATACGGTCTTGTCCGAAGACGGCTCCTGTCAGGCCGTAGGGCGAAGTCTCGTCACAGAGGGCCAGCGTCTCGTCCACCTTATCATCGTCGTAAGGATAGACGGTCAGGATGGGGCCGAAGATTTCCTCCTCCATCGACTTGAAGCGCGGGTTGCTGGTCTCGATGACAGTAGGCTCGACAAACCATCCCTTCTGCTTGTCGCACTTGCCACCAACGACAACCTTTGCGTCGGCGGCAGCCTCGGCATAGTCGATGTACAACTTGCACTTGTCGAAAGAGGCCTCGTCGATGACGGCATTGATGAAGTTCAGCGGGTCGCAGACGTCGCCCATCGTCACCTCGGCGCACATCCGTTTGATGTCGGCAAGCACGGCAGGCCACATCGACTTGGGGATATACATACGGCTGGCGGCCGAGCACTTCTGGCCCTGGAACTCGAAGGCGCCACAGAAGGCAGCCGTGGCCACGGCCTTCACATCGGTGGTGGAAGGATGGACGAAGATGAAGTCCTTGCCGCCCGTCTCGCCCACCAGTCGCGGATAACTGATGTAGCGGTCCAGTCCGGCGCAAGCCTGCTGCCAAAGGGTCTTGAACGTGGCGGTGCTGCCCGTGAAGTGGATGCCTGCGAAATAGCGGCTCTGCGTGGCCACTTCGCCAATGAGGGCACCACTGCCCGGCAGGAAGTTGACCACGCCGTCGGGCAGGCCTGCCTCGCGGTAGAGTTGCATCAGATAGTAGTTCGACAGCAGGGCCGTGGTCGAGGGCTTCCAAAGTGCCACATTGCCCATCAGCACAGGCGTCATAGAAAGATTAGAAGCAATGCTCGTGAAGTTAAACGGCGTGACGGCAAGCACAAAGCCTTCCAACGGACGATACTCCGTGTGGTTCAGTTGGCCGTTGCCGTCCTTGGGCTGCATAGCATAGATTTTCGAGGCATAGTGGACGTTGTAGCGGAAAAAGTCAATGGTCTCGCAGGCTGAGTCGATCTCGGCCTGGTAGATGTTCTTGCTCTGGCCCAGCATACAGGCGGCGTTCATAATGGGGCGGTATTTGGTGGCCAGCAGTTCGGCCATCTTCATCACGATGGCGGCGCGGGTGGTCCACGGTGTGCGGCTCCACTGCTGCCAGGCTTTCATAGCAGCCTCGATGGCCATCTCCACCTCCTTGCGGCCCACCTTATGGTAGGTGGCCAGCACGTGCTGGTGGTCGTGGGGGCAGGTCACCTGGCCTATGTCGCCAGTACGGATTTCCTTGCCACCGATGATAATGGGAATGTCTACCACAATGTTCTTCTGGCGCTCCAACTCTTTCTCAAGTGCCAAACGCTCTGGCGAACCTGCCAGATAAGCCTTCACCGGCTCGTTGGCCGGCAGAGGGAATGTAATCACTGAATTGTTCATAGTATTATGTCTTAGGTTTGATATATGAATGTGTCTGTTATCACTTCAGGCCGGCCTTCAAGCCTCGGATGACGGCGGAGGTGAAGCCGGCGTGTTCCATCTCGTTGAGGCCCTTGATGGTGACGCCCTGCGGGGTGGTCACCAGGTCGATGGCGGCCTCGGGGTGGAGGCCCGTGTCGGTGAGCAGTTCAATGGCACCGCGCAGCGTCTGGAGCACCACCTTTTTGGCATCGTCGGCCTTGAAGCCCAGTTCCACGGCACCCTCGCTCGACGCACGTATGTAGCGCATAGCGTAGGCGATACCGCAGGAGGCCAATGTGGTGCCAGCGGCCAGATGGGCCTCGTCGGTGATGAGCGTGCCGCCCATCTCGTTGTAGATGTCGAGCACGGTCTGGGTGTCCTTCTCCGAGGCACTGACGGGCACGATGAAGGTCATTGAAGCCATCTGGGCGATGGCGATATTAGGAATGACAAGGAACAGCGGCGGACAGTTCAGGCCCAGCCATTCCTCAATACTGGCCGAGGCCACGCCGGCAGCCACCACGATGAGTATCTGGTTCTGCGGCACCAGCACGGGACGTATCTGCTTGAGCACGGTCTCCACCAGCCACGGCTTCACCACCACCACCACAATGTCGGCAGTAGCAGCAGCCTCGCTGTTGTTGGTCGTCACGTTGACGCCCATCTTTTTGAACTTGTCGAGCACCGCCTTGTTAGGGTCGGCCACGGTGATGTCATTGTTATTGAAATGGGTACCCCTGACGAGGCCCTCAACGGTGGTGCCACCCATAGCACCAGCGCCTATCACGCAAATCTTCATCTTCTTATAATAAATATAGTTCAACTCAAAGCAATATAGTGAATATACTCTGTGGTCTTATCACCCGCAATATGCCGTGTATCCGACTCGTTGTCAGCCTTAAAACGGCCATACTCTTGTTTGAAGCAACCATAGCGGCCACGCTCCTCCATGATGGAGCGTATATCATCGAAGGTCATAAGCCCCTCATTATTGTAGCTCAGGAAGATGTAGTGGGCATCGACCTCCTGTATGAGCTGGCGAAATGCTTCCTTTACGCTACTCCGTGAACAGTATTGAGACCGCTGGCCCGAATAGTCACGCATACCTGTCTTGCCAGTTATCTGCGGACTGTCATAGAGGGCAATGGTTTCGAGCAGATGATAGTTGGCCGAATATTGCCGTTGGTTATATGGCGGGTCTAAGTAGAGTATGTCTACGTGCAGATGACGGGCCAGTTGATTAGCATCTTCATTATACACATAATGCTCCTGACCATTGTAAATCATTTCTGCCGGCTTCATAGTAAGCGGTTTCTGTGCAGACCGTTTAAGCCGTTTCAGGAATGCCCCATATACTGATGCAGTATTGGCCACACGGTCTATGCCCTCAATTAACGTCGCCAACAGAAAGAAATATTCGCCCTCGGTCAACTTGCCTTCTCCGCGCCACTGCTCTATTTTCTGGCGTATGGCATCGCAGCGACCACCGTTATCATCGCTGAAGTACAGGCGGTAGTCCTCACCATCCTGATGACGCCCCTTGCAGTAATTCTGATAGACGAAGCCCTCAATGGGTTTTAGGAAGTTGAGGTATTCACAAACTTTCGCACCACGCATATCATCAAAAAGCACATCACGTATCTGAGGAATTTCCTCTTCCAGACCATGAAACATAAGTATCGTATGATTACCTATATACTGGCGGTTCAACACATAACTGTAGTACTGAAGGTCGTTGGCCGTTACTTGGTATCCTATCCGCTTAAAGTGACGCCCCACGGCTCCTGTTCCAGCAAACAGGTCGCAGAAGGTCTGTCCATCACGGTACGGCCCAGCTACTAAAGTGATGCTCCGCTCCAAAAACGGCAGAAGGGTATGCTTTGAGCCAATATAGTTCATTGGTGAAAATTTATTTGGTTTGGCTGAGGATAATCATAATAGATAAACTTAAGAGACGACAAATTGGTCAATCCTTTGTACTTTGTAAATAGATCATTGGCGGCCAACTGTATTTTATGCGCAGAATTCTTTGGTAATCCTTTGGTCAATAGTACAGGAACAATAAAACTGGGCTTATTGGGTATGTAATACTGTGATAGCCAGTCAATATATCTGTGCATTTGCAAAATGTCCTTTACTTTTGCTTTTTCATCTTTCAGTTCTATCACATAGAGTGTGGGTAGTTCTTCATTTGGCTTTTCTGTAGATATAACTATGTCCATTCTTTGCATACCTACGCCACAAGACACTTCATTTCCAATCCACGCCACAAGTTCACCAGGAGAAAAGAGGGAAGTGTCCAACGAAGGACAAGTTCCGACACCCACGTTAGCAACCACGAATGCCTGCAAATGTGGCTCATGTGCTTTGTTATTAACATACCTGTCATATAGTCGCTGAGAAATATCTAACTGTGAACACAAATCAAAAGAATAAGGAAGTGTCTTAGTGGTCGATACAACACTATTTGATGTCTTGTCATAACTGAACCCGCCAGCATTTGAAAGAAAGGTTTCACTGTTTTTCATCCGTATTAGGCTTATTAATCTATCAGCCTCATATGGTGTAATCATTGTGTTGCCACGGTTTCCCTTAAGCTTTCTATATATCAGGCTCCAAAGCATCTGGCAGGGAGAGGAAATCATTTTTATCTCATCAAGAGCTTCCCATTCCGATACACCCTTTGAATATACCTTATAAGGCTCAATAAATGCCCGATACTGAAGATTCTTTGATATTTTTGGTGGATATTCCTTTTCCTTGTTGTCTACAAAAGGAACATCTTTTACTTTAAAAAGGCCAAAGAATCCACCTTCGTTTTTGGAAGTCTGTTGCAAATAGAAGATGACATAGTCGCCGACTCTCATCCTACTACAATCTGCCACCATCAATGCCTGACTACGTTCAGTGTTATGATTGGTAGTAATAGTAGTATAGCCGTTATTGAAAAGAAACCGATGACTGTTTCCTGTACCTATGAACATATATTCAAGATGCTCTTTGAACGTATCTTCATTTACTATGAGTATGTGAGTTGTCATTATTCGTCTGGATAAAGTTTCTTCATTATAAAGTCTGAAGTATGCTCCGCTGCTTCTTTGCTTATTCGCCTTACCATAGATTTCCTGTATTCCACAGGGTCATACTGGTAGCAACCGACACAGCCCAGTTCCTCTGTATAGTGTTCGTCCCCCTCATAGAAAGGATAAGGATTGCCCTTTATATTTGTCGCCTCCCACCTCAAGTCACTTGCCTTACAGGCCTTGCAAATTTGTCTCTTCACATCATTGGCAGCTTTGCACAAGGGCTGAAAATCCTCCAATCGCTGGGTAGCTATATCGGACACGCGCATATCATCCTTTCTACCGTCTTTATGGTCAACTTCTATGGAAGTATTTTCAGAAGTACCCCTTATTCCCAGCATAACACACTTCTGTTGGCGAATAACTTCTACTATGTCCTTACGAATAGCCTGATTGAAATGCCTTTTATTATTAAAGCCGACAAGCCTTATTCCATCAACTCTATTACCTGGTGTCTTATCTTTTCTTACTTCAACAATATATTTCTTTCTTAAAGCAGAGTTCCTCCTGCCCCAACTTAGGCCATTACCAAGAGACAACTCGGCATATTTACCAACAAATTCTGTGGTATATACCCAACGGCTTTCACCATTTTTGTTTGGGTGAGCCAGTTCAAGAAACAAGTCTACCTTTGATTTCTCCATCATTAAAACTCCTTTTTGAAAACGAATATATATTCGTGCTTGAACAAATAATAATCACTCTTCATAGCACGATACTTCCAAATATTCTGCTGTCCAAGTTTTCCGCGATTCCCTTCAATGTTTTTCACTACGACCCCCTTCAACTTAACCTTGAAATTCTTTTTAATCATATACATAGTATAGAAACCAAGTGGTATAACCTCACTCTTTTTGTATACATCACCCATAACAACGCTAAAATATTTTCCCTTTTCCAGACAGGGCAAAGCGTTTGCAAAAGCAGACTTTAGCTTATCAAGGAAAATAGTCAGGTCAGAAATGTTTGAAAGATCTTCCGCTTTATCAGAGAATTTCACTATATCCATATATGGCGGGTGAGCAATCAGGAAATCAGCATGCTCTTTTCTTGTCTTTTTCAGGCTTTGTGACATATATTCGGCAAACATTGTGCTATTCGTGACATCGCATTTGTTTACCACATAATTAATGCTCTTTGTATTTGCCATCCGCCCATTTACATATTCTATGATTTCTTCATTAATATCAAATCCTATATAGTCGCGTTTCAGAGTTTCACATTCATATAGAGTAGTTCCGCTACCTGAAAACAACTCCAGTACAAGATCACCTTCACTGGTATATCGCCGTATGAGCTGATTCGGGATTTGAGGTATGAAATTGCCATGATAGACATTTGCATGCTTTCCGCTCTTATCCCTCTCAGTTATCATCCAAAGACTGTCCACATTTAGGTCAAGATCTTTCCAGTTGTCCTTTGAAACGAATTCGTTCATTGCTATTCAATTTCTGATTCAACTTACATCCTTCAAAAAAGTGCAAACATTATAGCATCCTCTCCAAGCGACAGACGAACTCGTCGGCCAGGGCCTTCGAGAATGTCAGCGGGGGCAGCAGGCGCAGCAGATTGTCGCCCGAACAGCCGGTGAAGACGTGCTCGTCGTAGACCAGGCGCTCACGCACCGGCTTCTGCGGCACGGTCAATTCAATGCCAATCATCAGCCCACGGCCACGCACTTCTTTTATCTTTTCATTGTTCAGTCCCTTCAGCTTCTCCATCAGGTAGTCACCCACCACGCGGGCGTTCTCCACCAGTTGCTGCTCCTCCATCACGTCGAGCACGGCCAAGGCAGCCGCACAGGCCAGATGGTTGCCGCCGAAGGTGGTGCCCAACTGTCCATAGACGGGCTTGAACGCTGGCGAGATGAGCACTGCCGACATAGGGAAGCCATTGGCGATGCCTTTGGCCACGGTGATGATGTCGGGACGTATGCCTAACCACTGGTGGGCGAAGAAACGGCCCGTGCGCCCATAGCCGCACTGAATCTCGTCGCAGATGAGCACTGCACCGTGTTTCTTGCAGGCGGCGGCGAGCTGCCGGGCAAACTCCGGCGTGGCCATGCGGATGCCGCCCACGCCCTGCACGCACTCCAGGATGACGGCGGCCACATCGCCCTGCTCCAGTTCGCGCTCCCAAGGCTCAATGTCGTTCAACGGCAGGAAGCAGGCGTGGCCGTTGTCGTTGATGGGGGCCACAATCTTGGGGTTGTTCGTCACCTCAACGGCCAGGCTGGTGCGACCATGGAAAGCCTTTTCGGACGACAGCACCCGCGTGCGCCCCGTGGTGAACGAGGCCAGCTTCAAGGCGTTCTCATTGGCTTCGGCACCGCTGTTCACCAAGAACAGCTGGTAGTCGTCGTAGCCGCTCGCACGCCCCAGGCGCGAGGCCAGTTCGGCCTGCAACGGGTTCTTCACCGAGTTGGAGTAGAAGCCCAATTGCTGCAACTGCTCCGACACCTTATTAATATAATAGGGGTGGCAATGGCCGATGCTGATGACGGCGTGGCCGCCATAGAGGTCCAGGTACTCCTGTCCCTTCTCGTCCCACACCTTGCAGTCCCTGCCCCTGACAATGGTCACATCGAACAGGGGATAAACGTCGAATAGATTCATAGTTTAGCTTTTATTTTCAATCTCGGTGCAAAGTTACTCTTTTTTTGAGAAACCACAAAAGAAACAGCCATTTTTTTGGCCAGGTCGCTAATTAGCCGTACCTTTGCAGAATGAAACTTTGTATTTTTTGTTCTGCCAACGAGCAGATAGACCCTTATTTCTTCGAGAAGACCGCAGAACTGGGGCAATGGGCCGCACGCCAAGGACATACCATCGTCTACGGCGGCGTGGGGCAGGGACTGATGGAGTGTGTGGCACAGGCCACGAAAGAAGCCGGCGGGCACACCGTGGGCATCGTTCCCAAAATCATTGAGGAGGGCAAGCGCACATCACAATATGTAGACGAAGTGGTGCCTTGCCAGGACTTGAACGACCGCAAGCAACTGATGCTTGAGGAGTCGGACATCTTCATCGCCTTGCCAGGTGGCATCGGCACCCTCGATGAGGTCTTCACCGTCGCCGCTGCCGCCACTATCGGCTACCACAGCAAGCGCGTCATCCTCTACAACCTGAATGGTTTCTGGCAGCCCCTCATCGCCTTGCTGGACAGTCTGCAAGCCCAAGGCCTGATGCGCCGCCCCTGGCAGAACTACATCGCCGTGGCCTCAACACTTGAAGAACTGTCGGACATCATTTAGGATTTAAGGCTGCTGACTACTCTTCATCATCTTGACAGTCGTTCACCGGTTGCTGCGGCACGCCGTGACGATCGATGATAAATCGCTGCTGGAGATGAACCATTTTGGCGAATGCCTGGCTGGTGAGTTGTTCGTCTTTCACTTTCTCTGGCAGGAAACGTATGTGGACGCCTGTCAGGTGGTCGTTCACGTTGTAGTTCTCAGGCGAGTCGGAACCATCGGCCTCTATCGAGGGGTAGAAAGTGCCCAGTCCGTCGAGTTTCACCCCCACTCCCTGGGAGAGCAGTTCGACGATGCAATCGCGGAATTTCACCACCAGTCCTTCCACGACGTCGCGGGTATAGATTGAGCCATGACTGACGATGTGGTTTGCCAGACCTTTTGTGTTGAGTGTTGCACGGCGCACAGCGCGTGGATACCATTTCATATAAGAGGGACTTTGTCTGAGGTTGTTTTGACGCAGGTCATACTGCATCGCAATTTTACTGTTTGCCATCATTTTCTTTTCCTTTCTTCATTTTTGGTTTAACGTGCTGCAAAGTTAAGTGCTTTACCACAATCTGCCAAGAAAAAACATCCCCTGTGGGAGTTTTGGAGAGTTTTGGGTAGAGTTTTGGACTTAGAAGGCATATAACTCCCACTTAGAAGGTATATAACTCCCAGTTAGAAGGTATTTAACTCCCAATGAGGTATCGGAAAGAAAACGTTAAAACGTTAAACTTTTGTTTAATGGGAGAGAAAAGCACAGAAATATTTGCACATTAAACAAATGTTTATTACTTTTACGCCGTTAAAATTGATTATCCACTAGTTGAACTAAGAAGATGACGAATAAAAGACCTACAAGCAACATCAAGAACCCGAAGACAAGAGCCTATTTGGAGGCAGTAGTTGATGGGAAACCGACAGCCGACAAACTGACTGCTGACGAATACGAAGAGGGCGTGAACCAGTTCATTGACGGGCTGGATATGGCTGTAGCACAAGCAGATGAGATGATAGCCCGCGCCAAATTGTGCGGAGTGCCCGATGCCATATCATTCAGTTACATTGCCAAGAAGTATTTTGGCAAGTCGCGTGGATGGCTTATGCAGAAGGTGAACGGCAATATGGTGAACGGCAAGCGGGCCACTTTCACCGAAGACGAGCGCAAACAGTTTCGCGCCGCCCTCCAGGACATCAGCGAACAACTCTCAAATGCTGCGCTCGCGTTTTAACCTACAGGCAAACGCAACTCCTGACAACAACAGAAAACCTGTCAGACATAGCATAAAAACAATTCACGCGATGTACATCTTTCGTATGCACATCGCGTGAATCGGTTTTTACTTTTTGTTTAGGCGTTTATGAAAGCCTCGTAGATTTTGGCGGCGGTCTGCTGCATCTCCTCGGCGGGGAGTTGGAGTTTCTCGCGGCGGAAGTCGACGTCGGCCTCGGTGTTCATCGGGATGAGGTGGATGTGGGCGTGGGGCACCTCCAGGCCAAGGACGACCTGGGCCACCTTCTTGCAGGGGAAGGCCTTCCTGATGGCTACGGCCACCTGCTTGGCAAAGGTCTGGAACTCGGCAATCTCGTCGTCGCCCATATCGAAGATGTAGTCAACCTCGCGGCGGGGAATCACCAACGTGTGGCCCTTGACCACCGGGTTGATGTCGAGGAAAGCATAGAACTTGTCGTTCTCTGCGCACTTGTAACTGGGAATCTGCCCAGCGGCAATCTTACTGAAAATATCCATAGTCCTTCCTTTTTTCGATTATCCCACGGTAATGTTCTCAATGCGCAACTTGATGGTGCCGCGTGGAATCTTCACTTCCACCTCGTCGCCCACCTTGTGGTTGAGCAGTCCCTGCGCAATGGGGGTCTGGATGCTGATTTTCCCTTGGCGCAAGTCGGCCTCGCTCTCGCTGACAATGGTATAGGTCATACGGGCCTTGTTGGCCATATTGGTCATCTCGACCTTCGAGAGAATCTGCACCGAGTCGCTGCTCAGACGCGACGTGTCCACTATCTTTGCCTCACTGATAGACTGCTTCAGCAGATTAATCTTCGACTCCAGATGGGCCTGGGCCTCCTTGGCAGCCTCATACTCCGAGTTCTCACTCAGGTCGCCCTTGTCGCGTGCTTCCGCGATGGCGGCCGATGCCTTTGGGCGCTCGATGCCCTCCAGGCGTTTTAGTTCGGCTATGAGATTGTCATAGCCCTCTTGTGACATATAAGCCATTTCTACTTGTTTTTTGTTAGTTTAATATTAATATGGTATGAGAACAGGGGAGGCTTTTTTTGAGTCGTCAAAAAATAAAGAATCCCGACCATTCTCTGTTTTGTCGGAATCCTCGTTACCTCTTATGTGTTCTTCTACCTATTTTCGGGTGCAAAGGTAAGGATTTTTCCTGATACCACCAAATTTTTTTGCTAAAATTTGGCTGTCTGCCCAAAATGCGCTACCTTTGCAATTCCATTATCCACTTGTTTCAACGAAGATGATACTTCAACAACTGTCCGTCGTCAACTACAAGAACATCGGTGAAGCCACCCTCCAGTTGTCGCCCAAAATCAATTGCTTCATCGGCCACAACGGAGCTGGCAAGACCAATGTGCTGGACGCCATCTTCTTCCTTTCCTTCTGCCATTCCGCCCAGACCACGCAGGATTCGCTGGTGATCCGACACGGCGAGGATTTCTTTGTGCTGGAGGGGGATTATCTCTCGAAAGGGGAGTCAGAGCCACTCAACGTCTTTTGTGGTATGAAGCGCGGCACAAAGAAGCACTTCAAGCGGAACAAGAAAGAATACAAACGCCTGTCGGAGCACATCGGACTGATACCCATCGTGTTCGTCTCGCCAGGCGACACGCTCCTCATCGAGGGGGGAAGCGAGGAGCGCCGACGGATGATGGACCAAGCAGTGGCCCAACTCGACAAATCGTACATCGAAGCCCTGAACCGCTACAACAAGGCTTTGCAGCAGCGCAATGCTATGCTCCGCCAGGAAGACCAAGAGCCAGACCCCGATGTGCTGGCCCTCTGGGAGGAGCAAATGGCCCGTGAGGGTGAGCACATTTTCCGCCGTCGGACGGCCTTTGTCGAAATGCTCGCCCCACTCTTCCAGCAACTTTACGACACCATTGCCGACGGCCACGAGCAGGTGACACTCTGCTATACGTCGCACTGCCAGCGGGGGCCATTGCTGGAGGTCATCCAAGGCGGCAGGGCAAAAGACCGCGCCGTGGGCTATTCGCTCCACGGCATCCACCGCGACGACCTGGAAATTATGCTCGACGGCCACCCTATGCGCCGCGAAGGCAGCCAAGGCCAGCAGAAGAGTTTCGTCATCGCCCTGAAACTGGCCCTCTTCGAGTTCCTCCGAAGCCACGAACTGAAAGTGGACGGTATGTTCGGCCAGCGCCAGTCAGAAGCAGTCACTCCCCTGCTGCTGCTCGACGACATCTTCGACAAACTCGACGCCAACCGCGTGGAGCAAATCATCCGTCTCGTGGCTGGCGACCGCTTCGGCCAGATTTTCATCACCGACACCAACCGCGACCATATTGACCAAATCCTGTCGCACGGGCACTTCGACTACAAACTCTTCCACGTAGAGGACGGCCAAATCACCGAAAACTGATATGTTTAAGCGTAACGTAAAACCTATTGGGGAACTCATCCTGCGGAACCTGCACGTGCAAGGTCTGGAGACGCCGCTGCTGCAAAAGCGGCTCATCGAGTCGTGGCCGGCGGTGGCCGGCGAAGCCATTGCCCGTTACACCACCCAGGTGCGCATCTACAACCAGACGCTCTATGTGTCGCTGACCGTGCCGGCCCTGCGCGCCGAGTTGTCTATGCGCCGCCAGGAGTTCGTGGCACGCCTAAACCAATATGTCGGCAACCAAGTGATTGCCGACATACGTTTCTGCTAAACAAAAAGATTGTCTAATAGGTGAGCACCTCCACGCCGTGTTCGGTCATCAGGAGCGTGTGCTCCCATTGCGCGCTGGGCAGTTCGTCCTCGGTGATGACCTCCCACTGATAGGGGTCGTCCTCGTCGATAAACACTTTCCAAGTACCCATATTGATCATCGGCTCGATGGTGAACACCATACCTGGCACAAGCAGCATACCCGTACCACGGTGGGCGTCGTGGTCCACATCTGGCTCCTCGTGGAACTTCAGTCCCACGCCGTGACCGGCCAAGTCCTTCACAATGCCATAGCCATATTTCTTGCAATGCTTCTTGATGGCGTGGCCAATGTCGCCCACGAAGCCCCAGGGCTTGGCGGCCTCCATACCAATCTCCAGACACTCCTTGGCCACACGCACCAACTGCTCTTTCTCAGGCGTGGTCTTGCCGATGATGAACATACGCGAGGCATCGGCATAGTAGCCGTCGAGGATAGTGGTGAAGTCGACATTGATGATGTCGCCCTCGCGCAGCACGTCCTCTTCCTTGGGGATGCCGTGGGCCACCACCTCGTTGATGCTCGTGCAAACGCTGGCGGGGAAAGGCATAGTGTCCTCGTCGCCGCCATATCCCAGACAGGCGGGAATGGCATTGTGCTCCTCGCAGTAGCGGCGGCAAATCTGGTCTATCTCCAGCGTGTTCATACCCTCGTGGATGGCTGCCGCCACCGCGTCGAGCACACCCGTATTGATGACGCCTGCGCGGCGTATGCCCTCTATCTGTTCAGGAGTCTTTATCAGGTCTCGTGTCGGGACGAGTTTGCCCTTGTTCTCCCAGTACATTACTTGTTTGTCCAGTTCTGTAGGCGACTGCCCTGGCAGGCAGTGCCATCTGCGTTTATTTGCCATATTTATTAAATAAATTTAGTCAGGGATGAGGAAATTCACCACCTCTGGTTCAATCTTGATGGTATATTCGCCCACGGGGTGGTCGGCCAGCCGGCCGTCTATGCCGACGAGGGCCTTGCTGCTCTCGCACTTCATTTCGCGAATGCGATAGGGATGCACGCTACGGTGGTTTAGGAACCGGCCCGTGACGAGCAGCCAAAGGCCCTCGACCAGTTGCTTCACCTTGGGATTGTAGACTACCGACACGTCGAGTAGGCCGCTGTAGGGCACGGCGCTTGGTGTCTGCCCGTAGCCGCGTGCATTGCCGATGCAGACGGTCATAATGCGGCGCTCCACCGTCTCGTAGTTCATTTGCAGGCGCATCTTATAGTCGTGGCGGTGGAACACCATCAGCACCAGCGACGAGAGGAAAGCCAAATGTCGCGAGCCCAACAGGTGGCGGGCCTGCCGACGCAAGTTCATAATATCGGCAGTAAGGCCGATATTGACGCAGTTGAGGAAGTAGCGGCTGGCCGAAGCGCCCTGCTTGTCGACATAATGCAGACAGCCCAGGTCTATTTTCCTCACACGGCGACGGGCCAGCCAGCCGATGGTCTCGGCATCGTCGTCCTCGCTGAAGCCCCAGAAGCGGGCGAAGTCGTTCATCACGCCATTGGGAATAACCCCCAAGGCCACCTCGTCGCGCACCTGTTTCTCCTCGCGCATCAGGCAGTTCACAGCATCGTTGAGGGCCGAGTCGCCACCCACGATGATGATGGTCTTGTAGCCGTTGCGTATGAGCATAGTGACGAGGCGCTCCACGCTTTCCGTCGACTCGCTCTGCACCATATCGTAGTGGATGCCGCGCTGTTCAAGTTCGTGCTGCAGCCGCTCCCAGTGCCGCCGTTTGCGGTGGAAGCCTTTCTTGGGGCAGTAGAGAATGCCCCAGCGTGAAGTGTCTTGCTTATTGTCCATAGTCAGTCAGTTGCAGTATAGCATCCACCTTCGCCTCCAAGGGCAGGGTGACGTCAATCCAATGGATAGTGAACCCGCGCCGCTCCATGCCTCGGAACCAAGTCATCTGGCGCTTGGCAAACTGGTGGATGGCAATCTCCAGTTGGCGGAACATTTCATCGTAGTTGAGACGCCCCGTCACATATTCGGTGACGTACTTGTACTCCAGTCCGTAGTAGATGAGGTCTTCGGCGGCAATGCCCTCGGCCAGCAAGGCCCTCACCTCGTCTGCCATTCCGCCCTCCAGCCTGTCCCTGAGCCGCTGGCTGATGCGCTCACGGCGCAGTTCGCGGTCGATGTTCACGCCAATGATGACGGCATCGAGCGGTTCCTGTCGCGGCTTTTCGGCTGTCTCTGCCAGAGCGGCTGTCTCTATCTCTATGGCACGGATGGCGCGGCGGGCGGTGTCTACGTCGGTGGTGTTGTGCATCACGGAGCCGTTGCGGGCCTTCAGTTCCCGCAGGATGGCCGTCAGTTCTTCGAGCGACTTGCCCTCCAACTCCTGCCTGAGTTGCGGGTTCTGCGGCACCGGCGAAAGCCCATAGCCCTTGAGCACAGCCTCGATGTAAAGCCCGGTACCCCCGCAGAGGACAGGCCTGCGCCCGCGCCGGCAGATGTCCTGGTAGGCGCGGTGGAAGTCCTGCTCATACTGGAAGAGATTGTACTTCGTGCCCGGCTCGCAGATGTCTATCAGATGGTACGGCACGCCGCCGTAGTCGGCCAAGTCCTTTCCCGTGCCAATGTCCATACGGCGGTACACCTGACGGGAGTCGGCAGAGATTATCTCGCCGCCTATCCTGCGGGCCAGTGTTGCAGCCAACTGGGTCTTCCCGCTGGCCGTCGGGCCAAGTATGGTAATGAGTTTGTCCATCAACTATCTCCACAGCTTCTGGCACTGCTTCTCCAGCTGTCTGACACTCTTGTCGGGCCGCCAACTGGGGAACACGGCCTTGGGACTGTAGGTGCTGGCCTCCTGCGGCGTCATGACAGTCTCCACACGGAAAGTGTCTTCCTTACAGAAGAATGTAACGATGTTCGATTTGGGGGTGATGTTGCGCCCATCGGCGTCGGTGGTGCCAAATTCCTTGAAATAGTTATCGGCTGTGCGCATGCCTTCAGGGTCAAAGCGCGGCTCACGCAGCAGTTCAGGCTGCATCAGCCTTGTATTGAGCCAAACGCAACGCGGTTTGACGTTCCAACCGCGTGCATATTGGAATACCGAGACATTGCTACGGATGGTGCAGCCGTCGAAGACATATCCCCAGTGTGTCTGCGATGTGCGCGGCGCGACTATAACACATCGTCCGCTGCCGTCGAGCGAGCGTTTCTCTGTCTCTATGACACAATTGCGGAAATAGACATCGCCAGCCCCACAGATGAAGTCCACGGTGCCGTGTATCTCGCAATCCTCAAGATAGTGCTCTGCGTCCTCGTTGTAGGCATAGTAGGTGTCCTGATAAGAGAGCATCCTGACTCGCAGACAAATGGTGTTCTGCCCCTTGTCCTGCAGGCAGACAGCCCTGCCTGCGGCTCCAGCACTGTAATAGTCAAGGTCATTCCTCAGCGTGAGGTCTTGCAGATAGGTGCCCGTGCCCCTGACGAGAATGGTGGCCGTCTTGCTGATGCCTTCCTGCTCCACAAGCGGCGCATTGCGTATGACGGTCTGCTCCATTCCCTGCCCCACCAGACTGATGTTGTGCCCAGTAATAGCCGTCAGCGTGCGCTCGCCCAGGTCATAATAGCCAGCCGGAACAAGGATAAAGAGGCGGTCGGCAGTGCCTGCGTCAGCGTTCTGCTGATTGGCCTGGCTGATGGCATCGAGCAGACTCTGCGCATCGCCGGCTTTCACGCGGATGCAACTGGTTTTCGCCTGCGCCGCCAAAGCCAGCAACAGGAGTAACAAGCAGGAAAAGAGTCGACTGTTTTTCATATCGTCGGCAAAATTACGCATTTCCCGCAATATAGACAAGTTTTTCGCCGAAAAAAATTTGGACGAACCTAACTCTGAGTTTGATTCATCCAAATTATTCACAAGGATTCTGGCTCTTCCTTTTCTTACTGAAGAACCACCTCCTTTTTCTGCAAATCCTTCTGCAGAGAACTGGTGCCGACGAGGATTTCGTACTTGCCAGGCTTCACGCGAATGGTGTTTGTTTCAGGATCCCAGAACTCAAACGACTTGCGGGTGAGCGTCAGTTCGGCAACGGCCTTCTGCCCTGCCTTCAGAGCAATGCGCTTGAAGGCGCGAAGACTCTTCAGCGGCCCGTCAGGGTCCTGCAAGTTGCGGATGTAGAGTTGTACCGTCTCTGTGCCGTTACGACTGCCAGTATTGGACACCTCGACTGCCACAGTGCCACTCCCGTCTTTCTGCAATTTGCATTGTGCGTTTTGCGCTTCAAAGGAAGTGTAACTCAGGCCGTAGCCGAAGGGGAAGAGGGCATCGTCGAAGTAACGGTAGGTGCGGCCCTTCATCGAGTAGTCCTCGTAGTCGGGCAACTGGCTGCTGTTCTTGTAGAACGTGATGGGCAATTTTCCCGTCGGATTGTAGTCGCCGAAAAGCACGTCAGCCACAGCGGTTCCGCCCTCCTGGCCGGAATACCAGGCCTGGACGATGGCGTCGCAGTTTTTTGTCTCAGGTTCCAATGCGATGCACGAGCCGGAGCAGTTGACGAAGATGATGGTCTTGCCGGCCTCCTTCAGAGCCTTCAGGAAGTTGCGCTGCACGGCGGGCAGTTCGATGTGCGCGCGGTCGCCGCCCTTGAAGCCGTCGATGTCGACGGGCATCTCCTCGCCCTCAAGGGCCGGCGAGATGCCACCCACGAAGACGACCTTGTCAATGCCCTTCAACTGGGCGATGGTCTTTTGGTAGTCGATGGGCTGTTCTTTGGCGATGTTGATGGCCAGATTGGCATTGTAGGTATGGATGTGGGAGAAGCGCACCTCGATGTTGTAACTCTTGCCCTTCTCGGCCTGGATGGCCACGCGGTTGGGCGTGGTGCGCCAGATGTGGTGGCGGAACTTCTGCTGCCCGTCGATGTAAAGTTCAAAGTGGCCGCAGCCATCCACGATGACCACATACTCGCCCGACTCTTTCGGTGTGAAGACGGTCTCGTACTTGGCCGAGAAATCCTCCAACTGTACGCCAGGGGCGAAGTTGTGCATACCAAAGGTGGTCACAGCCAGCGGCGTGGTGTAGTACTGTGTCGTCACGGGAGTGCCCTCCATCCGTCGATTGTTCCAGAAGGTGCCCTTCATACCTTTCTTTCCCTCGAAACTGCATTGCGAAGCCATCAGGCAGTCCTGCACCTTGTCATACGTCAGGTCGCAGCCAGGGGCATAGAAGAGTTTCTTCTGCTTGGCCTTGATGCCGTCAAGAATGGTGATGGTGTGGTTGGGCATACCGTTGTAGTTGCCCCACATCATCGGCGTATTGTCAGCATTTGGGCCGATGACGGCAATCTTCTCCTTGTTCTTCTGCAAAGGCAAAACGTTGTTCTTGTTCTGCAAGAGAACGATAGTCTGGCGGGCCATATCAAGCGAAAGATTGGCCGACTGCTTGGTGGACATTGCCGAATAGGGAATCTTCGACCACTCGACGAGCGACGGGTCGTCCATCTCGCCCAAGTCGAAGCGGCCTTCCAGCAGGCGGACAACGTGCTTGTCGACCTCGGCCTCAGTGACAAAGCCACGCTGCACGGCCTCTGGAATGCTGCGGTAGGCATAGCCGTAGCCGCACTCCACGTCGGTGCCGGCAATGGTGGCCTTGGCCGAAGCGTGGACGGGCGTCGACGAGGACTTGTGCGACTCGTAGAAGTCGCTGACGGCGCCGCAGTCGCTCACCACCAGATACTGGAAGCCCCACTCGTCGCGCAGGATGGTCTGCAACAGGCGCTGGCTGCCGCAGCACGGGTCGTCGTCAAGACGCTGGTAGGCGCACATCACCTCGCGCACCTTGCCTTCCTGCACACAGGCCTGGAAAGCAGGCATATAGGTCTCCCACATATCACGGGCCGACACGTTGGTCAGGTTGGCCGAGTGGCGCGTGTACTCAGGCCCGCTGTGCACGGCATAGTGCTTGGCGCAGGCCCACAACTTGCGGTACTTCGCGTCCTCAGGGCCTTGCAGTCCCTTCACCACCTGCACGCCCATCACGCTGGTCAGGTAGGGGTCCTCGCCGTAGGTCTCCTGTCCCCTGCCCCATCGCGGGTCGCGGAAAATGTTCACGTTGGGCGTCCAGACAGAGAGGCTGTGGAACTTCTCGTCCTCGCCCGAACCTCGCTGCATACGCTCGTTGTACTGCGCACGGAACTCCGTCGAGGCCACGTCGAAGCACTTGTAGAGCAGGTCGGGATTGAACGATGCTGCCATCGCAATCGGCTCTGGGAACACGGTGACGTTACCCTGATTGGCAGCGCCGTGCAGGGCCTCGCTCCACCAGAAGAACTTCTTGATGCCCAGGCGCGGAATGGCCGGACTCTCGTCGAGCATCAACTTGGCCTTCTCGTCCAGCGTCAGGCGCGAACACAGGTCAACCGCCCGTTCACGGGCACTCAGATTAGGGTTCTGATAAGGATAGGTCTGTGCCACAGCCGAAGTGCCGGCACAGAACGTAAGACAGACAGATAAAAGAAAATGTTTCATAACTCGGATATTTTGCGGCAAAGATACGCATTATCCCTCAACTGGAACTAACTGCCATGTTTCATAAGTTATCGTTTTTGTAGCTTACGCAAGAAGCAGGCGCACAAATGATACCACTTGTGCGCCCGTTGTTGTATGAATTGAAACAAAGCAGTCAGCCAATTCACAATACAGGCTCGTATGGCAGGCCGAAGACATCGGCCACGGCCTTGAAGGTGACTTTTCCTTCAACAATGTTCAGGCCCTTGGCCAGCGACGGGTCATCCTTGCAGGCCTTCTGCCAGCCCTTGTCGGCCAGTGCCACAGCATAGCGCAGCGTGGCGTTGGTCAGTGCCAGCGTCGACGTGTTGGGAACGGCTCCGGGGATATTGGCCACGCAATAGTGGACGATGCCATCCTCCACATAGACGGGGTCGCTGTGGGTGGTGGGCCGCGAGGTCTCGAAGCATCCGCCCTGGTCTATGGCCACATCGACGAGCACCGTTCCCGGCTCCATCAACTTCAGCATTTCCTTTGTGATGAGGTGCGGCGTCTTGTCGCCTGGCACGAGCACACTACCCACCACGATGTCGGCCGATGGCAGTTGCTGGCGGATGTTGTGCTCCGAACTGTAGAGGGTATGCACGTTGGCGGGCGTCTCCAGGTCGAGTTGGCGCAGACGGGGCAGCGAGATGTCGGCAATGGTCACCTCGGCTCCCAATCCGGCGGCCATCAGCGCGGCGGCTTCGCCTACGACACCGCCACCGAGCACCAGCACGCGGGCAGGGCTGACGCCGGGCACACCGCTGATGAGTTTGCCCTTGCCGCCTTTCGTCTTTTGGAGATAATAGGCGCCGTTGAGCGTGGCCATGCGTCCGGCCACCTCGCTCATGGGCTGCAACAGCGGCAGCGAGCCGTTGGGCAACTGCACCGTCTCGTATGCCAGGCACACGGCGCCGCTTTGCAACATGGCATCGGTCAGTTCCTTCTCGCAGGCGAAGTGGAAGTAGGTGAAGAGCAACTGGCCCTTTCTCACCAGTTTGTATTCTGGCTCGATGGGTTCCTTCACCTTCACAATCATGTCGCACTCGCGGTAGACCGCCTCGATATCGGGCAGGATGCGGGCACCAGCGGCAATGTATTCCTCGTCGCTGAAGCCGCTGCCCTCGCCAGCGGTGTGCTGCACACTCACTTCATGGCCGCGCTTCACCAGTTCCGACACTCCCGCAGGGGTCATGCCCACACGGTTCTCGTTGTTCTTAATCTCTTTTGGAATTCCTACTTTCATAACTCTTATGGGGGTTTAGTTAAACAAATCTGTCTAATTGATGACATACGTGCCGCCAGGGATGGTGGCAAGGTCGTAGAGCCAAGTCTTCTGCAAAGGATCGGGCGCTTCGGACTTGCCATTGACGATGGGGACTGGCGTTTCTGGTACGGCAAAGAGGGAGTTAGGATTCGCGCCCTTAGCGGTCTTGAGGCCTTTTCCCTTCAGCGGAGTGAGCGAGCGCAGACGGCAGTTGCCGCCAAGGGTGGAGCGTACCACGGCCTTGCTGAGACGTCCGTCTTTCCATTCCATATCGATTTCAAAGCCGCCACGGGCGCGCAGTCCCTGCACCGAACCGTTCCTCCACGCCGCAGGCAGCGCGGGCAGGAGATAGATGAAGCCGTCGTGACTCTGCACAAGCATCTCGGCGATGCCAGCGGTGCAGCCGAAGTTGCCGTCAATCTGGAACGGCGGGTGCGCGTCGAACATATTGGGGTAGGTGCCGCCGTGCTGTTTCCTCGTTCTGTAGACGAGGAAAGTGTCGGCGGTGAGCGTCAGTTGATCGGTGATGAGTTTGTAGGCGTGTTCACCGTCCAGGAAACGTGCCCAGGCACACACCTTCCACCCCATTGACCAGCCTGTTGAGACATCGCCACGGGCCTGCAACGAGGTTCTGGCAGCCTGCCACAACTCTGGCGTGCGGTAGGGCGAAATCTGGTTCGAGGGGAACAGCCCGAAAAGGTGGGAGAAGTGGCGGTGGTCGTCCTTAGGGTCATCAAGGTCGTCGAGCCACTCCTGCAACTGGCCCCAACGGCCTATCTGCATAGGCGGGAGTTGTGCCAATTGCGTGCGCAGCGTGTCGAGCAGCGGCAAATCTTCCTTCAGGATTTTGCTGGCGGCAAGCACCTCGTTGTAGAGTTCAAACAGAATCTGGTTGTCCATCGTCACGCCCGCGTCGAGGGGCGTTGGCCGCCCTTTGCCGCCATGTTCCGGCGATTCGCCAGGGCAGACGACGAGATAGGGGCGCGTGGAATGCTTGACCAGCGTCTGCGAGTAGAAGCGGGCGGCATCAAGCATAATGGGGAAATACTGTCGAAGGAAGTCGAGGTCACCCGTATAGAGCCAGTGTTCCCACAAATGGCGCACAATCCATCCCGAACCGGTGGGCCACAGTCCGCTTGGAGCACGGTCTACTGGCCCCGTGATGCGCCACTGGTCGGTGTTGTGGTGCAGCACCCAACCGTCGGCCCCGTACATCTGCCTTGCCGTCTGGCGCCCCGTGACGCTAATCTCACGGATGAGGCGGAAGAGCGGGCCGTTCAGTTCGGCCAGGTTGCAGACCTCCGACGGCCAGTAGTTCATCTCCAGATTGATGTTCGTGGTGTATTTCGAGTCCCACGACGGCAGCATCTTGTCGTTCCAGATGCCTTGCAGATTGGCGGGATTGGTGTTGTCGGGCTGTGAGGAGGCTATGAGCAGATAGCGGCCAAACTGAAAATAGGTGGCCACCAGATAGTTGTCGGGCGATAACGCAGAGAAGCGGTCGATGCGCTCATCGGTGGGCATATTGGGAAAGAGGTCTGGCCCCAAGTCGAGTTTCACACGGTCGTAGAGTTGATGGTAAAGCCACTCGTGGCGGGCCTTCAACTGGTCGTAGCCCTGTCCGACCGCCTGATGCAGGCGCTGCCGACTCTGCTCCACCTCGTCGCCAGAGACATCCTGATAGTCCACCACATTGGTGCCCACAGTCACGTAAAGTGTCGCCTCGTCGGCCCCTGTAACGGCCAGTTGTCCATTGCTCTGGCTCACTTGCCCGCCTTTCGCCTGTACCGTCATGCGTCCTTGGAAGCGGACGCGGTTCTGCAGGCCCTCATGCTTCGCGCTGACGCCATGCAGCGTGGCCTCCAGCCCCTCGCCGCCAATAAGCACGTCGGCATGGGGCGTGGAGAAAGATGCGGTGAAGGTCAGCCGACCGGGTGCCGAGGCCGTCAGATGGACAGCGACAACCTTGCTGCCTAACGGGGCGATGGTCTCGCGCTCATAGCGCACACCATCGGCAGTATAGCGCGTGATGGCACGGGCGTTGTCAATGTCGAGCAGGCGCTCATAATCGCTATAGCGGGCGTGACCCGGCATTGCGATGTAGAGGTCGCCGAAAGGCTGGTAGGGCATTCCCATATTCTGCCCCGCCCCCACGGGCATCACCTTCTCGTTGGCCAAGGCCTGCGCCTCAGCATAGCGGCCCTCGAAAATGAGTTGCCGCACACGTGGCAGATATTCCTTGGCCTCAGGGTTGCACACGTTGTTGGGCATACCGGCCCAGATGGTCTCTTCGTTCAGTTGGATGCGCTCCACGGCAGGCGTGCCAAACACCATTGCGCCCATCACGCCGTTGCCGATGGGTAGTGCCTGCGTCCACGTCTGTGCCGGACGGTCGTACCACAACCTGTGGGCGGCGACCGAAGTCACTGCCCACAGAAGCATCACAGCCGTGAAAAGCCTTTTGCCCATAGTCAAATCATTTTTCTCTATCTCTGCTCGTCGGGATGTATGCCGTAGTAGACACGCAAGGGCGTGGAGCTGACCTTGATGAAGCCCTTGGCCTCGTCGGCAGTCCAGCCGGTCTGGGTCTCGCCGTATTCGCCCAACTTCGAGCGGGTGAGGTCGTTGGGGCTGTCGATGCCCACGGTCTCGAAGCCGTAGGGACGGAGTTTCAGGATGGCCGTGCCCGTGACGTTGCGCTGGCTGGAGAGGAGCATGGCCTCGATGTCGGGCATAACAGGCTCCAGATACTGGCTCTCGTGGAGGAACATGCCGTACCAGTTGGCCACCTGGTCCTTCCAGTACTGCTGCCACTTCGACAGCGTCGACTTCTCCAGTAGGCGGTGGGCCTCGATAATGAGTTTCGGCGCAGCGGCCTCGAAGCCCACGCGGCCCTTGATGCCGATGATGGTGTCGCCGACGTTGGCATCGCGGCCAATGGCATACGAGGCACCAATCTCCTCAATCTTCTGGATGGCTTTCACCTTATCGTCAAAGTGCTCCCCATTGACGCCGACAATCTCGCCCTTCTCAAACTGAATCTTCAGCAGAGCCTCCGGCGCCTTGGCGGTGACGTGCTTCAGATAGGCCTCTTCGGGCAGTCCCTGGGCGGGGTCGAGCAGTTCGCCGCCGCAGATACTGGTGCCCCAGATGCCCACGTTGTACGAATACTTCAGTTTGGCAAAATCGGCGCTGAAGCCGTGGTCGTTCAGATAGTCCACCTCCTCCTTGCGCGTCAGTTTCTTGTCGCGTGTCAGCGTGATAATCTCCACACCGGGAGCCATCACGAGGAAGGTCATATCGAAGCGTATCTGGTCGTTGCCGGCTCCAGTCGAACCGTGGGCAATAGCGTCGGCACCAATCTCACGGGCATAGCGGGCAATGGCGATGGCCTGGAAGATGCGCTCGCTGGAGACGGAGATGGGATAGCAGTTGTTGCGCAGCACGTTGCCGAAAATCATATACTTCAGCGACTTGGCGTAATACTCCTGCGTCACGTCGAGCGTCACATACTTGGCGGCACCCAGTTTGTAGGCGTTCTCCTCGTTGGTTTTCAATTGTTCTTCACTAAAGCCGCCCGTATTGGCACAGGCAGCATGCACTTCATAGCCTTGCTGGGCCAAATACATCACCGTATAACTGGTGTCCAATCCGCCGCTAAAGGCGACAACTACTTTCTTCTTGCTCATAATCTAAGCCCCCCAAGTTTGGGGAGTGGGGGTCTGAACAAGCGTATCATCAGACCTGTTAAATATGTAATTTATCGTAGGAGCCTGCGCTTGTCCAGACTCCCATCCCCTGATTCGGGGGACTAAAGTTCTTCTAATTCCTCAAGGTGACGGATTCGTGACAGCACCTCGTCGGGTATCTTGGCAGGGAGATGCTCTGTCGGGTCGAAGAGCATAGCGGTGCAGATACAGAATTTGCGGTTGCGCTCACGCAGCACGGGATAGTTGACACATCCCTCGCAGCCCTTCCAGAAGGCTTCATCGTCGGTAAGGTCGTCGAAGGTGACGGGCTGGTAGCCCAGGGCGGTGTTCATTTTCATCACCGCCGCGCCGCTGGTCAGCGAGAAAATCTTGGCGTGCGGCCAGCGTGTGCGGGCCAGTGTGAACGTCATATCCTTGATGCGCTTGGCCAATCCGAGGCCACGAAAGTCGGGGTGGACGATGAGTCCGCTAGTGGTGACATACTGCTTATTGCCCCAGGTCTCAATGTAACTGAAACCCGCAAAGCGCCCGTCGCCCCTCCTGAGCGCAATGACGGCCTTGGCCTCCTGCATCTTCTTTGCCAGATAATCGTGGGTGCGGCGGGCAATGCCCGTTCCGCGCACCTTGGCGGCCTCGGCGATGGTGTCGAGAATGGTATCTACGTAAGCCTCGTGCTCTGGAGCCGCCACCAAAATGTCAATCTCTGTACTATCTGTGGCAACAGGCTTGGCCACCGACAATTCTTCTGTTTCTTCCATAATTGTTACGCACTTTTCACATAATAGAGAGAGAAATTACTTGATGCTGGGTATCACCTCGCCAAGGGCATCGATGACCTCCTGACGGGAGCAGCCTTCGCTCACAACGATGAAGATGCAGTCGTCGCCGGCAATGGTGCCGAGTATCTGCGGTATATTGCTGCGGTCAATGTTCCACGCGATGGCACTGGCGTAGCCTGGCCGTGTCTTGATGACTCCGATATTTCCCGAGAAGTTGATGCTTATAAAGCCTGGCATCTGCATCATTTCGCGTACCGTAGCCGAGGTGCCCACCCGCTTGTACATAGTCTCGTTTGGCAGCACATAGACGTAGTCACCGCCCATGGTGGCGGCCTTGGCCACTTTCAGCTGCTTCAGGTCGCGGCTGAGTGTGGCCTGTGTGAGTTGGAAACCTTCTTTCTGAAGGGCACCGAGCAGTTCCTCCTGACTGCCCATACGCTGGCTGGAAATGATGAGGCGCAGAGCTTCCAGCCTATTGTTCTTCTCTTTCATTGTTGGTATAATTATTCAGTTACGGGCTGCAAAATTACGAATAATCTTGCAGCCCGCCAAACATTTTTGCATATTTTTAATATTCAGGGGCTATTCCTCCTTTATCGAGGCAAATTCAGAGGGGGAAACACCGAAGTGTTTGCGGAAGATGGTGGAGAAGTGGGCCAGATTAGAGAAGCCTACGGTATAGGCCACTTGGGTGACATTGATTTTCTGCTCCTTGAGCAAACGGGCGGCCTGCTCCAGACGGATGTTGCGGATGAACTCCGAAGTGGAAAGACCTGTCAGTTCCTTCATCTTGCGATGGAGCTGTGCACGGCTGATGCCCACCTCCTGGCAGAGCATTTCGACGTTGAAGTCGCTGTCGTTCAGGTTCTTGTTCACAGCCTTCATAATGCGCTCCATCAACTGCTCGTCGTTGCCCTTTACCTCTGGCTGCTCCAGTTTGTCGGCTTGCTGCTGTGCGCCGCTGAACTTGCCTTTCAGGTGGCGCCGGCCCTGTATGAGGTTTTCTATGGTAAGGTGGAGCTCCTCCATGTCGAAGGGCTTGGCCAGGAAGGCGTCGGCACCGTTCTCCAGCCCCTCCAGACGGTTTTGCACTTCGGCCTTGGAGGTGAGCATAATGACTGGCAGATGACTCAGGTTAAGGTTCGACTTGATCATGCGGAGCATAGTGAAGCCGTCCATCTCAGGCATCATCACGTCGGAGACGACCAGGTCGTAGTCGCCCTGGAGCAGTTCCTTGATGCCCTCCTTGCCGTTGGGGCAGATGCCGAACTTATAGTAGCGGTGCAGTTCCTGCTGGATGTACTGGGCAATCTCGTTGTCGTCGTCGACGATGAGGACGCGCTTGCGCGAGGAAGATGCCGATGCAGGAGTGCTGGACACTGGCTGGACACTGGAAGGCTGGTCGGCGGCAGTCTCAATTTCTTCAGGCGACAGATGGGCGTTGCCCAGTGGCAGCGTGACGGTAAAGACCGAGCCTTGATGGCCGTCGGTGCGGTTGCAGGCAGAGATTGTGCCGTGGTGCATGTCTACAATCATCTTGCAGAGGTTCAGGCCGATGCCTGTCCCGTCGATGTTGAGACGGCGGGAGTTGTTGCCTTGGTAGAAGCGGTCGAAGATGTGGCGCTCTGAATCGGGGTCAAGCCCCACGCCAGTATCCATCACCTGTAGTGTGAGCGAAGAGTCGGGATGTGTCTCTTCTGTTCTACTGTTCTCTTTGAGCATCACCGTCACCTCGCCGCCGTCGTGGGTGTACTTGAAGGCATTCGAGAGAAGGTTGGTGATGACTTTGTCGAACTGGGAGCGGTCAATCCAAGCTGGAAGGGTGTCGATGCCCTCATGAAGGAAGCGCAGGCTGATGTTGCGCTCCTGGGCGTTGAACTCAAACATCTTGCACACGCCAGCCACGAAGGTCACCATATCGGTCTGCTGGCTGTGGAGGTGCATCTGCTGCTTGTCTATCTTGCGCACGTCGAGAATCTGGTTCACCAGGTTGAGGATGCGCTGCGAATTGTGCTCGATGGCCTCGACCGACGGCTGGAACGTGCTGCTAAGGAACGTCTGGATATCGTCGGCAACCGCCAGTTCATTCAGTTTTCCGTTCTTGAGTTTCTTGAGTGCGCTGAGGATGATGGTCAGCGGCGAGCGGATGTCGTGGGTGGCATTGATGAGGAACTTCATCTTCTCCTCGTCGAGACGGCGGTTGGCACGTCGGTGTCCCATCACAGCAAGGAGGGTGAGCAATGCCACCACCAGCAGGAAGTAGCAAATGTAGGCCACAGTAGAGCTGTACCAGGGGGAGCGCACGGTGATGTTGATGACCTTCGACGGCGAGCAGTCGCCACCCTGGCAGGCGCGCACTTCCACCCGATAGGTGCCAGGCTGCAGATGTGCCAGCGAAATCTCGTTCTGCCCCTCCGGCTGGCGTATCCACGGGTCGTTGTTCACCCGGTACTCCAGGCTGACGTTCTGTGCCACCTCGAAGTTGAACTGCGAGAAGGCGAGCATCACCGTATGGTCGAGATAGCTCAGGGTAAAGTCGTTGCAGTCGGCGATGGGCTTGCCATCGGTTACGTGGACATCGTTCACGATGGTGGTGGCTTCGACGTATTGGTCGCCCACGCGGAACGCCGTGAGCTGGAGCGAGTCTTGCTGTGTCTGCTGCTGGCCGGCGAAGTGGTTGGGCGAGAAAACGGTGAGACCGTCGTTATGGCCGAAGAAGACAATGTCGTTGTCGGTGTGCATACCCACGTTGAAGATATACTCCTTCTTTGTCAGGCCATTGCCGGCCACGTAGCCGATAAACGTCTGGTCGTCGGGGGCATACTGCCAGATGCCCATCGACGTGGAGCACCACAGGTGGCCGTCGTTGCTCTCAACGATGTAGTTTACCACCTTGTCTTTAAGCACTTCGCTGCCAGGGAACAGGGTTGCCTCCGACTGTCCAGGCTCATAGATGTAGAGGCCGCTGCCAGTACCGATGAGGATATGGCCGCGTGTGGTTTCGCAGAGCGAATAGCACATTTGGCCGTCGAGCAGCGACATCCATCCGAAAGGTCTGAAGGTGTCGGCCTTTGGGTCGTAGCAGGCCACACCGCTCGACGTGGCCATCCACAAACGGCCCTTGCTGTCGGGCTGCATGGCCAGAATCCAATTGTTGCACAGGCGTCCGCGGATGGAGTCGTTGGTGTCGCTCATTGAGAAGTGGCGCTTGTAGCCTGTCTGGGGATTGAACACACAGAAACCGCGAGAAAAGGTGGAAATGTAGATGTTTCCCTCGTCGTCGCTGGTCATATCGTTGAACCTGTCGCAGTCGAAGGTGAAGCGCCGCTGCGAGTTCCCGGTCAAGGGGTCGTAGCTGTAAAGTCCGTCGTCGGTGCCCACCCAGTAGCGGTGCTGGCGGTCGCGGAAGATGAATTCTGTGGCATCGGGGGCTTGCGGATGGGCAGTCACGCGACCCTTGTCGCTGAAACCATAGATGCCAACGCCCTGGACGGTGACCCAGGTTGTGCCGCCATCGCCCTCGCAGACGGAACTGATGGTACTGCCCAAGCGCACGCCCTGGCCCTCAAAGCTCCAGCTCTGGAACGCGGTTTGACTGCTCGGCACCATCACCATTCCCTTGCGCTGGCAGCCCAACCAGATGTTGTCCTTGCGGTCGAAGAGGATGGCACTCACTTTGGTGGTCAGCATATCGACACCAAGGCAGCTCACGTCAAGCGGCTCCATACGCCGGTGCTTGCCGGGGGCGATGACAAAGACGCCGTTTCCGCGTGTACCTATATAAAGATTGCCGGCAGCGTCGACAGCCGCTTTCCAGAATATGATGTCGCGCTGGGCCACAGCGCCCATATTAATGTCGGCCAGTTCCATCTTGCCATTGTGGTAGGACATAATGCCGTGCTGGCAGACCGCCAGCAGCTCGCCCTCCTGCTCGACGAAGACTTGCGGATTGCCACAGACTGAGTTGAAGGTGGTAGTATGGCCCTGATGTTCAAGAACAATTGTGTCGTCGTAGCCGCTGCGCCAGATGCGCCCACCACGGTCTTCGTAGATGCGGCTGTAAAAACCAGTGGGTCGCTCGCCGTAAAGCCGCAATTGTCCACCTTTTTCAAGCGTATATACACCATAGCCGGCGGTGCCCACTATCAGCCGGCCGTCGCGCAACTGCACCAACGAACTGACGCGGGGTTTCACGCTGTCGGGGAAGAGATAGTGGACGAAACTGGAGGTGGCATTGTCGTAACGGTCCAGACCCACACTCGTTCCCACCCAAACGTCGCCATTGGAGGCAGCCAACAGACTGACTACCATATTGTTATCCAGCGAACTTGGGTCGTCGTCGCGATGGAGGAAAGTCTGGAAATTATAACCGTCGAAACGATTTAAGCCATAATCGGTGGCAGTCCAAATAGAACCCTGACGGTCCTGACAAAGGTCGTTTATGAGACTGCTGGAGAAACGGTCAGCTGAAAAAAACTGGCCCATCTGCGCATACGCTGTGAGACATACGATGAGACATGAAACAAATAGAAAAGTGTAGCGTTTCATAGTTATATGGTAAATCGAGCAAGTTAGTTATGCTAATGCGCTGCAAAAGTACGAAAAAGAGAAATAACAGGCGTGTTCGTTTCTTTCTTTTTTATGTTCGTTTTGCAAAGTGTTGCGTACAATAGGGAAAAAGGGGTTAGTCGATAATTCCGATACATATTGAAAATAATTTGCGCAGCCATTCCCCTCCCATCAAGGGGAGGGGTAGGGGTGGGGTCTGTAATTTCTTGTCAGTCAAAAAGATACCAACCCCACCCCCAACCCCTCCCCTTCAGGGGCGGGGAGCAGCTTCGCAGTTTTGCACCGAAGAGAACGACTGACCCGGAAAAAAGGACGAACCAAACTACCAGTTAGGACGAACCAAACTATGAGTTAGGACGAACCAAACTATGAGTTAGGACGAACCAAAAAGAATGGCCGCCGATATTCTCATACAGGCGACCACAGTCATTAGTTTACCATAACTAACTTAGAATGATGCTACTAAAAAAACTACTAACCATATAACTAACTTATAACAAACTTTTAACTAACTAAAACTAACTTATTAAGGATTCTTGCATCATTTCGGGAGATACCAGTTGTTCTTGTCCATCAGCAGGGCACGCAGAGCAGCGTCCTGCTTGCCGCTGCGGCGGCTGATGGGGTCGGCCAGATAGGCGGGGTCGCCACGGCGCAGGGCCACACGCATCAGGTCGTAGAAGCGGTTGCCCTCGAAGGCGCCCTCCAGGGCCATTTCGTTGACAATCAGGTCTTCAACTTGCGGAATCTGGTAGGCTATTGTGTCTTCACGTGTTGCCAGCGGCGTTTCGGGCTGAGGCAGCACGTAGTAGGCGTTGCATTGCGAGTCGCCGGAGCCACGGGAGTGAATGCCGATGGTGGTCTCGCGGGTGAAGAGGTTGTCATCGAACTTGATGAGGTCTCCGGCCTTGACCTGCTCCAGACTGTCCACATAGTTGTCGATGTTCTCCTTGCAGAGTCCATACTTCAGGATGGCCATAGCCGACTGGGGCAGTCCGGCGCGGTTGAGGGCTTCGGCATAGCGCAGATAGACCATTGTCACGCGGTAGGTGGGCACCATAAGGCTTGAGAACTTGCTAATGGTCTGGCGCATAGAAGAATACTCTGAATAGGGATCCTGAGTACCCGACGACGACTGGTTGTAGTTGGAATAGAGGCGAAGGTCGCCAACCAGAAGGTTGTCGGTAAAGCCGCTGCGAGGTGCATAGACGGTATCAACCTGAGTGGCCGACTCGTTCTTGTATTCTATACAGTAAACCTGATCGGAAGACAGCTTCCTCATCCCCTGCGAGGGTGCGAGTTGGAAGAAATAGTTGTTCTCTCTGGTGGAGCAGAAAACATTGCGCAAATCGGACACCACGCCGTCGAACACGCGGCTCTCCATAGGAATGAAGCTGAGCACCTCATTGTTGCTTGTGACGGAATAGGCATCGCGGGGACGCTGGTAGTCAGTGACGCTGGTCCACCTGATAGACGCTTCATAGTTCAGCTGGACAGGGTCGTCCTTGTCGTTCAGATAGTCGTTGTACCAGCGGGCTGACTCCTCATAGCGGCCAGCCCAGAGGCAGAGGTCGCCAAGCAGGGCACGCACAGGAATGAAGAATCTCTCGGTATCACGAGCGTCGATGTTCTCGTAGTTTGGCAAATCGGTGAGGGCGTATGGAGCCAGGTCGTCAATGAAATAGTTGCACACCTCCTGGATATTCGACAATGGGCCATTGGCGGCTTCCTGGGCCTCACGCTCGGTCATCAAAGGCTTCAGTACAAGGGGCACCTGCCCGTAATTCTTCACCAGCTCAAGGTAAGTCCAGGCACGGAAAGCCTTCACCACGGCATACTCATATTTGAACAGCTGGCGGCCACGGCGCTGGAGTGTTGTGTCGACATTGGCCAGATAGTAGTTGCAGTTGTTGATGACGGCATAGTAGTCGCTCACCTGGTTGTACTTGTTCTTCTGCGACAGATTGAAAGCGGCCAGACGCTTCAAGTCGGCAGAGGCCTCCTCGGTGGGTTCCACCAGATCGGAACGAGCCTCGCCCAAGAGCACAGTACGGTCGGCAATGAGTTGCAGCCGGCCAACAATGCCCAACACGCTGTAGACTGAGTCGGTGGGGTGGTCAAGTGTATTGTCTTCGGCAAACTCCACAAGGTCAGACTCCGCATTGAGAATGTCGGAGCAACTGCTCAAAATTAAAAGATTAAAAAATGAAAAGATTAAAATATACCGTTTCATAACTGTCTTTAATTTTTAAATTCTTTAATTCTTTAATTTTACAAATTGATGTTCACACCCAGCGAGAAGGTTCGTCCGGCAGAAAGCAGCCCGCGGTCGATGCCCTGTGCAAGGATTGACGAACCAAGGGTTGTGTCGGGATTGCTGCCCAGATAGCGTGTGATGGTGAAGAGGTTCTGAGCGTTGCCCCAGATGGTGATGCCCTGCAGATAAGTGCTCTGGATGGGCAGGTGATAGCTCAACGTGACACTGGCCAGACGCAGATAGCTGCCGTCCTCAATCCAGCGGTCGCTGAAGCGCGAGTTGCCCATCGGGTCGGTGTAGCGTGCACGGGGGATGTCGGTCACCTGGCCCTCAGTAGTCCAGCGGGTCTGTGCGGCTGTGGTCTGGTTGAGGAAGAGGTTTCCGCCCTCAAGCAGCGAGCGCTGGTAGTTGTAGACGTCGTTGCCCAGCGAGTAGTTGAACACGGCGTTGAGCGACAGCCGCTTGTAGGTGAGCGTTGTGAAGATGTTGCCGTAGATGTCGGGGTTGGGGTCGCCGATAACGGTGCGGTCAGCCTCGTCAATCAGTCCGGCTCCACCCGTGTTGGCGATGTCGATGAAACGCATATCGCCAGCCTGGAAATACTCGCGCTCACCGTTCTGCTTCAGCACATAGTGGCCGTCGGCCAATGCCTGCTGAGTGGTGGAATAGACGCCATCGGTCTTGTAGCCATAGAACAGGCCCACGGGCTGGCCCACCTTGGTGATGATGGTGGCACCATAGACAGAGGTCTCAATGGGATGGTCGTTGTCGGGCAGGGCGGTCACCTTGTTCTTGTAGTGACCGGCAGAGGCACCCAGTTCCCAAGAGAAGTCCTTCAGGGCCAACAGTTTAGTGTTGATGCTGACATCGAAGCCCATATTCTCCAGCTTGCCGTCGTTGCTCCAGTTCTCCTGCAATCCGCTGGTGTAGGCCAACTGGCGCAGCGAGAGGAGGTTGGATGTCCAACTCTTGAACACGTTCAACTTGACACCCAGGCGGTTGCCCAGGAAGTTTCCAGTCAGTCCGGCAGTCAGGCGGCGGGTGGTCTCCCATTGCAAATCGGTGTTGCCTATATTGCCGATGACCTTGCCGACCACACCGTTCTTGCCGTCCTCTGTGATGAGCACGCGCTTGGCCACAAAATAGGTACGCGAAGCGGTATAGTCGATGTCGTCGTTACCCGTCACATCAAAACCTAAGTTCAAACGCAAGTAGTCGATGCCCTTTGCTCCGGCAAGCCACTTCTCGTTGGTAAGCACCCAAGCGCCCTCGATGCTGGGGAAAAGCCCCCAGACGGTGTTGAACAGCTTGAGGCCGCTGGCATCGTCACCGAAGCGCGATGAAGCCTGTGCCGAAAGCCCGGCGTTGACATAGAAGCGGTCGGAGAAACTGTAGTCGGCTAGTGCATACCACGTAATCTCACGGGTATTGTCATCGGCACCCTCGGTGCTCTTGAAGAGCAGGTCGGCTGACATATTCGGTGTCTTGTCATTACCAGAGTTGTAACCGCGCTGGGCCGTGAGTTGATACTCACTGCTGAGGTAGCGCACACCTGCCTTGACGGCGATATTGTGGGCATTGTAGCGGTTCTGCCACGTGAGACGAGTGTCGCTCTGGATGGCCGTCTGGCGCGCTGCCTGGCTCTGGGCGATGTTGTCGAGGCGGGAGTCTTCATCAAGCCCGTCAACCACAAAGGTGGGCACGCCCTGAATGGGCAGATAGTAGTTCTCGTTGGTATTGACCAGTCCCAAAGTGAAGTGCTCGCGCAGGTCGAGGTGTCGGTTGAACTGATACCTCGGCGTGATGGCAAATGTGATGAGGCGGTTGCCGAAAGAGTTGCGGTTCTTGCCATCACCATACTCCAATATAGAGACTGGGTTGGCCAGACGGCCACGGCCCTGGAACTTGCCCTCCAAATAGTCGTCGGCCTCAGCCAGATAGTGGCTCAGGTTGCCGTGCTTGTCGTAGGCGTACGGCGAAAGGAACGGAGCCTTGGCCAAAGCGATGAAGCCCGGAGAGGTGATAACCGTGCCAAGCGGGTCGGCAGGAGCGCCGTCATCGCGCAGAGCCCGGTCCACATCACTATAGCTGGCATCGAAGCGCACATCGAGCTTGTTGCTGATGATAATGTCGGAGTTCAGTCGCATATTAAAGCGCGAATAGTCGTTCTCCTTCAGCGTACTGTTTCCTAACGAGTAGCCAACAGATAGGTTATACGAAGCGGCATCGTCACCACCCTGCACGTTGATGCCGTAGTTCTGCGAGAATGCGTTCTTGTAGACCTCGTCAGTCCAGTCAGTATTGTTGTGGTACTGGTTGTAATAATAATAGGTGGGTTCGCTGTTGAGGAACTTCATCTTGCCCATCATATTGGGGTTCATCTTCTCAGAGAGCAGCTCCGAGGCATAGAGACGATAGCCCTCGCTGTCCATCATTTCGGGCAGGCGGGGCACCAGCTCGTAACGGCCATTGATGGTGACATCAATCTTGGTGGCCATCGACTTGTTGCGCTTTGTCTTGATGAGGAGCACGCCGTTGGCACCCTTGGCGCCATAGAGGGCGGTACCGTTCTTCAGCACCTGTACGCTCTCTATGTCGTTCACGTTGAGGTTGGCGAGCAGATTATTGAAGTAGCCGTCGTGGAGCATCGTGCGGTTGTACTGCATGTCCATAATAACATCGTCAATGACGACGAGCGGCAGGGCATTGATGTTAAGCGAGTTGATGCCCTCGATGAGCATCGTGTTGCCCTGACCGGCAATGCCGCCACGGCTAACCATACGCATATCGGCGCCAAGTTGCTGGGAGAGCAGCGGGTCGATGCTCAGTTCTGACGTGTTGTCAAAACGGTTGGCCTCGCTACTGGTGGTAGCGGTGGTCTGGCGGGAATATAATTGGCTGAAGGCATCGCTGAAGAGCTGGCCGTCGGCCCGGCCATTGGCAATGGCTTTCTGCTGAATCGTATAGCCGTCGACGTGCATCAGCACCGAACGGGTGTATGCAGGAACCTTCAGCTCGTAGGTGCCGTCGTCGCCGGTCATAGTGGTCTGGCGCTGGTTGCCGTAGGCTGAGACGATGACACCAGCCAGTGGCTGGCCTGTGGCGGCATCGGTAACAATGCCGGTCACGGTCTGCGTGTTGTCCTGCGCCATCAGAGGGCTAATGAATAAGGAAAAAATAATAAAGAATAAACCTTTCAACCTCATCTGGAAGTCTCCAGAGTATTTATAATATCTATCCATAATCGTCAGAGTTTATTATTTATCATTATTCATTGTTGTTTTGCGTTGCGACTTTGCGTGGACGGAGGTAGATGCAATCGAGATACATCTCACGATTGTACTTGGTCAATTCGCGTCCGATGCTGGTCTCAATTTTCAAACTGACTTTGATGTCCGACTGGTCAAAGTTGCATGTCGGGAATGGGAAAGCCTCAGCCAGCACAATGGTGTCGACTTTCTCCGGGTTGTTTTCAAAGTTTATGTTATTGCAGTTGAACGACTGCGACTTTCCCTGCAAATCTACATAATTGATAGTGGCCTTGAACTTGGTGGGCCGCAAATCAGGATTGTTGCTGTTGTAAACAGACTTTGGCAGGACAACCAAGCAAATGTCGTAGTCGCCGGCAAGCGTATTGTCTATACGGAAAGTCATCTTCCAGCCATTCGACTTCTTGGGGTCGCTGGGAAGAATCTGCAAGTAACCATTGTTGGAAATGCTGTCGGCAGTCTGACTACGCTGGTTGTATACACAGTTGGCATCCTCAGTGATGCACCATGTCTGCTCGCCTTCCACCCAAATCTCCTTGAAGAAGGTTTCTTCGGGCTTGAACGGCCACTCACTTACCTTGTAAAGCGTACCGTTGCTGCACTTCACGGCCTCGGCTCCATTGAGGATGCCCCCCTGCTGGAAAGGATGCTGGAACACGTGGAAGATGGGCTTACCGGTAGTCCATGACCTGCGCCAGTTGAGATAGGGTACTGAGACAAGCGAATCCTCTACCGACTTCTGGTCAGTCATATTGAAAATAGCGTCGTCGAGCAGGGCGCGGTTAGTCCAGAACTGCTGAATGGAGTCGCGCTTGAGCACTTTCTCGTCGTAGACGAAATACTGTGAGGTCTGCTCCCACGCCCGGTTCCATCCCTCCGTAGTGGGAGCCACTACCCAGTAGGTGGAGTCTTCGGCATTAATCAAACCAATGCGCTCCAACATGCGGTTGCGCTCGATGACCACCGAGTCGACATAGACGGGCACACCTTCAACGATGCCGCTCGACACGGAATTGTCTGCATCGAAATAGTCTTCCTCATACTGGCGGAGGAAGGCACCTATACCACTTAACTCCGGGAGGTCACACAGGGCCTCATAGAGATTGTGGTTGTAGGGTAGTGGACCGTCTGTGATATGGAGCACTCCATTCTTGGCATGGCAGTTGGCCTGGCTTACGCGGATACCCTGGATGGTGTTGTCTTTCAGGAGTACATGCTTGGAATTGAGCAGCAACATATCCTGCTCCACCGACTTCATCGACGTGGTTGAGCGGGAAAGGTGGTTGAGCACGAATGACTTCTCGACCACAGAGTCGCCCTGGTTGGTCTGGGTGAGACGAATGAGGTTGTCACGATCGAAAGTGCCATTCTTCGGAGCCACCACGGTGAACGACTGTCCGCTGTTGAGCAAATCGGCATAGCTCACGGTGGTCTTCTTGTGCATACGGAACACCTTGGTCTCCTGCAGCACCTGGCAGAAATCACTCAGCTCCTCCAACTGCTGCATCTGCTGCCACAGGGTGGCACCACTACCGTCGGCGGATTTGGATACATCGTAGTGGTCATCCCAGTCGGAACAGGCTGTCGTTACTGCGCAAATGGCACAGCATACGAGGGAACTGGCGAATAAATTCTTGATTTTATTGGTAATCATAAAAATTCAATTTTTCAGTCTTCAATTAATGTGTATCCTCACCCTCGGGGCTGCCATAGACACTCTTCGGGCACAGCTCAATATAGTCGAATGACCAGTAGCGGTCGGGATCGTCGAGCACCTGACGGAAACGCAGATAGTAGGTCTTGCTGCTGTCAAGATAGTTGGTGGTGAGAATGCGGCGGAGGTTCCAGTTGTTGCCGCGCAGCGGGTGGTCGGCACCGCCGGAGCGGTAGCTGTCCATACCCTTCATATAGCCACGGTTGTGCATGGCCTTGTCGTTGGCGGTATTCTCTTCCTCGTCTTCAACATCCTCCATCCATCCGATTGTGGGATCAGGACCATAGACACGGAGGTCAACGGGAATGCCGCACGGCTCGTTGTTCAGGTAAATCTGCACCACGCCACGCTCCTCGCCCACGGTATAGCCCAGACGTATCTCGTAGGTGCCAGACGGCACTGGAGGCAGTTTCAGAGAGACATCAAAGATGCCACTGACACAAACGGCATTGGCGCAGTAGGAGTTCCAGTAGTCCACATCAGAGTGGACACCGACGTATGTCTCATCGCTCACCTTCCAGTCGGTGATGAAGTCATTCTTAAAGCCGGTAAGGATGTCTTCGCCATAGCGCCCCTTGCCATTACAGTTCATAAAGTCGGGGCTGAGCGATGTGGCGTCGATGCGGATGCGGCAGTTGAGCACCACGTCGCGCACCTCAGTTGTGTAGGCAAGAATGTCGTCGAGATAATGGTATACTCCGTTGAGGGCGTTCTGGTCGGTGGTGCCACTCTCAGAGGGGGAGAGCACCTTCACACCACGCACGGTGTAACGTTTGTTCACGCCCTTGCGGTTGATGAACAGACCTTCTGAGGGACCTGCAAAACGCATAATGGTACCGGGGCACATTGTCTCATAGAATTCTTCCGGATCACTGATGCTGGTTATCCAGCAGCGTTCACGCAAGTCGCCCGACTGCACCCAAGAGTTGTACTGACCGATACGGGGCAGCAAGTGGTAGCTGACGAAACGGTTCAGCGGGTTGCGGCGATCCTTGGGATTATCGTCATAGAGACCGGCATCCTCGGGATAAGTCTTGTCGTAGACCTCCTTGGCGTAAGCCCTCAGCTGTTCAATGTTGTCAATGCCGTGGGCATGGAAGACGGAGTCTGGCTCTACGAAAGCTGTGTACTTGTAATAGCGTTTCTCCGGCCAGAACGACCGCGTGTAGAGCGCACTACCTGACGTACATCGAACCATCACACCAGTAAACACCGAGTCTACACCACAGCTATAGGTCTCGTCAATGTAGCGCATCAGGGAGTCGCACATACCTGTCATACGCAAAGCCTGATTGAAAAGCGTCAGCGTGGAATCCTCCTCAATCTTGTCAGGAAGGAGCTGCGAACTACTGGTGATGACATTGTTGAGCACGTGTACCACACCATTGGTGACCGAGTCGTTGATTTCCACCATGCGGGCGTTCTTGTTAATATAATAGACCAGCTTGTTGCCGTTGGCCACATCGCTGTCGCTTGAGAGCACGATATACGAGTCAATCATGTTCAGTTCCGGCAGGGCACCCTCTCCTATGTCAGTAGTGAAGAAAGCTCCTTTCTTGATGATGTGGGTGCGGGCCAGCGTGTCGCAAGTCTCGGTTGGAATATCATCGATACTGGCATAGCCATTGCGCTGTAGATAGCGGCTAATACCCTCATTGTTAGGAGCAAACAGGGTGTACTTCAGCAGGCCGGCGGTGCTGTAGGAGCCGTAAGTTGAAAGCATTGAGAAATAGGATGTGCGCTTCAAGATGCCGATGAATTCGCTGAACTGGTCGGGATTGCTCTCCAAGAACTCAGCAGCCGTCATCTTTGTAGAAGCGTAATAGTTCTCGGGCACGTCGTCATCGTTATCCACACAGGAAACCATTGCTACGCAGAGTGCACAGCCTACGAGACAACTGGCAAAGTAATATTTGATGTTCTGGGTAATCATAATTTTCAATATTCAATGTTCAATGTTCAATCACTTAGTCAGTTCAGAGTCCTCGCCGGTGGTGAAGGCTGGGTTCTGCTTCAGCAGCGGGTTCACCTTCAGCTCGCTTTTGGCGTATGGGAAATAGATGATATTGGGGTCTGCCAACTTGATTTTGATGGCGTTCACATTCTCAATATACTTACGTGTAACCAACTGTACCATACGTGTAGTGTTGCCGTCACGACGTGCCATTCGTACCAGGTCGAACCAGCGCTTGCCCTCGAAGAGGAACTCGCGCTGACGCTCCTCGAACAACAATTGCTCCATTGATGCCTTGGTGTCGATATAGTCAGCCTTTTTGAGGGTGCTTGAACGGTTGCCGTTGACGGCGTCGTTGGCGCGCTTGTTCACAATGTCAATCAGAGCGAAAGCGTTGTCCCAGTCGCCCTCAAGTCCTCGCTCAATCAAGGCCTCTGCCTTTATGAGAATCATATCTGAGAGACGATAGAAGATCCAGTTGGCGTCGCTGCTGGAGCGACGCGAGGCTGACAGCTTCAGGTCTTTGTCTGTGCTGACATTCTTGGTGTCGTAGCTCACGCTGCGGCGTGTGTACTTGGAAATGGCATAGCTGGAATTGCTCAGTTCCGTGCCTTCGTAAGCACGTCCGTCAGTACGTTTGAAGATGGATCCATTTCCCGATGCCACATCTTTGGCAATGAAGTCGGGGCAGGAAAGACGGCCCATAACATTCTGGTTATCGCCGTAATAGCTGCTCACCCAGGAGTTGTCGTTATTGAAATAGAGTTCAAAAATGCTCTCGAATGAATTGCCTTCGCCAAAAATCTCGTTGTAGGTGTTCCCACACACTGTAGAACCTAAGGGTTTCTCGAGAATCATAGGGATAGAATCGATGAGGTCGATGTTGTTTACGTTCCCCTCTCGCTCCAGCATTTCCTTGTATTGCAGCCGCTTGAAATCAATGACCAAGTCGCAGTACTTGATAGCCTCGTCCCAGTCGCCTTTCCAAAGATTGAGGTCGGCCAGCAGGGCATAGACAGCCCAGCGGGTGATTTTCGAGGAATTTTGGTAGGCGTTGGGGCTATCGTCCTGGAAGTAACGGCGCACGGCATCGTCTTTCACTAATTCGAGCGAAGTGATGAGCGAGTCGAGCACCTGCTCAAACGGTGTGGCCGGCAGGATGTAGTTCTGGGCATCGCTGATGCTGGGTTCGGTGCTGTAGGGTACGTCACGGAAAGCGCGTATCAGGTAGAAGTAGCAAAGTGAACGCAGGGTGACGGCCTCTGCCACATTGGCTTTCATCTCGTCTTCGCTATAGTTCGGGTCGATGGCCTGCACCGTGGGAGCATAGTAGCAGACAGTATTGCATCGGTTGATGCAGTCGTAGATTTTCGCCCAGTTGCAATAGGCGTTTGAAGGCAGAAGGTTTTCCTTCAGAATCTCGTTAATCTCGTTGGGCACACTGGCACCAAGTCGCACGTTGTCGCTGCGCAACTCACCCCAGACAACCAAGCGTGCCAAGGCATCGCTATTTTCCAGAGCTGCATAGCAACCCGTCATTACGCTCGAAACATCGCCCTTTTCCGTCCAGTAGTTCTCAAGCACAACCTGGTTTGTAGGCAGGATGTCGAGGAAGTCGTTACAGGATGTGAAAAGTGACAAGTGGAAAATGGAGAGTGCTGTGCACAGCATCCATTTCTTCGTCCTGTTTATCTTGGTAATCATATATTTCCGATTTTCAATTATCAACTTTCAATTAAAACTGAATGGTCACACCTGCGGTGAACGACTTGGCACGCGGGGTCTTGGCTCCGTCGGTGACAATGCCCATCGAGCCATAGCCCACTTCTGGGTCAGCACCCGAATACTTGGTGAGAACGAAGAGGTTGTTGGCCGAGAGATACAGGCTGAGCTGGTTGAGTCCCCACTTCTTGATGATTTTCGGGTCGAGTGAATAGCTCAACTGGGAGTAGTTCAGACGGATGAACGAACCATCCTCGACAAAGCGGTCGGAACCCAGATAGTTGTAACCCGCCTGACGGAGTGCACGGGGGATGTCAGTGATGTCACCCTCAACGCGCCAGCGCCAGTTCACGGCACGGCTCTGGTTGTTGTTGTCGTACATCTTCTCAACCTCCATACGGGCAGCATTGATAATCTTGTTGCCATAGCGGAAGTTGAACTGGTTGTTCCAAGTCAGCCGTCCGAAGTTCAGCTTGAAGCCGAAACCGCCGGTGAACTTTGGCAGCGAGGAACCCAGGTAGACGATATCAAGCTCATTAATCTGGCCGTCGTGGTTCACGTCATCGTAGATGGCATCGCCGCCTCGGAACTCGTAGTTGACGCTTCCGGCGCAGAACATCATAGGCTTGGTCATCTGGTTTTCGTCGAGGATGACGATGCCTTTTTCGTCGCGTGCCACTGGGGCGTTGGGGCCGCTAACGCCAGGAATCTCTTCGGGCGAATAGTCGGAATACTGATAGACACCTTTGTAGCGGAAGCCATAAATGGAACCCATAGCTGTGTTCAGCTCCACGCGGGTCAGATAGCTGCCGTTTGAGCGGTTGAACTCATTGTTGAGCGAAGCCAGACAGGTCTCGTCCATCGCCGTAATCTGGTTCTTGTTGTTGGCGAAAGTGACGTTGAAATCGACCGAGAACTTGCCAGCCTTGATAATGTGGTTGCCGTTGAGGTTGAACTCCCAGCCCACGTTCTTCATATCGCCCACGTTCTGGTACGACAGCGTCGAATAGCCCGACGAGGTGGGAATACCACGGTTGCCCATCAGCAGGTCGCTGGTGTACTGCCAATACATTTCGACGTTACCCGTGATGCGGTCGTTGAAGAATCCGAAGTCGGTACCCACGTTGTAGGTTTCCTTCTGTTCCCATTTGAGGTTCTTCAGCTGGATGTTAACCGGGTAGATGCTGCGCTCGCGCAGATAACTTGCACCGTAGTCATACTTGCTAAAGTAGAGACCCTCGGCGCCCGGCTGACGACCCACGATACCCCAACCCGGACGGATGGAGAGCATGGAGATGAAGGGGAATGTCTTGCGGAACCAAGGCTCCTTGCCAATGTTCCAGCGGAGCGACAGGGCGGGGAAGTTACCCCAGCGCTGGTCGTCGCCAAACTTGGTACTGCCGTCGCGTCGGACGCTGAAGTCGGCCATATAGCGGCCCTTGTAAGCGTAGTGGGCCGAATAGGTGAAATAGATGCTGCGCCACTGTCCGCTGCCCGTCGACATACTGGTGATGAATCCGTCGGCAGCTGTGCTTTCGATGCTTCCCGAAGGCAGACCCCAAGTGACCGTGCTCTGCGACGACGACGTGCCGCTGGTCAGCTGTCCACGCAACATCATAGTGAGCGAATGGTCCTTGTTTTTGAAATGAGGGGTGAAAGTGAGTGTGTGAGTGGTGGTGACACCCAGACTCTTGTTTGAGTTGGCCGTGGAGCGGTTGCTCTCGCTGTCGTTCCAACCCTTTGTGCTCAACGAAAGGGGCATAAACTGGTCCTCATACCTATTAAATATATTAAAGACGACCTTGCCCTCGTAGTCCAGTCGATGGTGTTCCTCGTCGAGACCGAGCAAACGGTAGTTCAGTTTGAACTCCGGAGTGATGTTGTAGCTCGTTTCGTCGTTCTTGGCCAAGTGTGCCAGTGCTATGGGGTTTTTGTAGTTCAGCTGGTCGCGCAGGGCGGAGCTAACAGTTGGGAGCATTGAATAATAGTCATCCTGGTCGATGCCGTTCTTGTCCTGCTCGTAGACGGAGAGGTTCGGCATTCGCACGTATGCGATGGAGAGCAGGTCGCCGGCGTTCTTCTTGTTCTTGGTGTAGGTCAGGGCGATGTTGGTCTCAATCTTGATACGGTCGGACACGAAGTAGTCGAGGTTCACACGTGAGGTGAAACGGTCGAGCTGTTGTTCGATGATGGAACCGGTCTCATGGTCATAGCCGGCACCAATGCGGAAGTGGGCCTTCTCACCACCACCGGAAAGAGCCAGATAGTGATTCTGTCTCCATCCCACTTTCTTCACCAGGTCGAGCCAGTCGGTATTGTTGTTGTACATCTCATACTCGGCAAACGAGGGATTGTAGTTCAATTCGTTGATGTTGCTGGCCTCGTCGCTCATGCGGGGGTTGAAATATTCCTCCTTGAGGAGCATGGTGTATTCGTCACCGTTGAGCATCTCATAGCCGTTGGGCTGGTAAGTGCCGGTCAGTCGGAAGCTGTAGCTGACGCGGGTTTTGCCTCGTACGCCACGCTTGGTTTTGATTTCAATGACACCGTTGGAACCCTGTGAACCCCAGATGGCGGTTGCGGCAGCATCCTTCAGCACCGAAATGCTCTCGATGTCCTCGGGGTTCACATTGAGCAGCTCTGCAAACTTCTCCTCGTTGGCGTTCTGGAAGTCGAAATCGTTGGTATTGGTTTCCCATACGTTGCCGTCGACCACAATCAGAGGTTCGCTGGAGCCGTTGATACTCGACACACCGCGCAGGCGCATTGATGTTCCCGAACCCAGGTTACCGCTGTTGGCAACAATGTCAAGACCGGCGATACGTCCTTGCAGGGCCTCGTCGACAGTGGTTATTGACAGACCCTCGAACTCAGACATCGAAATGCTCTGCTGGGCCGTCGAGATTTCATCCACAGGGATGGCCAAGCCAGAGCCTTGTGTCTTCTTTTTGGCCGTCACGGTCACTTCCTTGATTTGGGTGGCGTCCTGCATCCTGACCTTGTAATTGGTCTTGTTGAAGGGCAGGGTCACCGTCTTATAGCCCACGTAGGTGATACGCAGTTTGTCCTTGGGGTTCTTCAGCTTGAACGAGAAGTTACCGCTCATATCGGTCACAGCCGAAGCCACGATACGGTTGGCGGCATCGATTTCCACGACATTAGCACGCATCACCGGGCCGAAGTCGTCGGTGACAGTACCGCTGATGATGTCGCCGGCCTTTTGCGCGTAGCTGTAGGATAATTGACAGATGATAAATGATAAACCTATCAAAAGTCGCTTGTTTATCTTGGTAATCATAGTTTTCAATCTTTAATGTCAATTGACAGAGGTTTATCAATCAGATGGATGACAGCCGATGACGACGTGAAGATGTTGTTTGCGCGGCTGGCATCGGACGAGTCGTACTGCCACTCTCTGGCCATCAGGTTGTAGAGTGCCGGATTGGAGGTGACGACGTGACGCTTGTTGCCGGCATTGTCGGTCAGTTCGATGCCGTCAGCCTTCAAAGTGGCATCCACACGGTAGAAACGCTCAGTAGTCGGGTCGACTACAGCTGTCTCATAGATGCCGCTCTCGGTTGCGGCGCCAATAAAGAGGGCATTATCCTGGATGTGGTATTTCACGAAATTGACCAGCTTCTCTGTTTCGGTTTCAGCTGCACCCAGATTGCCGGCATCCTCATATTCGGCCACCTTTTCCCACGATGACAGCTTGCCTTCTCTCTGGAGTGCCTCGATGCTCTCGTTGGTGGGTACATATATAGTATAGTGGTAGGTGTTGAAGACAGAAACGTTCTGGCCTGCAGTAGCATAGCGCTTGTCGTGAATCTGCTCGAAAATACCTGCACCGTCCATCAGTTCGAGGAATTTTGAGAACTCCTCGTGCTGTTCCAGAATGTCGCGCACGGTCTGGCGCGTACCCAGGATGGGCTGATTGTCCAAGACGTAGGTCTTGCCGTTACCGCCATCGGTCTGGTCATAAATATAGTTGACGTATAGCGGCTCGCCCTCGTTCACTTGGTAACTGCCTTCCACGGTCATGCCATTGGCACCTAAACTGGCGTTCTTGATGCGCAGCTCTGTGCCGCCTTTGGTGCGATAGTACTCATGGCCGTCCTCCACATTGCCGATGACGATGTGGGTGTCGAGGATGTCCTTCAGGCGGTTGCGCAAGAAGCCGGCGTCGCGTATGATAGTGCTGTCGGCAGACAACTCGCCCGTGGCGGGGTCGATGGTCCTCATGCTGGCCCAGACGCGCTGTGTCTCGTCCACCTTGGTGGGGTCATAGAAGAAGTGAAGCATCTGCGTCTGGTTCTTGCCGTATGAGCAGGGGTCGATATACTCCAGCAATCCCTTGTTCGTGGGAATGAAGAAGCTGTAGTAGGAGTTGAGCGAGTTCAGATAGACATCATACTGCAGCTGCTCAATAGCCCAATAGATGATTTTCATGGTCTCGTTGATAAGTGCGGGGAAGCTGACACTGACGTAGGACGTGGGTGAATAGACGTGATTGGTCAGATAGACGGCGCCGTTGCAGCCGAGCCACACCGAGTCGATGGCTTCCTCCTTGACGCCCATTGGGTCGTTGGCATCGTTGAGGATGTTGTTGAACTTTGAGGGCACGCTCCCGATGAACGACGATAGCATATTGTTGTTGATGAGCTTCGCCACCACATCGTCGGGGATGCTGTCCCACGTATGGTAGTAGTCGCGCAGCACCTTGCCTGCGCCCTCGTTCCAGTATTCCTCCAAGGCCTGGTCGCTGGGCACCATCATGACTGCCATATCGCGCTGCAGGGCGATGTTGCCCTCCTGGTCGTTCAGTCCTGCATAGTAGGCGTTCCACTCCGGGTCAAACTTCAGGCGGCCGTTGACAGCACCCCTGTTGGGGGTCTGAGCCAAGGGCTGTCCGCCTTGCGACTTGACGGAGAAGAATCGTTTCTGGAAAACCGTGTCCACATTCGTGTCGTAAAGGAAATTGTACTGCGTGGTAGTGGCCTGGTCCAGGGGATAGGGTGCGCAATAGCGCTCCAGCAGGCGGTTGAAAAGGCGCACGTTGGGCTTGCTCTTAATCAGTTCGGCCATATTGGGCAGAGGGGTGATGACCTCGGCCATCTTGTGGATGAAACCGTTGGAGCACTTGATGTTGGCCTGCTCCACTTGTATGCCGTTGATGCTGGCATCGCCGGCCTTGCGCTGGGTGGTCTTGTTGTAGAGGAAGTCATAGTCGGCATTGGTGATGCGCTTGTTCACCAGTTGCTTTTCGATGAACTGCACAAGAGGTACCGTCGAGTTGTCAGTCATGCAGACCATTGGTTTGCCACTCTCGCGATAGGGCCGCCAATAGGGATTGTCCGGCATATTACTGGCCGTGAGCACAGAAACGGAATCGAAAGGCGTGCTCGACGCGAAACGGCGCATGGCCTCACCCTCGCGTGGGGGGTTACCCTCTACGCTGGGCAGCGACCCCAACTGCATTGAGTTGTCCATCATACTGCCAAAGAGCAGCAGCTTCTTCTGCGAAGTGCTCAAGCCGGCATAGCTGTGCACACCCCACGGATTGTTGCTGAAGAAGCGCTCGAATGCCTGGTCGTCGGCCACAAAGAGTGTCTTCGAACCCGTCTTGGCCAGCACCTCACGGTAACCCAGGTCGTTGATGATGCGCACCGTGTTCTGGTAGTTGCCCGCCTCTTCGAGCCAGCTGTAGATGCTCGCACCCCAACCGTCGGGAGTCCGCTCGTCGAGGTCGTACTGTTCGCACGATGTCAGCATGCTCCCGCCAGCCAGTAGCACGCCGACAACGGCCAGCATCAACTGCCTGCCTGCGTCACTAATTTTTTGCCTTTTTACGGTTTTCATACGGTTTTATAGAGTTAGTTCATTTTTTCGGCTGCAAAATTACATACTTTATATGGCATACGCTTTACAGAATGTTTACACGCTTTTTCTGTATGTTTCGGTGGTGTCTCGCATTTTTTTCTTTTTGTTTCATACCATTTTTATGTTCTTTTAATAATAATTAGTGTTCGTCATTTCAATACTTTTTCGTAATTTTGCAGGCAAATTGACAACCAACAATTCTTATGGAAAAGAAAAGACAGATAGCCATCCTTGGCTCGACGGGGAGCATAGGCACACAGGCCCTGCAAGTGATTGACGAACACAGCGACCTCTATGAGGTCTACTGCCTTACCGCTAACAACAAAGTGGAGCTGCTCGCACAGCAAGCCCACAAGTTCAAGCCAGCCGCCGTGGTGATTGCCAACGAGCAGCGCTACGATGAACTGAAAAGCCTGATGGCCGACCTGCCCGACGTGAAGGTCTACGCCGGCGCACGGGCACTTGACGAGATAGTCGAGGCCGGCCCCATCGATATGGTGCTCACGGCCATGGTGGGCTTCGCCGGCCTCTCGCCCACCATCCGCGCCATCCAGGCACACAAGACCATCTGCCTGGCCAACAAAGAGACGCTTGTGGTGGCAGGCGAGCTGATCTGCCGCCTGGCCTTGGAGAACCGCGCCGCCATACTGCCCGTCGACAGCGAGCACTCGGCCATTTTCCAGAGCCTCGTCGGCGAAGACCAGAACCCCATCGACAAGATTTTGCTCACAGCTTCGGGCGGTCCCTTCCGCCTGAAGACGATGGACGAGATTGCCCACGTGACCAAGGCTGACGCCCTGCGCCACCCCACCTGGGACATGGGCGCGAAAATCACCATCGACTCGGCCTCGATGATGAACAAGGGCTTCGAGGTCATCGAGGCCAAGTGGCTCTTCGGCGTCGACGCCAGCCAGATTCAGGTGCTCGTCCACCCACAGTCCATCGTCCATAGCGCCGTGCAGTTCCAGGACGGCTCGGTGAAGGCCCAGTTGGGCGTACCCGATATGCGGCTGCCCATCCAGTACGCTTTCTCCTATCCGCACCGGATGCCGCTCAGTGGCGAGCGTCTCGACCTGTTCAAGGCCCGCTCGTTGGAGTTCTTCGAGCCCGACCTGCAGAAGTTCCGCTGTCTGGCTATGGCCTACGAGGCACTGGCACGGGGCGGCAACATGCCCTGCATCGTCAATGCGGCCAACGAAATAGTGAACCGCGCCTTCCTCGAAGACCGCTGCCGCTTCCTCCAGATGGGCGACATCATTGCCGAAACCATGCAGCGCGCCACCTTCATCAAGCAGCCCACCTACGACGACTACATCCAGAGCGACCAGGAAGCCCGCCGGATAGCCACCTCTTTATTATTATAGGCGCAGCCATTCCCCTCCCATCAAGGGGAGGGGCAGGGGTGGGGGCTGTAATTTCTTGTCAGCCAGAAAAGGAAACGGCAGCCGTCAATTTCCATCCCAAAACCAGGCTGAAAATTTGGTTCGTCCAAACTATGACTTTGGTTCGTCCAAACTCCCAGTTTGGTTCGTCCAAACTCCCAGTTTGGTTCGTCCAAACTTCAGGTTTGGTTCGTCCCAACTCCAGGTCAGTCGTTTCCCTCGGTGCAGCACGGCGCAGCAGCTCCCCGCCCCTGAAGGGGAGGGGTCGGGGGTGGGGTTAAATTTTTCCGGCATTTTGTTTGCCCATTTCACGAAAAAATGCTACTTTTGCCGCCAACTCTGGGAGCGCGG
>JAGCZA010000073.1 GCA_017960525.1 Prevotella sp.
GGCGCAATATGAATATTCATTCCAATAAACTCGTCGTGTGGATAGCAGGAATTGACTTGTTATGGCGTTTTAACCAGGTGTGGGAATGTTTTGTCCACCAGTAAGGGAACGTCTCATTCCAAGCGTGAGGAGAAAAACCTATCTATGAATAATTCAGGCTTGAGAATTCAAAAGAAAGATCGGTTCTTTCTTAGGGTATGGTTTACCCCCCTCTTTAGGCTGGACGGAGATTAAATAAAATTTCTAATTGGGTTTTGCCAATCATCTATTGAAGTGTATGTTCTCCGTGGGAACAGCAGACTTTGGAGGTCTGTTGTGAACCCGTCAGAGTGCCATCAGGCTGATGGCAAAGCCGCCGCCGGGGGCCTCCTTCAATTTGAGGGTCTGGCCGGCCTTTACCACCTTCTTGGTGATGGTGTAGGCCTGCGGATTGGTCTCGTAGTGGGCGTCCTTCGCGTCGGCGTAGATAGTGCAGTCGTATTTACGGCCTTTTTCCAAGAAGTCGAGTTTCAGCACGCACTCGTGGCCCTGCTCGTCGCACTTGCCGCCTACAAACCAGTTAGGCGTTCCCTTAGCCTTGCGGGCCACGGTGATGTAGTCGGCGGGTTCGGCCTCAAGGTAGATGCTCTCGTCCCAGTCGCAAGCCACGTCGCGGATGAACTGGAAAGCATCGTCATACTTCTCGTAGTTTTCAGGCAGGTCGGCGGCCATCTGCAGGGGCGAGTACATCGTGAGGTAGAGGGCGAGTGAGCCGGCTACGGTGATGCGTGCCCATGAAGTGTTGTTGCTCCACTCCTTCAGGCGGGTGACGAAGATGCCTGGCGTGTAGTCCATCGGGCCTCCCTGCAGACGGGTGAACGGCAGGATGCAGGTGTGGTCGGGGCGGGAGCCGCCGAAAGCCTCATATTCCGTGCCGCGTGCACTCTCGTTGCCCACCATGTTCGGGTAGGTGCGGCAGAGTCCGGTGGGCCGCGTGGCCTCGTGGGCGTTCACCATAATGTGGTGCTTGGCGGCCTCCTTGATGACGTAGAGGTAATGGTTGTTCATCGACTGCGAATAGTGGTGGTCGCCACGAGGGATGATGTCGCCCACATAGCCCGTCTTCACGGCGTCGTAGCCATATTTGTTCATCAGCTGGAAGGCTTCCTTGATGTGCCGCTCATAGTTCTGTGTGGAACTGCTGGTCTCGTGGTGCATCATCAGCTTCACGCCTTTCGAGTGGGCATAGTCGTTGAGCATCTTGATGTCGAAGTCGGGATAGGGGGTGACGAAGTCGAAGACATCACGTTTCCACATATTGGCCCAGTCCTCCCAGCCTACGTTCCAGCCTTCGACGAGCACCTGGTCGAGCCCGTTCTTGGCGGCAAAGTCGATGTAGCGCTTCACCTTCTCATTGTTGGCGGCATGGCGGCCGTGTGGCTTCACTTTCTTCCAGTCTATCTGGTCAAGATAGATGCTGGGGAAGTCGTCGGTGTAGTGCCAGTTGCTCTTGCCCACAATCATTTCCCACCACACACCACAATACTTTGTGGGGTGAATCCACGAGGTGTCGTCGAGTGCGCACGGCTCGTTCAGGTTCAGGATGAGGTTCGAGGAAAGCATATCGCGGGCGTCATCGCTTACCATCACTGTGCGCCAAGGCGTCAGGCAGGGCGTCTGCATGGCCCCTTTCAGGCCTGTGGCGTCGGGCGTGAGGTGGCTCACGAAGGTGAAGACGGCCGGCAGGGGCCACTTCGACGGCTTGGGATTGGGTGTGTAGGCGTTGCTGCCGCCTCCGAGTTCTGAGGTCAGCGCCTTTGTCTCTGCATCCACCAGTTCCAGGTGCATTGTGGCATAGTCGGCACAAGCAGCCTCGTGTATATTAATATAGAGGCCGTCCTGGCTCTTCATTTGCAACGAGGTCTGCACGCCCGTCGGCGAGAAGACTGCCACCGACGAATTACCCCAGTTCACGGCATCCTTCATCCTTGTGCGTATCTCACTCAGTTTTGTCTCCTGAGTCTCCTGCTCCTGCGTGTCGTAGTCGCCGGGCAGCCACCAAGCCGTATGGTCGCCGGCCAAGCAGAACTCCGATCGCTCGTCCTGAATGAGGAAGTAGTTCAAATCCTTCTGCTGGGGGAACTCGTAGCGGAAGCCGATGCCGTCGTCATAGACGCGGAAGCGAATGATGACGGTACGTTGGTGGGGCTCCTCGAACATACCACGCTCACCTTCCTTGGCAGTGACACGGGGCTGTTTCCATTGCTGCAATAGTGTAGCGGCATACTCGTTGTAGTGGTTGCGGATGGTGGCCGTCTCGCCCCAGACGGGCCGCCAAGTCTCGTCGAAACTGCTGGTCTTCTCGTCCACGATGCGGAAGCCGTCCATCAGGTCGCGCTCGTCCTGGCCCCTTGAGGCGTGCTTGTCCTTGGCCAGTTCCAATCCAAGATGCGAGGCCAGCACTACGGGCCGACCCTTGTAGTCCATCGTATAGACGGGCCGTCCCTGTTTGTCTATAGAGAAATTCACCACCACATTGCCGTTAGGCGATGTTACTGTGCCTGCAAGCACCGACAGCGGCATCAGTGCCAAGGCCATAAAGAAGCTTTTGTGTTTCATAAATGTTTTCTGTTTTTGTGAGTGCAAAGGTAAACTTTTTTCCTGATAAGACCAAACAATTTGAAAAAAATCGGCAAAAGTTGCACGTATTTCAAAATAAATCCGTACCTTTGCACCCGCTAACGAGAAATCGCTTGACATTCGGGAAGTAGCGCAGTTGGTAGCGCACTACGTTCGGGACGTAGGGGTCGGGCGTTCGAGTCGCCTCTTCCCGACAGAAAGAATCGCTAAAATGTTGTAAAAACAACAACTTGGCGATTTTTCTTTTTCTATTTTCCCGTATCAGCCCAGACAACCACACTTTTTATGAGCCTCGCTTTCAGCAGGTTAAACGAATAAGGAGCTGGTAATCAGGTATGAAAAATGGGAACCCGAAGATTCCCATTTGTGCTATTTGGCGGAGAGAGAGGTATCTCTCGCAGAAGGAGATGTCCCTCATCTATTTGTTGTTTAATGAATTGAGTACCAATCATTTTGCATTTCCCATCAAAACGGTTCAGATCTTATGAGGTAATACACTGGTAATACATCCTGCTATGTATAATAAGGCGGGTAATATAGTTGCCAGATTTCTTAGCCGTCACGCTGTCTTAACGCTCAATGGTTTTAATTCTATCAAAGATCTCTTATCTCACTTTGCAAAGGTATCATTATTCCCTCAAATAACCAAACAATTCAAGCAAAAAGCGGACAAAACACTCAAAAATCAGCCATTTCCCGGCTGGGTAAGTCGTAAAATTGTTAAAATATGACTTTAAATTTTTCAAGACCACCGTTTTGATAGCTTATCCCTATTTTTGCAACAAAAAAAGGAGATATCAGCTATGATGCGATTTGAATATGATCAGAAATTTATCAAACTCCTCGCCAAAGAAATGGTGAAGGAGATGCAGAAGGTAGAAAGTGAGGCAAAGGAGCCTGAACTTATCACTGTCAAGGAAGCAGCACAAACACTTAATTTGTCAGAAGACTATGTGAGAAAGATAAAAGATAAACTTCCTCATGTCAAGCAAGGAAACAGCAAGCAGGGAAGGATTCTCTTCGTGAAAGATGGACTGATGGATGCCTATCTCAATGCTGTCGGAAAGACCAAATAATGCGTACCAGGTGATTTGTGCAAGCGGTGCTTGCACAAATTCGCTATCAGCCGAAACCACGAATTTTGCAAGTCGCGCTTGCAAAAATGATAAATTGGGTAAATTTTCGTCTAAGCTCGTCTAAATCTCACTTAATTTCTCGCTTAAAGTCGCTTAAATTTTCTTAGCAAGAATGCCCTAAATAAAGGCATTTTAGGAGATTCTCGCTTAAAAACCGCTCTTATTTTGCTCTTAAACCGCTCTTAATTTCCCGTCTAAACTCGTCTAAATTATCGTCTAAACTCGTCTAAGATTCTTTTCGATGCCACATCCTGTCTTCGTCAAGCCAGATTTCATCGTTCTTATGCATCTTGTAAAGCAGGTTCTTTATCTTTGACATCTTTTGTTCTTCTGTAAAGTCCATAGGAAGTTTATTCCACAGCAGTTCGTTAATCTGCTTTCGGCTCAGCACCTTGTGGTCATTCAGGGCTTTCATAATCCACTCCTGACATTCTGCGTCGTTAAACCCCTTTTTCAAAGTATATTCCACCTGCGTATTAGTCGCCTTAGCAATCTGCTTTGAGACATACAGGTGAGGTTTACGACCTTCTATCAGCCCATCCTTCCTCAGTTTCTTTATAGCGTTGTCACTTATGGGCTTTCCTTTCTGAACTTGGTCCAGCAACACAGCATCAGTCAGCGACATATCCTGATTGGCAAGCAACATTAGACTGTAGTTCTCATCAATGATGGTACCAGGAAGATTGAGAATAACTTCATCCGCTGTTGACAGGTCGTAGTCTGGCATTGGCAGATAGCGGTCTTTCTGGCTCTGGTACATCTTGTGGATACCATAGCCCTGCGTGTCTATCATCCTGATGTTCACCATAGCCTTCACAAGTGCAGGATTGCGATAGCTCTTGGGAGTCTTCTCGCCAGTGATATACTCTTTATAGTCCCCCTCGTAGAAGTTTCCATCATTCTGGAACTTCAATGAATCCATATTCTCAGTAACAATAATTCTGGCATTCTTCTCATATTGTTGGTGGGCTATCGAGTTATGCATACCTTCGAGTATGCTCTCCGTATCATACTTCCACACCTCTGCTGGTATCAGCGAATCTTTAGGATAAATCTTGAAGCGATAGTTGCGTATCCTACCGAGTAGTTCAGTTGTCGTGAGGACAAACGGGATGGTATAAATGTCGCCGAACACCTGCCCGTCCTGAAAACACTTCCACACTATTTGAGCTATATGGTTCAGTTTGTGAGCAGACGTTTCTTTGCCCACCAGCAA
>JAGCZA010000074.1 GCA_017960525.1 Prevotella sp.
CTAAAACACAATTATCCCCCAAACCCTTATTCATCCTGGGCTTGGGGGATAATTATAAAGCTAAGTCTGTGGTGTTTACTTCACAGTCACCTTCTTGCCATCAACCACGTAGATACCCTTCTTCAGGTTCTTGCTGGCCACACGCTGGCCACCAACGGTATAAACCTTCTGATTCTCGGCATCGATAGTGATATTACGAATGGCGTCAGTACTTGATACGGCAATCTTAGTAACAGAAGTCAGGCCAGAAGGGCCACCACCTGCTGCCGTAGGAATGGCTAACACACCACGGTCAATCTTGATTTCATATTCACCCTCAGGCATATTCTCATCTGTGAGGAAATAAGCGTACAGAGCCACGCCAGTACTTCCAGTGAAGAAATAGTCCTCATCGGTTTTAACAACAACAATTGTAGAACCGTCTGCCTGCTCATTGTAACTAACAGCAAATGGCTGAACCATCTTCCTACCAACTTTGTATTCAGGGAAACGTTCCTCATCAAGTTCAAATGCACCCTCATCGAAGGTCATACCAGCAGGTAGAGTGATGTTGAACTGAGCCATATTAGCCTGTTCCTCTTCACCATAGTTAATGATAATATTCATAGTCTGGCCGTCATCGGTCGTAACACCAGGCTTAGTGGTGAAAGGTTCAACCTCAATACTGTATTGTGCACTTGCCATAGCAGCCTGCATAAGCAGAGCACCAAGGAATAAAAGTTTTTTCATATCTGTTATAAATAAAAATTTAAAATAGATTTAATTTCTAAATATTACTCTTTGCCAAGGATGATATTAAGCATTTTGGCCAAATCGCGAACGTCGATTTCTGCATCCTTGTTAACATCAGCAACATTTGTGTCAACTTCTGTGGTCTTACCAAGAATATACTGGAGAACCAAAGCATTATCACGAACATCCAAAGCGAAATCATTTGTAACATCACCAACGGGATGGCCAATTGTAGTGTTCAGGTCTGCACCTGTGGTCGAAACACCGGCTTCGTCAGTAGTAGCAAGTTGAGTCACTGTGCAGGGCTGTGGGCCAGCAAGATTGGCATCGGCAGCAGCTTTGAGATTGATGGTGCAGATATCACCATCGCCACTTCCAGCCTGCTTTGCCAAATCAGTAGCTGCATAACTGTCAGCAAGGGGGAAACAGAAGAGGAAATAGCCACCCTCTGCGGTCTGCGTACCCACCACCTTATACTTGTCACTATAGGCTGCGGGTAACGCCACATCATACTTGGTGAAAGTTGCGCCACCAACAGTCAAATCAGTACCCTCAATGGTGAGTCCTGCGGGCAGATTGACGAGCATCTGCCAGCCTGCGATGTCGGCGGGAGCCTTTACCTGCAGTGTCCAACCGCCGTTCTTGTCTGCAGCCTCATTAGCTGTCAGCGTGACGGTCTGGGCCATGGCGTTGCCAGCTATCGCCAACAATGCGCCTGCAAAAAACATCTTTAGTTTTTTCATAATCGATTGTTTTTTAGTTATACTTAATGTTATTATTTTCGCTTGGTTTTCCCGTAATTAGTCTATAATTCGCTGCAAAGATAACAATATTATCTGAGACCACCAAATATTTTCACCATTTTTTTAGTTTGGGCGGTAAAAACGGCAGTTACCTGATGCCTCTCTGGTTAAGGGCACGAGCATAGCGGGCGGCATTGAGCAGATGTTCTGAATAGGTGCGGGCGAAGTTGTGTGTGCCGGAAAAGTCTTCTTTTGCACACATATAGAGGTAGTCGTGGTTGGCAGGATTGAGCACGGCGTCGATGCCCTTGACACTGGCTATTTTGATGGGTCCAGGAGGCAGTCCTGGATATTTGTATGTGTTATATGGGCTTTCCACTTCGAGGTGGGTGTTGTAGATGCGGCGCAGGGTGAAGTCGCCAAGTGCGAACTTCACGGTGGGGTCTGCCTGTAAAGGCATCCCGATGCGCAGTCGGTTGAGGTACATAGCGGCAACCATTGGCTTTTCGGCCTCGTTGGCCGTCTCCTCGTCGATGATGCTGGCCAGCGTGCACACTTCGTTGGGAGTGAGTCCTACGTTGTGGGCCTTGGCACGGCGGTTGGCGTTCCAGAAAGCGTCATGTTCACGGCGCATACGAGCAATAAAAGCATCGATGCCCACATTCCAGTAGACCTCGTAAGTGTTTGGCACAAAGAGACACGCTAATGTATCGCCCGTCAGGCTGCTGGCAATGGTGGCACTGTCGAGCATAAGTTTTTGGGCCAAGCGTGCGGCCAGCTGGGGCATAGTGCGCACTTCGGGTATGGTGAGTCGGATGGGTTCCTGCTGCCCGTTGCGCAGATGGCGGAACACGTCAATGGCGGTCATTGAGGGTTCCAAAGCATAGCGCCCAGTACGCAAGCGGCTGTCGGCCCCGGAGTGACGCATAAGCGTGCGGAAGGCAGTGACGGCGTGGGCAGAACCGATTGGCTCCAGCTTGGCATAGAGTGAGTCAGGGGTATCGTCTTCGTCGATGTAGACATATTGCTTTTCGGCAGAAGCGAGGAACGGCATCATAAAATAGTAGTAGCACAGCACGCCCATTGCGATGAGGCAGGCTGCAGCCGGAATGAGGTAGTATTTCGCTTTCAGCGACTTGGTTTTGCTTGGTATTGGCATATTCTAAATCATTCGTTTCGGGTGCAAAATTACAATATTTCCTCGAAAGAGCCAAATAAATCGGAAAATATGCTTAACTTTGCAGCCGATGAAAGAGTACGACACCTATATTTTCGATCTCGACGGCACATTGCTCGACACGCTGGGCGACCTGTCTGCCTCGGTGAACTATGCCTTGCGTTTGCACGGTATGGCCGAACACAGCGTGGACGATGTGCGTCAGTTTGTGGGCAACGGTGTGCGCCTGCTGATGACGAGAGCCATTCCTGACGGCGAAAACAATCCGGCTTTTGAGGACACTTTCGAGACGTTCCGCACGCACTACCTGGAACACTCGCTCGACACCACCCTACCCTATCCTGGCATTATGGAGATGCTTGGCGAACTGCACAAGCGAGGCAAGCGACTGGCCGTGGTGAGCAACAAACTGCATACTGCCACCAAGGATCTTTGCCGACACTTTTTCGCTGGTTTCATTGAGGCGGCTATCGGCGAGAATGAAGCCGCCGGCGTGCGCAAGAAGCCTGCTCCCGACACCGTCGTTGAGGCATTGCGCCAACTGGGCGTTGGCTGTGAGGGAGCCGTTTACGTGGGCGACAGCGAAGTGGACATTGCCACCGCCCGCAACGCCAGCCTGCCCTGCATCAGCGTGCTATGGGGATTCCGCGACCGCGACTTCCTGCTGTCCCACGGAGCCACCACTTTTGCGGAACAACCGTCAGACCTGCTGTAGTTCCACATCTACCGCCCCGCCATAATGGTCAGGATAGTGGCAATGTCGGCCACATCAATCTTACCGTCTCCGTTCACGTCAGCAGCCTTACTGGTGGCGCCGTCGGCCATCTCGCTAATGACCTTGGCAATGTCGGCCACATCAACCACACTATCATTGTTCACGTCACCCTTTAAGCCATTCACAACGGCCTGTATGCCCTCGGCTGTGAGCGCATAGCTGTAGATGCGCACATCGTCGATGTAGCCTGTATAGAGGGGGTCTGACTGGAACTGGCTCCGGCCCAGGTAGTTGAGTACGGGCTTGATGTCGCTGGGCTTGATGCTGACGGCTCCGCTGGCCACCTCCTCGCCGTTGAGGTAGATGGTGGCCCTGCCCTGTCCGATGGTCACAGCCACGTGGTTCCACTTGAAGGTGGACAGTTTGCTGGGACAGTCCACGGTCTGCTCCTCGCCGTCGTTCTTGATGGCGAAGCGCATAATGCTGCCGTTGCTGGGCGTGAGGAACATATACTGCGAGGTGCTGCTGCCAAAGTCGAAGATGCGCTGCCAGGCCGAGCTACCGCGCCAGTTCACCCAGGCGCAGAAAGACATCTCGTCGTTGGAGGCCACCTCGTAGGGCAGTTGGGCGTATCGCTTGCTGTTGAGGCTGAGAGCCTTGCCGCCATCGCCCCGCCCATCCACATAAACGGTGTCGCCATAGGCGGAGGCATCCATCATATTCTCTGTTGCGTCGTAGAGCGTGCCGTCAAACGTCCAGTGCGCAGTCATCGCGGACTTTCCTCCCGGCTGTGCCTGTACAGCCTCGCTGGGTTCAGACAGATTGAGAGCCATATCCAGAGCCATCACCTTATATATATAATAATGGCCGGGGCGGCAGCCGTTGTCCACGAAGCAGGTGTCAGCAATGCCGCGTGCGATGGTGTTCCACTCTTCTGTCCCTGAGGCTGTAGTTTCTGCCCTGAGGATGGTATAGCCAAGCAAATCGCTGTCGGCATTTGGCTGCCAGCAGAGCTTGACAGAGGCCGACTGAGCCTTGGCCGTGAACCCCACAGGCTGTGCTGGAGCCACAGCATCGTAGACCACGCCGGCGGGCAGCAGCCGCCACATCTGCCGTAAACGCAAGAGCGAGTCGGTCTGCAGTTCCTTTGTCAGCACGCCCACGCCATTGCTTGTTCCCGACGTTTTCGACGTAAGATAAAGCGAGGTTTCGCGGCAGCGCACGTAGTAGAATCCGTCGCCGGCATACTCTAGATACCACTGTTCGTTGCTGTCGGGCGTTTTGTTTTGAGAGTATGGTATCACCTTTGCCCCGTCGATGGTAGAGAAGTTTTCCACGTTGATGTGCAGTTGGGCTGTACCCACATTCTCGATGTCGTAGAAGCTGAAGTCACCGCCTATACGTGAATCTATGGGTTTAACTTTCCACTTTTGCGCCTCTTTGTTAGGATAGTTTATCTGCTGTACGATACTTGAACTTGTTGCGGTGAGGTAATTACCCGTTGCCCTGTTGACAATGCGGTAGGTCCCCTCTTCGATGGCCGTGCGGGGCACGTCGGCTCCCCACGTGATGTCGACCACGCGCTCGGCATTGGTCTGCCCTTTCTGATAGGCAGTACCGCCAGGAATCTCCATCAGCACTTCGCGCAGGGGGCCGCGACCGTCGTAATAGACATCGCAGTCGGTGGAAACGAACTGATAGGATGTGGTCTTGGCCTGACGCTCACTGCTGCCAATGAAAGCCTTCACACGACCGTCGTCGTGACGATAGACCGAGGCCGCCGTCCAGTTGTCGCGATGCTCGCCGTAGGCCAGACGCTCACCGTGTCGGCTGATGTCGCAGAACTCGCCACGAGCACGACTGTCGAAGCCCCACCAAATGCCCACGGTCATGCCGTACTCCAGCCCAATCATCGCCTCGCCCACGTTGTGCATCTCGTCGGCATAGCCCGTCTTCCCGTCGGCCTTCAACTGCTGGAAGAAACTGGCAAACGTATCGAAAGCGCCAGCCAACTGGTGGGTATTACCCCAGTCATAGTAGTCCTTGCCCGTCTCATACCATGCCAGAGCCTTGTCATTGTTCAGCGTATTGCCGCCCACGATGGCCACGTCGTTCAGGGCGGGATAGTTCTGGCGCAGTTTCTTGGCCACCTCCACTTGGCGTGCCTCGGAAGCGCCCTCCTCAACAGACCAGTAGTCGGGCTCGTTGTAGGGCGACACGCCCACGATGGGATGCTGGGTGTTCTGCTGCATCCACACCACGTGGGCATTAATCATGGCTGCCCAATGGGTGGTGTTGCAGACCTTGTTGTTCACGTAGTAGCTTACGGCTCCCGCCTCCTGGTCGGCGGTGAGGACGAGCGGCAACGTCGTTCCGCAGACTGTATTGAAGAGGTTGCTGCGCCGCCGCAGATAGCTTATCTGGTCGCTGCCCAAATCGGTGCCGTTGGCCAGTTCCACAGTTGCACGGAAGCCGGAGCGGCCTATGCCCACGTTCTCGATGCCCATGTGGCGCACGCCTTTGCGCAGGTTCTGCTCGCTAATCCACTGCAGGTCAAGGCCCCACGTGGGCTGGTAGCGCACGCCTTCGCCATCTACAGCAAAAGGAATGTTCACATCAGCCTTTGCCTGTGCATTCAAATACATACTCGACGAGGAGCGTACAGCTTGTTCCTGGGCATCAGCCACCAGGGCACATACCATTGCCAAAGCAGAGAGTAAAAGTCTTAGTTTTTCCATATCGTTTTTATGTATGTAAGGTTTTTTATGCTGCAAAGATACCACATTATTTCCAAACAGCCAAACGTTTGCCAAGAAAACCGTCAAAAAGACACCAACAAACGCCAAAAAACTGATTATCGGGCACCCCACAGTAACAGAGCCCATCACTCTCAACAGATTATTGGTTCATCCTATCCCAAAATTTGGTTCGTCCAAACTCATAGTTTGGTTCGTCCAAACTCATGGTTTGGTTCGTCCAAACTTTTGTTATGCTTTATACCCTCTGTCCGGCTGGAACTTGCAGCAAAACGATAAAAATCGGGAAATTCTGGCAAAGGGTCAAATAAATCAGGAAGAAAGTTGCGAGTTCGGCGAAAATATTGTAAATTTGCAGCAAAAATACAGAACTATGGCAGACTTCAAGCGCATACCCTACGGTATCTCCAACTTCAAGCAGCTCAGACGGGAGAACCTTTACTTCGTAGACAAGAGTGAGTACATACAAAGGCTGGAGGACACAGACCACTTCCTCTTCCTCATACGGCCCCGACGCTTCGGAAAGAGCATCTTCCTCAACATGCTCCGCGCCTATTACGACCTGAACGAGGCCGACAACTTCGACACGCTCTTCGACGGGCTGTGGATAAAGGAGCACCCAACGCCGGAGAAGTGCGGATACCAGGTGCTCTACCTCGACTTCTCCCGTGTGGGAGGCAACATCAACGAGCTGGAGCAGAACTTCGACGGCTACTGCGGCATCATGCTCGACTCGTTTGCAGAGAGGTACAAGCGGTTCTATCCCGAAGGATTCCCACAGGCTGTGAAAGGCATCAAGTCGGCCAGGCAGAAACTGAACTATATTGACAGCGTGGCCAAGGTGGCCGGCTGCCGCCTCTACCTCATCATCGACGAGTACGACAACTTCACCAATGCCGTGCTCAACGAGCAGGGCGAGAAGGTGTACCACGCACTGACCCACGCCACGGGCTTCTACCGCGAGACCTTCAAGCAGTATAAGGGCATGTTCGACCGAATCATGATGCTCGGCGTGAGCCCCGTGACACTCGACGACCTGACCAGCGGATACAACATCGCATCGAACATCACGATGCAGCCGGAGTTCAACATGATGCTCGGCTTCTCGGAAGACGACGTGCGGCAGATGATACGCTACTACCAGAGCGTGGGAAAGATAACCCGGGAGGAGGATGACATCGTAGAGGAGATGCGGCCCTGGTATGACAACTACTGCTTCTCAGAGCAGAGCCTTGCCACCGACCCGAAGATGTTCAACTGCGACATGGTGCTGTACTTCATCAAGACACTCATACAGTCAGGGCGCTCACCTAAGCAGATGATAGACCCTAACACACGCACCGACTACGGCAAGATGAAACGGCTCATACGCCTCGACGGAACGAGCAACTACCGCACAGGCATCATCAACGAGATTGCGCAGAAGGGATACATACTGGGCAATATAGAGGAGTCGTTCCCTGCCGAGCGCCTCACACAGCCCGACAAGTTCGTCAGCCTGCTCTTCTACTACGGCATGCTGACTTTTACCGACACCTTTGGCGCAAGGATGAAATTGGGCATTCCAAACTTAAATGTACGTAAGCAATACTATGATTACCTTTTGGAGGAATACCAGTCTATTCGTCCAATGGACTTCAGGGAACTGACCGATTCTTTCGACGAGGCCGCTCTTTACGGCAATTGGCGTCCGATGTTGGACTATATTGCCCGAAACTACTCGGAGACCACTTCCGTGCGCAGCCTCATCGAGGGCGAGCGCAACCTGCAGGGATTCATGAACGCGCTGATGAACTTGAACCCCTACTACCTCACCGCCCCAGAGGTAGAGCTGAACCACGGCTTCTGCGACTTCTTCCTCATGCCAGACCTGATGCGCTACCCCATGGTGGAGCACAGCTACATACTGGAGCTGAAATATCTGAAAAGTGACGAGACTGAAGCCGCAGCCCAGCAACAATGGGCCGAGGCCGTTGAGCAGATTCGCCACTATGCCGAGGGCCGGGTGGTGAAGCGCCTCATACAAGATACCCGCCTGCACCTCATCGTCGTCCAGATGCGGGGGCACGAACTTCAGAAGATGGAGGAGATTTGAAAACTTGTATAGCCCACAAAGAGAATGAAAAGAAACAGAAAGCTGATACTGGCCACCACCGTGTTTCTGACGTTCACAGCCCTGGCCGCCTGGTCGCAAAAGCACTTTGTGTTCAGGCCACAATGGAAAGCGCAGGCACAGTTTGCAGGCTACTATGTCGCCCAGGACAAGGGCTTCTATAAGGATGAAGGCATCAGTGTCGACATAGTACACCCATCGGCCACGCAGTCGGCATTGAGCCGCGTGGAGGATGACAACATCGACGCCACAACCCTGCAGCTTTGCCAAGCCATGAAGATTGTGGATAATGGCGTGCCGCTGATTAACATCTTGCAGACATCAATGAACAATGCGCTGGTCATTGTGTCGAGGCGCGGCAAGAACCCGCTGGAACAAAAGGGAGAACGTGTGGGCATCTGGAGGGCAGACTTCGGAGAGTTGGCTACGTTTATGTGTCAGAAAGAAGGGCTTGGCTACGAGTGGGTGTACTACGCATCGGAGATGAATCTTTTCATCAGGGGAGCCATCGATGCCATCGTGGCCATGAGCTACAACGAGTACTACCAACTGCTCCAGACGGGCATCTATCTGACCGAAGACCAAGTCTACCGCTTCTGCGATCACGGATACAACATCCAGGAAGACGGCGTGTATATGCGACGCGACACCTACGAGCGCAACAAGGAGCAGGCCGTCAGGTTTGCCCGTGCCAGCAAGAAGGGATGGGAGTGGGCCGCCGCCCATCCCGACGAGACGCTGGAGATTGTGATGAAATACGTCAACCTCAACCATGTGGCCACCAACCGGACGTTACAGAAGCTGATGCTCGACGAGGTGCTCCGACTACAGACCGACCGCGAGTCGGGGAAACGGGAGTTCAGCCTGCGCCCGGACATGGTCCGGCTGGCCAGCAGTCTCATGTTGGAGAACCACGCACTAAAACGCGAGGTCACATACGAACAACTTGTCAGAGAGTAGCCGTCATGAAGAGTCCCCTGCAATACATCAAACAGTCACTCTCCATGAGACTCAGTCTGTGGATAGTGCTATTTGCCGCCGCCGTGTTCCTGGCTGCCCTCGGATTCATGTTCGTTGAATCGCGCCGCACCGTACGCATAGAGGCCGAGAACCGCGCCTCAGAGGTGCTGGAGAGCACAGTTCAGCGCGTGAACGGCATCCTCGACCACGTCGTGGTGGCCACCGACAACGTGGCATGGCTCGTGATGCGCCATCTGGACGCACCCGACTCGATGTTCATCTATTCACGATGCATCCTGGAGAACAATTCCTACCTGAACGGCTGCTCCATCGCCTTCGAGCCTGACTTCTTCAAGAGTCGCGGCCGCTATTTCTCGGCCTACTCCTACAACGACAACGGCAACATACTAACCACGCAGGAAGGAAACGACCAGTACGAATACTTCTATATGGACTGGTATCAGCTGGTGAAGCTGCTCGACCGCCCCAGCTGGACGGAACCCTTCTTCGACTACAACATCAACGACATCTACTCGAAGGACATGATTGCCTCCTACTGCAAACCGCTGAAAACCCCAAATGGAAAGTATGTAGGCACTATTGCAGTAGACATATCGCTGGAATGGCTTTCAAGCACCATCTCTGCCGTGAAGCCCTACCCCAACTCCTACAGCATCATGATTGGCGAGGGCGGCACCTACTTCGTGCATCCCGACTCCACCAAGCTGTTCTATGAAAGCATTTTCACCAGCTCGCTGGTGAAGCCTGACCCAGATCTGACATCCCTTGGCAATGCCATGCAGCGCGGCGAGGAAGGCATGAAACAGCTGCGTCTCGAAGGCGAAGACTGCTACGTCTTCTACAAACCACTCAGCACCACAGGGTGGAGTATGGCCATCGTGTGCCCTGAAAGCGACATCTACAGCGGCTACAACCGTCTGCAGCAGACGGTGACAGTCATTGTGCTGGTCGGACTGCTGCTCATGCTGATAGTGTTCAGCCGCATCGTGGGATGGGAGCTGAAGCCACTAAAAAGACTGGCCCGACTGACGGACACCATTGCCAGCGGAAACTTCGACGTGGAACTACCCGCAGGCCATCGCACTGACGAAATCGGCCAGCTGACCAAATCGTTCGGCAACATGCAGCACTCGCTGGTAACCTATATCGACGAACTGAAGCAGACCACAGCAATGAAAGCCTCCATCGAGAGCGAACTCAAAGTGGCCAGCGACATACAGATGAGCATGGTGCCCAGAATATTCCCGGCATTCCCCAACCGAGAAGACATCGACATCTACGCCTCGATGACACCGGCAAAGGAAGTTGGCGGCGACCTCTACGATTTCTTCGTAGATAACGAAAGACTCTACTTCTGCCTCGGAGACGTGTCGGGCAAAGGAATTCCCGCATCGCTCTTTATGGCAGTCACCCGCAACCTTTTCCGCATCGTTGCCCAACAGGGCAAATCGCCGGTAGAGATTGCGGAACAAACGAATGTCTTCCTGGCGAAGGATAATGAAGCGGGTATGTTTGTCACTATGTTTATAGGTATGGCCGACCTGAAGACTGGACGGCTCGACTTCTGCAACTGCGGCCACACCCCTCCCATCATCGACGGCAAGTTCATCAAGCTGGAGCACGATAACCAACCGCTCGGACTTTGGGAGGAAGCCCCTTTCTACGGCGAGTCAATCGACGACATCAGGGGCAGGCAGATGCTCATCTACACCGACGGCCTCAACGAGGCAGAAAACACCAACCAGGAACTTTTGGGCGAAAACCGCCTGCTGGAGCTGATGAGCAGTGCCTCCGACCTCAGTTCCAAGGAAGTCATTGAGATGCTAAGGAAGTCGGTCGAGAACCACCGTGCCGGTGCCGAGCCTAACGATGACCTGACCCTAATGTGTCTGAAGATAATAAAATCTACTTAAAAACCGTGTCGCTACAGATGTTTCCTTTTTAGCCAGAACGCCAGAGTAGACTTCAGCCCGATGTATTTCAGATACCCAGATCGTAGTGCCCTCCAAAACACAGCCGGCTTCTCACGCATCGGAATCAGATGCCCCGTATAAAACGCCTTCTCTAACGTATAGCGCGCAAATTTCCTAATAATGGGCGAGTCCTGAAACTTGAACAGCTCGTCGAATACGGTCATATAGCAGTTTAAGTTCCTCTTGCTATAGCCCTTCCCCACAATTGACGTATTCCTCACCCTATGTTTTATGAACCGTTGGGCGATGTAGAATATGCTGTTAGTTTGTAGCAGTAGTTGTGGCGTAAACAATTCGTCTTCGTGAATGATGCCACGAAAGAAGTTCAGCTGGAGTTTTTCAAGATAGTCTGCCTTAATGAACTGAAGCCACACCACGGCGTTGTGCTTTCCCGTATCTAACAACAGGTTCATCAGTTCGTTGCCTTTGTAGCGTTTGTCTTCTTGGAGTATGCTGGACCTGTTGTAGTCCCATGGCAGTGGCCTGGCACCCTTCTCGTAGATAATGTCGGCATCAAAGATGCAGACATCGGCATCGTGTTGGTGAGCTGTGGCGTAACACATTTCCAAAGCATGAGTGTCCACAATGTCATCAGAATCCATGAAGTATATATATTTACCTTTGCAGAGAACCAACCCTGTGTTTCTAGCACCTGATAATCCTTGGTTTTCCTGACTGAAATATTTCACCCGACTATCTCGTGACTGAAACTCCTTCAGTATCTCCTCACTATTATCTGTAGAGCCATCGTTTACGGCAATGATTTCAATATCCTTCAGCGTCTGGTTCACTAAGGATTCCAAAGCCTCTCTGAGGTATGGCTCTACGTTATACACTGGTAATATAACACTAACTTTCACAATACCATTCATTCTCGACACATTTAGGCCACAAAGATACAAAAAGGCGCTGAAACTATAGACACTTTTTACAGAAATTTACATCGTTTATTTGGTCATTTGCAAAAAACGATGTATTTTTGCAGCAAAATATAGAGCCATGGCAGACTTCAAGCGCATACCCTACGGAATCTCCAACTTCAAGCAGCTGAGGTGGGAGGGCCTCTATTGGACTCTTTCGACGAGGCGGCACTACAAGACAACTGGCGTCGGATTCTTAGTGCAGTTGCGGGGATATGAGCCACAGAAAATGGAGGAAATAGAGAGGATAGCATAAAATTGTCGAAAATGAATTCAGACATAAAGAATCATAAATTCATCATCATCGGTAGCGACCACTCAAACACGCTTGGGCAAATCCGTTGTTTGGGAGAGAAAGGCATCCGCCCCATCGTGGTCATTACGGAGAAAAAGCCCTTTCTGATTACCAAGAGCAAATACCTGGGCGAGTTACATCAGGTGGACTCCATCGCCGAAGCGCCCCGTTATGTGGCGGAACATTGGGGCAACGAGCCAGTCAAGCCGTTCCTCTATACCGACCGCGATGACTTCATGTGTGCCATAGACGACTGTTACGACCTGCTCGACGAGAAGTTCTACTTCTGGAATGCCGGCGAAAAAGGACGCATCCGCAAACTCATCAACAAGGAGGAGCAGATGGCTTTGGCGAAGGAATGTGGGCTGAACGTCATTCCTACGGAGCGGGTAAAACGAGGCGAGTTGCCAAAGTTTCTTGAGTATCCTATATTCACCAAGGCCACGAACTCGCTGAACCCTTTCTGGAAAGCCAACGTCTTTGTCTGCCAAAACGAAACGGAACTTTTAGAAGCCTATAAGCACATGGGCATCGACGACGTGCTGTTGCAGAAGTATTTAAAGAAAAAGGACGAAACTCCTATTGAGGGTATCAGTATCGACGGAGGCAGGGAAGTCAAATTGCTTGCAAAGAAAACTTCATTCCGCTTTGAGCCAAACGGCTTTGGATTGTTTAGTCAGCTTCTGCCATTCGATGACGACGCTTTGGAACAAAAAGTCAAGGCTTTTATGCAGAAAGCGCATTACACGGGCATCTTTGAAGTGGAGTTCATTGTCGACGAGTCAGGTGAGAATTATTTCCTTGAGGTGAACTTCCGAAACACGATGTTCAACCATGCCTGTGCCAACTGTGGCATCAACATCTTGTGGCTCTTTGCCAAGTGGACGCTGGAGAACCATATTGATACCAACGACGTAATGTTTGACACTAATAATCCCTACGTAATGTATGAACTGGACGACCTGAAAGGCTCCGTTTTCTCAGGCCAGATTAGTTTCTTTTCCTGGTTGCGCGATTTCCTCAAAACGGGATCCTTTCTTTATATTGACAAACACGATATGGGGCCTTTCTGGGCCTTGTTATGGCAGAAGACCACACACGCCATTAGGGGCATACTGAGGCTTAACTGAATAATCAGTTTCTGAAGAAGCCTTTCTTTTGGCAAACATATTCCATAAGCCACACGGACAGACGAGGTGGAAGGATGCCTGTCAGATAGTAGAACAGATTCTCGTTCCTGTGTTGACAGAACCTCAGTATTTCTGAGAGGGAGGCAGGGTGCTTCATGGCGTTGCGAACAGACTTGAGGGGCAGTGGCTGACTGAACTTCTGCCGATGCTTGATTAGCCCGCCCATGTCGTAAAAGCAATTTTTCATCACCACGGTACATTTGCCGCTATAGAAATTAGTGCCCTTCCACCGGCTGCAGCTGCGCTTTATCTCTTCGCAAAGCTGGAAAGCCCGGTTGGCCTCTTCTATCCCTATTGATGTGCGCGCCCGCTTGCTCATGAGGGAGTCTGTGCGTATGACGTAGTGATAGGTCTGTGTGGGCAGGAACACGGCTCTTTCTACGAGGGGGTGATATAGCTCGTTGAAGGCTATGTCCTCCTGATAGCGGATGTTGGGGAAGAGCAGGTGGTTGTCGTGCAGAAAGCTGGTTCGGAAGAGGATGTTCCACACGGTGATGGGGACATGGACATTGGGGGTCATATAGGCATAGGCGACGAACTCTCCTTTGGAGAGGAACTGCCGGTCTGGGAGCAAGTCGTCGTCGCCAGTCCAGGTCTTGTCGCCTTCCTGCTTGATGGTGGAGCCATAGACGACATCGGCCTGATATTTTTCTGCGGACTGATAGAGCAGCGACAGGGTGTTGGGAATGATAAAGTCGTCGGAGTCCATGAAATAGATATACTGGCCCTTGGCGTTCTTGATGACGGTGTTTCTGGCTTCGGCGAGGCCTTTGTTCTCGTCGTGCCTGATGACGCGCACGCGGCTGCCCTTTGGATGGGAGGCTGCGAGGTGGTTGATGATGGCCATAGAGCCGTCTGTCCCGCAGTCGTCGACGACAATGATTTCTATGTCATCGAAATCTTGGTTGAGGGCTGAGGTGAGGCTGCGGTGTACGTATCCTTCAACATTATATACGGGAAAGCCGATGGTTATCATATAAAGATTAAAGAATTGAAGAATTAAAGAATAATGGGCTATGGTTTGTGAAAAGGTATTCTTGCGACTAAATCTTTTCCACCTGGGCATAACAGATAGACGAGAAGGGAATAAAGAATAATGACGGGAGCGGTGATGCAGAGGGCATAGAGCAGGATGTCCTGGATGGTGGCCTCTGCATGCCAACCAGAAAGGGTCTCAAGGGCATAGTTGAGGAGGAGGCATGCAACGAGCAGGAGGGCATGGATGAGGATGTTTTTCCAGTAATGGAGCACGGACTCTTTAAGCCCATCCCTGTAAAGGTAATAGGGTTTCCAGATGACGACTATCAATATGAGGCTGACCATCTTGCCCAACAATATACCTACGAGGCCATAGTAATAACCGACAAGAATGGTAATGGACACATTGATGATGCCCTCTGCATAGGCTGCCCACACATCGCCATAGAGTCCGTAGGCATTGAGGAAGAGGTCGACGGAGGGGCGTGTGAGCATCACGTACATAATGGCGAGGATGAGCACGACGAGATGGTTGGCGAGCACATACTGCGGCCCCACCCACCAGCTGATGATGGGATTGATGAGGAAGGTGAGGGCAATAATGAAAACACCCGTTGTCCAATAGCGGAAGGTGGCATATTCCCAGAACACCTTATGAATGTTCCACTTGTTGTCCTCGGCCACCAGGTTGCCGATGCTGGCGTTCATTCCTACGAACACATTGCTGAACAACCCGGTCAGCTTGCCAACGATCATGGTATAATTGCCATAGAAGGCTACCATCTGAAGGGACTCGAAGGCGAATATGAGTATCTCGTCGCTGCGTGAAAGAAAGAAATCCTTCATGCGGTGGACGAAAATCTGTTTGGACTTCTGAAGGATTTCGGGATATTTCTTCAAAATGGTTCGCCCCTTGCTCTTGCTGCTTTTCAACCAAGGATATTCACGGGCGATGACATAATTCAACACCACACAGGTGAACAGATTGAAGACAATTTCCATACCCACCCACAGATAGGGATTCTTGTAGTAATAGACGAGTCCGATCTGAACCAGCGTCCTGAGAATGGCTCCCGTCTGAGTCCAAATGGACACTTTATAGGTCTTTTGGTCGCTGTCAAGCAAGATGCGCTTATAATTTATGAAGTAGCCCAAAAGGTTGGAGCCGAGGATAACATAGAAGGAGAAATAGATGATGCCGTAGGAGAGCTCCTCATTTGAAAAAACGAATGGAAAAGAAGCGCTGACAAGGATGCCGCCAACCAAAACGATAGTGCCGATAATCCGATAGAGGTAGCCGTAAAGAGATACAATCTCATTGATTTTCAGATGGTCGTTCTCCTCTATGGGCTTATACAGGAAATAGGCAATGCAAGTGCCAATTCCTATCTCGGAGATATTGAGGAAGTTCAGGATACTGCCCAGAGTCGTGGTGAGGCCCATAAAGCTGTCGCCCAGACATTCCAGAAATATCCGCCGGGAGAAGAACGTCAGAAACATGGACAGAAAGTAGAATACGAATCCTACTTTCGCATTCATAACTGTCTTATGTACTCTTTCAGATGCCATATTCTTCTATCGCCTTGAAAAACGTTTCTGAATATGTCTCTTTGGAGAACCGAGGGGAGAAGTGGTTGCCCGTGAAAACAGCATAGTTGTCTTTTATTTGCAGAATGGCATCGGCAAGCTGTTGGGGTAAGTTCCTGTCCTTGTCGACAAGGATGTGCTTCTGGCCAACGAGTGTTTCGGGGATGCCGCCGTCATTGGTGGCAATTACTGGCAAGCCCATAGCACAGGCCTCAATGCAGGTCATGCCCAGGGCCTCGTTGATGCATGAGGGTACGACTGCCACGTTGGCAAGACTGAGATAGGCAGGCAGCTGCTCGTAGCGAACAAAGCCTGTAAACCGCACCTTTTCACCCATCTTGCGTCCCATCTCGTGGAGTTCATCCAGATAGGGATTGCTGCTGACGCTGTCGGCATAGTTGTCGCCTCCAACCACGAGCAGTTTGATGTCGGGCTCATCTTTTAATAATTGTATGGCTTCAACAAGTTCCTTAACGCCTTTCTTGGGAACTATACGGCCAGTATAGATAACAATGAAATCCTTAGCATTGAAACCAAAAGATTGACGCGTTATTGTTGTTTTTCGATTGTCATGATTGGGAGAGAATGTCTTGTCATCCAGCCCATTATAAACGACAACGGCTTTGGTGGGTAAGCCAACAGACAAAATTCTACTCTTGATATACTCAGAAACACAGATGAAACCATCATTGGCTTTGATGAGGGCTTCCACTTGTGGCGAGTCAGGACTGACAAGGTCTGTGTGGATATGTGAGATAACAGGAGTGTTCAGCCGCTGCCTCAATTTCAACGCATAGCCAGGGCGGTTCTCCAGGATAATCAGGTCGTAATGCTGTCTTTTGAGTATTTTATAGGCCTGTTCAAAGAAATACTCCAACTGGTAATGGTAGTAGTCGTGCCGATGGGTTATTCCGTATAGTTTGGCCTTCATACGCGACCACACGCTATACCTATTAATATAGATATAGCGTGTGGCTTTTGCCGGCAATGCCGGATGATGATGGACAGCAGGATGAAAAACACTGAACACCGTGATATCGTGCAACTGATGTTGCTCATTGTATTCAAGATAGAAGTCGATGAGATTCTCAGCGGCTCCACCTTGAACTGCAGGCACGGGCAGTATCCCGGATGTCAGAACGGCTATTACCATCAGTTATGGACGGTAAAACCAAGATGAAGGTATGCTTACATATTCATTCATCCAGTTCTGTGAGGGGTCTACGGCAATAATCATCGGAGCGGTTCCTGCTTTGGGGAAGGTGATGGTGAACACCTGTCCGTCCTTACCGTTCACCTTGACAGATACGTTGTTTGCTCGTGAATCCCAACCTGTCACCTCAAACTCTGCCAATACCTTGTCGTAGTCTATGGAGCCTTGTGTATTATACATAGTCCTCACATCGAAACCGGCCTCACTCTTTTTCCAACTGGTGTTACCAATGGTCAGATCGAAATCAATTGTACCACCCATAGCACGAACTACTGCTTTGGTGGGCTCTGCCGTCTCGCTAATAACCTCGTCGGTCTTCAGCACACCATTCTCGTAGGTTACCTTGTGTGTAATAATTGTATTGTCTTCAACATCTACAACTATATCGTTGAAGTCGAAATCACCAATGGCACCCAGGTCTTCAATCATATAGCGCTTGGCGAGGCAGGTTTTCACGTCATATTGGTCGTTGGTGATAATCTTCTCCTGAGGCACATCCGGATTGCCTACGACAGCGAGTACCACATCGTTGAAATCATTGTCACCCGACATAGGAGCTCCTGCTGAAATGTCCTCGATACCAATATACTTCACAACTGCATTCTCTTTCAGTTCAATACCATCCAATACGGGCTTTACGTCATCGGGAATATCCACATAGATGGCACGGCCATTTGTGGTACCTGCGGGCGACGGGAAGGCTTTATTGTTCGTACTGCCAGCTGCAGATGTGTGGCAGTAAATATTGTCAATATAGACTTCAATAGGTGTGCCTACAGGTGCTTCAATATAGATGCCCTTCATGTTTACAATGCCGCCATCGGCATATTCGGTATCCTTCTCCATTCCATTGATAGTCTGGAAGTTTATCCAGTCTTTGGTAAACACCGTGACAGGGGCTTGATCACCAACCTTTACCTTCAGGTCGAATGTCAGACAGCCACCGCAAAAAAGCGGGAAGATATAAAAACCGTTGGAGGGGGCTACTAAAACAGCAGGAACTCCTTTCTGAGTTTTCTTCTCAGGCAGGGCATTAACCATTGCATCAAGTAACTGTGAATTCTTCTCGACATTTCCTGGAATCTGGATTTCAGAGTGATGCCATCTGGCATCCTTGACTACCGTCTTGATGGCTGACACATCTCCAAAGTCAATACCATTTTCTAAAACTTGGGTGCTGATGGCAGAGAAACCACGGGTTGCCAAGCGAAGTTCACTTGTTGAGAAATCCCATGTCTGGTTAGGAGAAATAGTGCCGTATTTAGCCTCGAAACTGGCTGTATAGGACTGTTTCTGAACATCTTCGTAAGATGGATTGGGAAAATCCTTTGAACATGACATAAAGGCAACAACTGAACTAAAGCCAATCACAAACTGTAATAAACAACTTCTCTTTTTCATAGTTTTTTTTATTTATTTGTCATTTTTTGCAAAATTAGCAAAAAATTCGATAGCCACAAAGTTTTCACCTCGTTTTCGTTTGTATTTAAAAAAAATTAACCATCCTCAATTGTGATGATGTGACGTATGAATAAACTCCTTGTTTTGAGTGCGTATATGTAGTATGTTGTACAGCATACGTCCTACGAGGCGGGGTAGGGCAAGTCCCTTGCAGAAAAGGGCTTTGGTGCGAAGTGGGGCTGGGATAGCGACATAAATGGCAAGTACAAGTGCTATGAGCAGGCATAACCATTTTATAACAGAGAACTGAGAACTGAGAACTGAGAACTGCCCCCCAACAAAGGCAAGTATTGTTAAGACAGGGGTGAGAGCCAGCAGGATAGAGCGGGGGATGAGAGCCTGCTGGATGGTCTTGTCGATATAGTCGAGATTGAAGGTGATGAGAGCCTTGGGCAGAAAGGGGAGCATACGGAAGAGGGTTTGCACCTGACCTGTCATCCAACGAAGGCGCTGGCGCTGGAAGTTGTCACTACTGCTGACTTTCTCGTCCATCACAAGGATGTCCTCGGCATAGCGGATGAAGATGCGTTGGCGGAGCAGCAGGGCCTCGAGTTCGCGGTCTTCGACGGCGGAGTCCAGATGACTGACATTCGACTTAAACCACTCGTAGTCGAAGCACATGCCTGAACCGATGAGGGCTGACGACATGCCGATGCGGTTATGGCCGCGACGGAAGATGCTGTTGTTGATCTCCTCGCTGATGCCATCGAGGGCAGCAATATCGTTATCGGCATTCTTGGCAGTACGGTGGCATTGGATGGCTTCCCTGGGATTGGCTACTTGGCTGAGTTTTGACAGGAAATCGGCTTCCACGATGTTGTCAGCATCCAAAATAATGACATAATCATATATCTGATGTCTAAAGTCTAATGTCTGTTGGATGGCATATTGCAGGGCTTTGGCCTTGCTGCTTTTCTCAAATGTCGGCTGGAGCAGGGTGATGGGCAGAGCAGAGAGTCGCTTGTTGGTCTCTTCGCTCATGTGGTCGGAAATCACAGTAATATGGTAGAGTTCCGTGGGGTAGTCCTGCTTCAGGAATGTACCAACAGAATTCACAATAACAGCATCCTCATGGTATGCGGGAAACAACACGAGGAATCGTTGCGAGTTGATGGGTGAGGGTTGGGAGACTCTTCGTCTGGGCAAGAGCGAGGCTAACGAGAAAAGAAAGACATAGAAAACAGAGGCTGCCATAATGAACCATAGCAGGACATCGATTGCGAATATGGCAGACCACAGGCTCATCTTTTCCTCTTGAATCTAAGTTTGCGAATGAGATGGCTGAAGGTATCCAAGCGGTTGCCCGCCTCGTCACGGCCAGCACGGAAAATGTTGAGGAGAGCACCAAGAGCTATGAGCGGCGCCCTAAGGAAATCCTTGTCCCACTCTTTGCCCACAAGATAATCTGGCGTTGCAAGGGCACAGGCAAACAAAGCCACAGCGGCTACCACCCACCATTTGATAGCCAAGGTGAGATAGATAAATGGCAACACACAGCTCATCAATGTAATAATGCCCATCATAATGGTGCGAGGGAAGAGCATCCACTGTAAAATCTTGTCTGCCCAGTCGTAACGGCTGTTCATCAGGGCGGAAGGCAAGAAACGGAAATTGTTCAACAAAGAATGGAGCTGGATGTAGGTCCACCGGCCATGCTGGTTGTTAAACTCTTTCAAGGTGCGTACACGCTCATCATAGACATGTATGTTCTCAAAATAGTCGATGTAGATGCCTTCACGCATCAACATTGACTCCAACTCCTTATCCTCGCCTACGGCGGTACGGATTTTCATAATATTCTGCTTGAACCACTGAAAGTTGAACACCGAGCCAGAACTGTTGAGAGCAGCAGAGAAGCCGATGGAGAGGTGACCGCGACGGAAGATGTTGTTGTCTATTTCTTCAAAAGTGGCCTGAATCCTGGAGATTGCCGTGTCAAAATTTCTCATCATACGGTGTGTCTGAAGAGCCTTAGTGCCTGCTGTCTCGTAAGCGTCATTCACCCGCTCCAGAAATTCCGGCTCCACGACATTGCCTGCAGTTAAAAGCACAACCGCATCGTAGATTTTGAATTGGGGAAGATTGAGAATGGCGAACTGGAGCGACTTCACCTTGGAACTCTTCTCGAAGTTGGGCGTTATAAGCGTAATGGGCAGCTGGGCCAGCCGCATATTGACCATCTCGCTCTGGTGGTCGGAAATGACCACCACGTCGAAGTTGCGCTGTGAGTAGGTCTGACCCAAAATAGAATTGACCGTCTCCAGAATACGCTTGTCGCTTTTATACGAGGGGACAAGCACAATGAACCGGTTCTGCCGCTTGGCCGCCTTCGCTTCTGCCCTCGGACGGAAAAGAGCAAGGACAGAGAAAGTCAAAATATATAAGGTTGTCAATGCCACCGGGATGAACAGCAACCAATCGATGATATATAATATCCACCAGAAATTCATAGTCCTATAGTTTTGTAAAGTCAACTATGCCGCGAAGCGTCGCCTTGGCCAGATCAGCCCGGCCTTTTAGCAAAGAAGATAGCACACCCTTTAATCCTGCCACACATACCAAGTAAGCGAGGGAGAGCAGGCGTGAAAAGCCCTTGAGATTGCGCTTGGCGAAGAGCAGGCGGCTGCGTGTCACGTAATATGTCTTAAACGGACTGTTCTGCCCTGTAGCCCGGCTCTCCTTGTGATAAACAGTAAGCGAGGGGTCATACCATATCTCGTAGCCAACACGGCGGAGCATCATCGACCAATCGAGTTCCTCGTAATAAAGGAAGAAACACTCGGGCATCAGACCCGCTTTCTCTATCGCCTCACGCTTCACCATCATAGCCGCACCATGGGCGTAGGGAGTGGGATGGGCCGTATCGTATTGACCCTTGTCCTCTTCGCCAAACCCAATGGCACTATTGCGCAACGTAATGGCAGAAAGCGGCGTATAGCCAGCAAACTGGATTGGATAGCTACCCCAGGCAAAGCGAATCTTGGGGCAGACGGCACCTATTGTTGCTGAAGCCCCCAGTCTGTTGGCAAGTTCCTGAAGAGCCCTTTGCTTTTCCTGCTCACTGCCTTTAAGAACCGTGTCGTTATTGAGCAGAAACACATATTTTCCCCTTGCTGCCTGAATCCCCAAATTATTTCCACCGGCAAATCCCAAATTCTCTTTGCTACGGATGACTCTGACAGCTGGGTATCGACGTTCAATCTCAGATGCCTCGTCACGGGCAGAGCCATTATCCACTACAATCACCTCCAAAGAATCGCTGAAGGGGATGGTATCAATCAATGCGCAGGTGTCTGCCAGCCCATTGAAGTTGATAGTGATAATCGTTACTGTTATGTCCAACTAAACCAACTCTTTACACGTGACTGCTTTTTCTTCTCAAGTCTTAACCGTTTCTTTTCTTCCTGTATGGCTGACAGTTTGTCTTCGTAATCGATGAAGTCCTGCTCAATGGCAGGCAGCAAATAGACAATGGCCATTCCACCATAGAACAAGATGATATTGGGGTACTGAAGCAGAATATGGTTGGCATAACCGCCCGCCTGTATAGCAAGGAACGCACAACATAACGCCGCAGCAATACCCTTACATGATTTATTTGTCAGCCTGAACAGCGAAATAAAACAGCCTCCCAACAAAATCAGAATGTTCATGGCTGCAAAGACATAAACTCCCACAATACCCGTCCGCTGCCAGAAGAACACGTAGGTTGAGTCGTTGGAGGTCTCATAAACCACCCTGAATTTATTGAAAGCAGGAATACTGCCCTCATCAATGTTGATTCCCATTCCGAATGGAGCGTCTTGGAGGTATTTTGCCAATGCTTCCTTGTTTATATCACGCACATTCTTGGACGCATCGTTTGAGTCAAATGCTGTCCTCATGCGTCGTATCTGCATATTTCCGTTTCCTATGTCGGTAAAGGCCAGGAAAAAGACGAAAAGACCGCCAAGTACGACAACTGTTGATGTGAGTTTAATCGATTTTGAAAGGAAAACATACAGGAGAACGCCCACCATAAAGCACATCAGGCCAGAGCGTGTGCCAGACGCGAAGAATCCGTATGTGGAACACAGGGCAGCTATGAGAAATAACACCTTGTCCTTTTTCAGTTTAGATGTCAATGTAAGAACGTAGAATGCTACGGCAGACGAACCGATGTTACAGCCAAAGTTAGCGGCATCAGAGAAGAAAGAGAAATAACGTATGGAGCCGCCGATGATATGTGTGCGCATGGCACCTCCCATCAGCCACGCATTCTCGGCATTGTCCCAACCGAACGTCTGCTGACGCCAGGCCCAAAAAGCAGCAGCTATAGAAAAATATGCCCACAAACGCAGAAAGCGCAAAATGTTTTCCGGCGTATTAATGATTTTATTGATTAGGACATAGGCAATGATGAAATAAAGTGCATAGAAATTTATGTTCATCAGCCAGTCACCAACGCTCAGAGGCAGGCCGCATGTATCATTGAACACCTGAAGAATCAAATAAAAAGTCCAGAGGATAATACCCAACAGCATAGGGTTCATCATAGAGTTTTTCTTAGGATGATCGATGATAATCAGAGACATCAGCAACAAAATCTGAGGCAGGACAGCCACAACAGTAACAGGCAGAGGTATGTAACCATAACGCTGCAAGCCCATCACAAAATAGTTCATCGTAAAGATGTACCAAAAGAGAGCGTTCTGGTGCTTGACTGCCAGGTATAAGAACAGGAGGACAGCCGGAAGAGCCGCTACGGCTGCAAAGCCGACAAAACCTACGGTCGAGAACTGATAGAGCGCCAACAGAAAGAGGAGAAAGAGCACAATGACTCTTCCTCCATGATTCTGGGTGTATGCTAATGCTCCTGTCATTATTTAGCGCGGTTGTTCTCTGTTGCAGTCAGGCCGAGCTGTGATATGCGATAGACAAAATTGTTGAACTTTGTGTATGGCGGCAGCTGCCCGACAAACTCCTCAACGGCATAACGGCTCGACTCAGTAAGGTACATGAAGAGCGTGCTTTTGTCTTCCAGACGTGCCTGCAGTTCGGTCAGGGCTTTCTGGTCAACATCTTTCCACGTGCGATTGGCGCGGGTCACCATCAGGTTGATTGTTCCCATGTTAAGAAGACCCGTAGGAACGGTGTTCTCATCCATATTGGGATACTCAATAATGGCAATCTCGTTTGGCAAGATGTCTGGACAAAGGTCCTTGATGTCCTTCGCCATAAGGTATCGGCTGTCATCGGCCAGGAAATCCTCATCATACGTCAGGCGGCGCACCTGAAGTCCAAGGCTCAGCCAGTAATTCTCCAATTCCTGTGCCAAATAGCTCTTGCCATTGCCTGCATCGGTAGAAAGCAGATTAAGCACATTTTGCTGGCCTTCCTGGAAATGCGGGAGAAGCGACTTGCTCAACTGGCGCAAAGCCATATCGTTGATAGTCTTGTTGAACCGGCGATAACGCAGCGTGCTTTCCTTTGGATAGCAGCCCAGCACCGGTACTTTCGTAATGCGCTCTGAGCGCATACGGTCGCGCAATGTGCGGTCGAGCATCTCTATGATGAAGAAATAGAGGGCGGTCATCAGGAATGTGAGGAAGAATGACCCCAACAAAATCATCATACGATTGGTTGCCTGGGCATTAAGCGGGAATACCGGGGGATTGAGTATACGCAGAGTGGCAGTGGTCATCTGCAAATTGCGATGGCGCAGACGGGCTGCGTTCAGACCACGAAGCATCTCAATATAGTTGGCCTCAATAAATCCGATATGGCGGTCTTTACGGTCGATGGTAGCGCCGATAGGCGAATAGAAGATGAACTGGCGGTCGATGCTGGCACGCATAATATCCTGGGCATTCAGTTCGGCCTTGGTTTTCTCAAGCAACACCACCTGGTCCAACCATCTGCTAATCAGGTCAGACGCCTTAATACCTGTATCAGTATTATAATTGGCACGCTCTAATTCTTGCGTTAATGTTTTTACCCTCTGTGTTGTCTCATTCAGCTGACGTTCGGCCTTAGCCAATTCCACTTGCGCTTCTGAACTGTTACCGCCATTTTCGCTGCTCATCAGTTTCAGATTGGCTATACGCGACTGCAGACGTGTAATATCACGGACCATCGCCGTGAACTCCTGGTTCGACTCAACAATTTTAGCCCTGTCACCCAACTGCTGCTTCAGGTAGGCAATCAGTGCTTCAGTCGTTGCAATGTTCATACGCAGGTCGTTGTCCTTTGTCTGCTGGTTCATTTCAAGCAACGTCAGCTGTTTGGTTTGCTCACCATAATTAATAATACGGTGTTTGACGTTGTAACGAATCAGGTCGTTCTCAGCCCCAGTAAGAACGCGATAGAGGCGTGCCACTTCTCGTTCAAAGAACTTGATGACGTTGAGCGTCTCGCCGAACCGCAACTGCTGATACTGGTTGGAGAACACATTGTTCAAGATGTCAAGCGTATTGTAGCAGATGCCAGGATCGTTAGCAGAATAAGATATGTCAATAATATCACTCTGGTTGAGCTGAAGCACCTTCAAACGGCTTGTGATACTGTTTGCGCTGAAATACGGATGATAATTGAGCAGGCCGAACAGATAATTGTCCTGCGAGGGCTTCTCGTAAGCTTTCAGGTTACGGTAAGTCTCGTTCTCGCTGTTATGATTGATAAGGGCCTTTACATCGGCAGGAACACCGGCATTCAGCTGGCGGAAATGCTCTGCCGAGATATAATTGTTGTCCTTGTTAGGATTACCATACATCATACAACGGGCAAACAAGCGCAATGCCACCTCATGGATGGTGTTGTCGGTCTGTATGATGAGCAACAGATTGGCCATGTTGGTCTGCTGGTTGCCACCGGCAGCGCCAATGCCGCCCTCAATGTTGTAGCCCGTTATCATACCCGTATAGATGGTAGTCTTACAGTCGTAGACACGCTCCATATTCCTGGTCAGGAACCAAGCGACAACAAGCGCAATAAGCGGTAAGATGACAAGATACCAGCGAATCTTGTACAGGAACCTCACTAAATACCTGAAAATATCCATCGTCTTTACTTCTTTTTGTTATTCTTTTTGGCGGCCTTGGCAGCTTCCTTGGCCTCTTTTTCTTCTTGTTTCAATTCTTCCTTCTCACGCTTTTCCTCTTCCTCGGCAGCTTTCTTGATACGTTTCTCCACAGCCTTGTTTTCCTTGGCTATCTGTTTTTCCGACTTTTCTACAGCCTGGTCGAGGGTTATCTCGGTGGTGGTGTTTGTGATGATAGGCGTATGCGTCAGTATTTCCAACGTGATAATATCTGTCGTAATCTGGGTCAGCAGATTTTGGTAGGTATTGACGGCACCCTGGCCACGGAGGCCGGTATAGGCATAGTCCTCAATCTGCATATTGCCCTGATGGAACTCCACCTCGTTCAGTGCGCTGGCGCCTTGGTAGGCCGCAGCATTCTCGCCAGCTGTTTTCAGAGCTGACAGGTCGTTGGTGATTTTGACATACAGTGTTGCTATCTGAAGCTTCAATTGGTCAAAGGCGGCATCCTTTTTCATCTGGGCTTCTTCCACCAACAAACGCTTACGCTTCACTGAATGGCCCAAGTCCAAAATGTCCTCCAAAGGCACGCTCAGGCTGGCACCGACATTCCAGTAGTTCTGTTCGGCGCCTTGGTACTGCATAATCATAGGACTGTAGCTCGAAGAGCCGTTGCCCCAGACGTCTGACTTACCATAGCTATAACTCGCGTGGCCGCTGAGATAAGAAAAGATGTGTTTCTTTTGCTTCACCACCTCGGCTTGCGCAATTTCCTGCTGTTTGGCCAGCTGCAAGATGTTCGGGTTCTGCTTTGCATTCTCAAACAGAACAGCCAGCGGCGGCAGCTTGAAGATGGAGAAATTGATGTCCTTCTCCAGACTGGAGTCGAAAAAGCCAGCACTGATACCACTATCATCAGCCGTCTGAGCCATAGACGATGTGCAGACGGCAGAAATGGCAATTGTCAATAATAATTTCTTAAACATTCTCTCTTTAGTTACATTCTCTTAAATCACACATTATCTTTCTGCACAAAGGCGAACAATGTGCGGAAGATTATTTTCATATCAAGGGCGAAACTGTAGGTCTGCCCGTATTCAATATCCAGCTGTTTGCGCTCCTCGGCCGACATAGCACCGCCTTTTCCACGGTCTTCCACCTGCCAAAGGCCCGTCAGCCCGGCTGGAGCCATAAACCGGTCAATGCTGCTGTCAGCAGTCAGTTTCTCAGCCTCATAGAGGGGCAGCGGACGGTTGCCGACAATAGACATATCGCCCTTCAGGATGTTGAAGAGCTGCGGCAGCTCGTCAATGCTGTATTTCCTGATAAATCGCCCCACCTTGGTCACACGCGGGTCATTTTCGATTTTCACGAAAGCATTGTTGTTCTCCTCGTCACGTTGCTTGCTGAAATCTGTCTCGGAGACAACAAAGTCATCGCCGATAAGCATCACCTCGTCGTCACTAATGAGCATCTCCGACTCCAGCCCCTGCTCCTTCATCTGCTGTTCTGCCTCCTCGCCCAAAGGAGAGGTGATGACGGTGTCGCGTGACTTGCCCATAGCATACTGGTTAACGGTTTTGCTCAGTTCCTTTAGCCGCTTCTCAGCATCAATATACATAGAACGGAATTTCAGGAAGTCGAACACCCGGTAATTGGTTCCCACTCGCTTTGACCTGAAGAGCACAGGCCCCGGACTTTCAATCTTGATGGCCAAGGCTGTAAGCAGCATGACTGGGGAAAGGCAGATGATTGCCAACAAAGAGAAAGCCACATCGAAACTCCTTTTCCATAGGGGGATTTCAAACCGGAGTATTCTTTTCCTGGACACGATTTTGTCAAAAAGAATGTCCTCCCGCTCACAGATAAACTGTATCTTGCTGCTAAGAACCTCTAAAGGCGAGTGAATCTCCATCGTGTCGTTGATGCCGCAATTCTGGTAGAGCTTGCGCTCTTCACCCTTCAGATGGTCAGTAAGCAGAATGATATAGATTCCCTTTGTGTTCTTGCGCAGATAGGTGATAGCCGTAATGTCTTCTGCCTGGACGCTTTTCTCCACAAAAACAATATAATGGACTTGGCCGTCACGCGGTTTGCATGCCTCGGCCGCATCCATATAGTTTTTCGTGAAGACAATCTGCCTCTCTGGCAGATATTTCAAGCGTTCCTCAGTCTGAGGATTATTACCCAGATAAACTACACCTATCATAAGAAGGATACTTAGTTCGGTAGAATCTTCTTGACTCTGATTTTCAACTCCATCGGGTTGAAGGGCTTCACGATGTAGTCTTCAGCGCCTATCTCCAGAAGCCTGATGCGCTCACTGGTGGAATCCTCACTTGAAAGCATAATGACAGGGATATGGCGGAACAACTCATTCTGCTTTATCCACTCCAGGAAGTCGTCACCCCTCATTCCCGGCATACGGATGTCTGAGATAATCAGGTCGGGAGTGTTGCCTGCCTGCAGCCATTTCACACCTTGCAGGCCATCAGGTAGCCACTGCACTTCATAATCACTCATCAGATAGATAGAGAGCACCTTTGCGATGGTCTCTTTGTCATCAAGAATAAGAATTTTCTTTTTCATATTTAAGATGAAACTGTCTAAAATGCCTATATTGTTTACTTCAACGTGCAAAGGTAAGAATTTTTTTTCAAACAGCAACAAAATGTCGGAAAAAATTTTCTTTTTTAGCAAATTTAGCCTTTGCCTGAAAATAAAATAAGTGAAAATTCGTTTTCTTCATAAGAATAATACTGTGCAATTCATTTTTATTTTTTTTATTATGGCAACAAGATATTTACTTGGTTTCGATGTGGGCAGCTCTTCGGTGAAGGCTTCCCTGGTTAATGCCGATAGCGGCAAGTGTGTGGCTTCAGCTTTCTTCCCTGAGAAGGAGGCACCTATCATGGCTGTCAAGGCCGGATGGGCGGAGCAAGACCCCGACTCTTGGTGGAATTACGCCAAGCTGTCGCTGGGAAAGATTATGAAGGACAGCGGCGCCAAGGCCGAAGAGATTGCGGCCATCGGCATCTCCTATCAGATGCACGGCCTCGTCTGCCTTGGTAAGGACTTGCGTCCCCTGCGCCCGGCCATCATCTGGTGCGACTCCAGGGCCGTGCCCTACGGGGAGCGGGCCTTCCGCGACTTGGGGGCAGACAAATGTCTATCGCATCTGCTCAACTCTCCTGGAAACTTCACGGCCGCCAAACTGGCCTGGGTGAAGGAAAACGAGCCTGACACATATAATAATATATACAAGGTGATGCTGCCTGGCGACTATCTGGCCCTGCGTCTGAGCGGTGTGCCCAACACCACCGTGAGCGGTCTTTCAGAGGGTATGTTCTGGGACTTCAAGGAGAACCGTGTGGCCCAGTTCCTGATGGACTACTATGGTTTCTCCTCCGACCTCATCGCCGACATCGTTCCCACGTTTGCCCAGCAGAGTGTCGTCTCTGAGGAAGCAGCCAAGGAACTGGGGCTCAAGGCCGGCACGCCCATCACTTATCGTGGCGGCGACCAGCCTAACAACGCCCTCTCGCTCAATGTCTTGAATCCTGGCGAGATTGCCGCAACGGCAGGCACCAGCGGCGTGGTCTACGGTGTATTGGGCGACGTGAACTACGACCCGAAGAGCCGTGTGAACACCTTCGCACACGTCAACCACACTTCCGCACAGACCCGTCTGGGCGTGCTGCTCTGTATCAACGGCACAGGCATTCTCAACGCCTGGACACACCGCAACATCACTCCCAACATCGGCTACGCTGAGATGAACGACCTGGCCGCACAGGCCCCCATCGGCAGCGACGGCGTGTGCATCATCCCCTTCGGCAACGGTGCCGAGCGCGTGCTGGAGAACCGCGAGACAGGCTGCAGCATCCACGGCCTGAACTTCAACAAGCACACCCAGGCCCACCTTGTCCGCGCCGCCCAGGAGGGCATCGTCTTCTCGTTCTGCTACGGTATGGAAATCATGCAGCAGATGGGTATGGACATCCGCAAGATTCATGCCGGCAAGGCCAATATGTTCCTCAGCCCGCTCTTCCGCAACACGCTGGCAGGTGTCTCCGGTGCCACCATCGAGCTTTACGATACCGACGGCTCGGTAGGCGCTGCCAAGGGTGCAGGTATGGGCGCAGGCATCTACAACAACGCTGACGAAGCCTTCGCCACGTTGGAGAAGCTTCAGGTCATTGAGCCGGAAGCAGCCAACCGCGACAGCTATCTGGCCGCCTACGCACAGTGGAAAGAAAAGCTGAAAAGCCTGCTTTAAGCCGCAAAAAGTATAATATGAGATATATTTGCAACAAAATGAGACATACACAATATATCTCCCTTATACATTTTGTGTACCTTTGCAGCCAGTTTTCTATTTAATATTGTTTAAACAAAGACTAAAACATGGCAAAAGAGTATTTCGCCTTTACAGGCAAGATTCCCTTCGAGGGAAAAGACAGTAAGAACGTGATGGCTTTCCACTACTACGAGCCGGAGCGCGTAGTGATGGGCAAGAAGATGAAGGACTGGCTGAAGTTCGCAATGGCCTGGTGGCACACACTGGGACAGGCCAGCGCCGACCCGTTTGGCGGACAGACCCGCAGCTACGAGTGGGACAAGGCTGCTGACCCCGTGCAGCGCGCCAAGGACAAGATGGACGCCGGCTTCGAGATTATGGACAAGCTGGGCATCGAGTACTTCTGTTTCCATGATGTGGACCTCGTTGAGGAGGGAGCTACTGTTGAAGAGTACGAGGCACGTATGAAGGCTATCACCGACTACGCTCTGGAGAAAATGAAGCAATATCCCAACATCAAGAACCTCTGGGGCACAGCCAATGTGTTCAGCAACAAGCGCTATATGAACGGTGCCAGCACCAACCCCGACTTCGACGTTGTGGCCCGCGCTATCGTTCAGATCAAGAACGCCATCGACGCTACCATCAAGCTTGGCGGTCAGAACTACGTGTTCTGGGGCGGACGTGAGGGCTATATGAGCCTGCTCAACACCGACCAGAAGCGCGAGAAGGAGCACATGGCCACCATGCTGACCATGGCCCGCGACTATGCCCGCAGCAAGGGCTTCAAGGGCACGTTCCTCATCGAGCCGAAGCCGATGGAGCCTTCCAAGCACCAGTACGACGTGGACACCGAGACCGTTTGCGGCTTCCTCCGCGCCCACGGCCTGGACAAGGACTTTAAGGTGAACATTGAGGTGAACCACGCCACCCTCGCCGGCCACACCTTCGAGCACGAACTGGCTTGCGCCGTCGACAACGGTATGCTGGGCAGCATCGACGCCAACCGTGGCGACGTGCAGAACGGCTGGGACACCGACCAGTTCCCCATCGACAACTACGAGCTGACTCAGGCTATGCTGGAAATCATCCGCAATGGCGGCCTCGGCAACGGCGGCACCAACTTCGACGCTAAGATTCGTCGTAACTCCACCGACCTCGAGGACCTCTTCATCGCTCACATCAGCGGTATGGACGCTATGGCCCGCGCACTACTCAACGCCGCCGCCATCCTGGAGGAGAGCGAGCTGCCGAAGATGAAGAAGGAGCGCTACGCCAGTTTCGACGCCGGCATCGGCAAGGACTTCGAGGACGGCAAACTCAGTCTGGAGCAGGCCTACGAGTACGGCAAGAAGGTCGGAGAGCCTAAACTGACCAGCGGCAAGCAGGAGAAGTACGAGACCATCGTCGCTCTCTACGCCAAGTAAGCCCCTGAATCTACATCGACTTATTGAAAAGGATGCCTGTTTCCCGACGGGCATCCTTTTCTTTTCTCCCCTCCCATCAAAGGGAGGACCTATCACTTTTCACCTCCCATCAAGGGGAGGACCTATCACTTTTCACCTCCCATCAAAGGGAGGACCTATCACTTTTCACCTCCCATCAAGGGGAGGACCTATCACTTTTCACCTCCCATCAAGGGGAGGGGCAGGGGTGGGTTCTGTAATTTCTTGTCAACCAAAAAGATACTTCCTCCACCCCCACCCCAGCAATCTTCCCCGCCCCGGCCTTACGGCCACCCCGCCCCTTCAGGGGTGGGGAGCGGCTGCGCCGTGATGCACTGAAGGAAACGATGGCCCCTCAAAAAAAGGACGAACCAAACTCGTAGTTTGGACGGAGCAAACTCATAGTTTGGACGAACCAAAATTGAAGTTCGGACGCTCACAGAGCACAAAAATCACCTTTTATGGCAAAAAAACATAAAAAGTCAGCATAAAATTTCATTATCTCCAACATTTTCAGTACCTTTGCGCCGCAAAATCGAAAACGAAAGAAAAAACAATAAAAACAAATGGCAGAAACAAAAAAGAATCAGGGCGTTCCCCAGGTTGAGGTAACCCCCAGTGGAAGCGAGGCTTTGCTCCTCAAGTACAAGAACATCATCATCGGAGCCATCGTGGTGCTCCTCGTGGCCGTTGCAGGCTATTTCTTCTGGAAAAACTCCGCCAAGGAGTCGTTCGAGAAGGCCAGCACCGCAATGGCAAAGGCCCAGGAATACTACTCACAGGCAGTGATGAGCGACGATGCCGCCCTCTTCGAGAAGGCGCTCAACGGCGACAGCATCAACGCCGGCTTCCTCACCATCGCCAGCGAATATTCCGGCAAGGCCGCCAACCTGGCCAACCTCTACGCCGGCATCTGCTACTCGCGCATGGGCAACAACGAGGAGGCAGCCAAATACCTTGACAAATTCAGCGGAGCCGACGACGAGATGGTGACACCCGCCGTGAAGGGTGCACTCGCCAACGCCAAGGCCGCACTCGGCCAGCTCGACGAGGCCGTCAGCCTGCTCACCAAGGCTGCCGCAGAGGCCGACAACAGCGCCCTCTCGCCCATGTTCCTCATTCAGGCCGGCGACATCCTGGAAAGCCAGGGCAAGAAGGCCGACGCCCTGAAGCTTTACGAGCAGATCAAGGAGAAATACCAGGACTGGACACGCTACAACTCCATCGACAACTATATCGAGCGTGCCAAGCAGTAAGGGAAGATGGCAACACGAAACCTGTCTGACTACGACATAGCCAAGGTACCCGACGCCTCGAACATGATTTTCGGCATCGTTGTGTCGGAATGGAACCCCGAGGTGACGGGTGCCTTGCTCAATGGCTGCGTCACCACATTGGAGAAGCACGGTGCTTTACCCGAAAACATCCACGTAAAGACCGTGCCCGGCTCATTTGAACTCATCTACGGTGCCCACCAGCTCACACTCAACGACGGCTACGACGCCGTCATCATCCTGGGAAGCGTCATCCGTGGCGAGACACCCCACTTCGACTACATCTGTCAGGGCGTCACCGCAGGCATTGCACGCCTCAACGCCACCAGCAACATACCCGTCGTCTACGGACTGCTCACCACCAACGACCTGCAGCAGGCTAAAGACCGCGCCGGCGGACGCCTCGGCAACAAGGGCGACGAGTGCGCCATAGTGGCCATCAAGATGGCCAAGTTCTAAGCATACAGGAGATAAGCCATACAATTTTTCCATCGGGCGCACAAGCAGAGAACTTTTGTGCGCCCTTTTCTTGCACGTTTCGCGGAAAAGCACTACCTTTGCAGTCCTGAAAAGAGCGCATCGCAGATGCTTATACTCATTGGGGCTGGATTACAAATCCAGCCCAACGGGTATTAGATTTAAAGATGTTTATCACTTGCCAAATAGATCTGAAATGCTATTGCATAGAATCCATAATATGAAACTAAATGCCTTATGAAAAAGTATTTGAAATATTATTATTACATCCCAATAGTATGGCTGGCGACTTTTTTTATGTTCCTTTCTTCATGCATGCTTGGCAGAATGGCTGAACTCTCCGCCTTGATATTGATTATATGTACTTTCTTACAGCTAATGGCATTTTTTTATGAATATAAATTAAAGCAGCATTGGTGGAAGCACTTATTTATAATACTCATTTATTTTGTATTGATAACATTGACTCTGTATTTCGAGCCGTTTTTACATGGTGGATTAAAGAATGAGACCACCAAAGTGTTTATGGATACATCAACTTCCGATATTAAGGTCTATGATTATTACGATACAGTTGTTCCATGTTATAGTGATACAATGTCATGGCTTGTACTAAAAGAAGGAGAAACAGGTTATTACTACTATGATTATTATCATCCTAAATTGGACTCTGCTACAATTTCTTTTTCTATTAATGATATAGGCATCCCAACAAAAACCATATATAGTAGGCAAGTATCGGTATGCAGCGGATTTGATGAATTTGGAGTTTTATACAGGGATAGTTTTGTGGTCATTTCAGAAGACACAGAGAATCCTTTTCCCGCTCTATTCACAGTTATAGTTCAAACTGGCAATAATCAAACAGAAGAGCAAAGAATGAAATGTTGTTTGCACCATTGGCACAGATAAGGATCACCCGGGACAGTTCTTTGCAGGACAAAGCGGCAGAGCCGAGCACTCTTTGATTACTTTCCCACGGAAATATTTGGCGCTTCAACAAATTATCCGTACTTTTGCAGGCGAAAGCCAATATACACCATCCGAGACCGACAGCTATGAACCACATCTCCCTCCATTTGGCCCGCCTCATCCTACCCCTCCTGCTCCTCCCCCTCCTGGCCGCCTGCCAGAGGGGTCGGGCCACCTATATGCGGCAGCAGCTGGCCCAGTTGCAAGCTCTCAACCAAGCCGACTCGCTGCTCACCGATGACTCGCTGGCGCAAGCCCTCGCCCTCTACTTCGACAACCACGGCACCCCTAACGAGCAGATGGAGGCCCACTACCTCCTTGGCCGCACCTACGCCGACCGTGGCGAGGCCCCCGCTGCCATCGCCGCCTACCACGATGCGATTGACCGCGCCGACACCACTGCCTCCGACTGTGACTACCGTCAGCTTTGCCGCGTATATTCACAGATGGCAAAGATTTTCTATCAACAGAATTTGGTGAAAGACAACCTTGATGCACTAGAACTATCCATCAAATTTGGGTTGAAAGGAAAAGACACCATTTCAGCAATTAATGCCTATGCGCACAAGATTCCTGCATACAAAAGACTCTCAATGCACGATTCTGTCATTTACGTTGGAAACGTCTTATACAATCAATATTTCAAGAGTGGTTACAAAAGTTTCGTTTCAAGAAACTTTGCTGCTGTCATACCAAGTCTTCTTATCAAAGGTATGGAGCAAAAAGCCCAAACATTCATTGACATCTATGAAAAGGAGTCAGGTTATTTTGATTCTTTGGGAAATATCATGAGTGGAAGAGAATCCTTCTACAATTACAAGGGGTTGTATTTCGAAACCATTGGCAGATTAGATTCCTCTGAGTACTACCTTAGGAAAGAATTAGCTTCTGGAAAAGACTTTATGAACCAGAATATGTCATCAAGGGGGCTATCCATACTTTTCCTAAAAAAGAATATGCCTGATTCGGCAGCCAAGTATGCCATCTATAGCTACGAAATGAACGATTCTGTCTATGCCCAAATGGCAACGGCAGAGGTCGAGAAAGCCCAAAACATATACAATTATACCCGCCACAAAGAGCAATCCATTCGCGAAAAAGAGCGGGCAGACAAGGAGCATTTGCGTTTGATTGTTCTAGGCACAACATCATTTTTAGCAGGAACTATCCTTTTGTTATTATATAGGAGAAAGGTAAAGAGACAGCAAGAAGAAAGAAATGAATATGAGGAAACTAAAAGAAAATACCATAAACTGCTTCAGGAAAAAGAGAAACTCAATAATCTGGCAAAAAGTATTATGGCCGAAGAAGAAAGTAACAAAGCTAAACTAAATGACATTATTGAGGAAAAAACTAGAGAAATCAAACAGTTGGAAGACAAACTTAACCATTTTAATATAGATACGCTCAATATAAAAGATACTTTGGAGGATGTCTACAAAAAATCAGATATTTTCGAGGTACTGGAACCAAAAATAAAAAGAGGGATTAAATTATCAGATGAAGACTTGGCAAAAATTGAGAGCTTTGCACAGCAGAACATGCAAAGTTTATACTCATTCTTGAAATCCTGCAATTTGTCAGACAACAGGAAGCGTTATATGTGTTTTCTTTTTCGATTACATCTTGGTGTGAAGGATGTATCAAATCTACTTGGTGTGTCATCTCCTTATATTTCACAAATTAGCTCGGATATGGTAACTTCTCTCTTTTCAAAAACAGGAAGTAGTAAGGAACTAAAGAAAGAACTTCTTAAATTTGACAGAATCGACTTGATTCCCGCCAACATTTAATCATACTTAACCAAAAAAGGTTATTTCTAAGAGGCTGGTTTCCAAAAGATTAAAAGGGATATAACAAGTTACTTAATTTTTACATAATTTTTAAGTTCCAAATTGTTTGGAGCTTTCTTTTGTTATCCATAATTTTGCAGCGGAATTCCATATTTAAATATTTAATCTTTTAAATCACAAATGTTATGAAAAAGAAGTTTTTATACTTATTCCTGTCCTCCACATTTTTATATGGTGGAGTAAAGTTATCGGCCAAGCCAGTACCTCTGACTGTTGGAATTGACGATCCAACTGGAACAATGCCTGATTATCCTAAAACGCCCAATTTCATTCCTTTTATAGATCAAAATGGCTTAGTCTTAACATTTGAAGCAAACCATTCAAATTTCACGCTTCAACTCCTTGACGAATATGGAAATCTGGAGTTCACGACTTACATACCCTCTACGCTTACAACTGTCACCCTGCCCTCCACCCTCAGCGGCGAGTACGAAATCCTGCTCCTCCCCGACACGGGCAGCATCTATTTCTTTGGTACAATCACCCTCTAATCACTATTCGTTAACAAATCACAATTTTTATCAACCCGATGCAGTCCTTTTGCCGTCTCCTTATTTATATATAGGAATGGCAGAAGGAACTGCTTCACAAAAAACAGAAAAGACATGAAAAAGACAATTGTAATGACACTCTGCCTCATCGGTGCTGCCGCAACAGCCAGCGCACAGTTCAAGATTCACAGCAACGGGAATATGTCGCTACAAAATCCTGATACGGTAGCGTTGTCACCCGTCTCACTCAACTGCAATGGAAACAATGCATTTTATATGTATTATAATGGTGATAAAAACGGCATCTGTAGTAATGTGACGAAAACCGTATCAGGATCCACTATTGGCGGGAAATTCTCCAGTTCTGGCAAAGGGGTTAGCTATGGCATAGATGGAAGTGCATCAACATCAACAACTTCTTATTCGTCAGGTTCAGTTGGTGTCAAAGGTTATGCCGAAAATACGGGTTATACATTCTCTTATGGAGTGGCGGGATGTTTCGATGCCAGTCTTGGAGCAGGAGTTTATGGTACAACCGAAGAAGACATTGACGTTCCAATCGGCTATCCCGCAGGAAAATTTGCTGGATATTTTAATGGTTTGACAAAAGTAGCGGGCAACTTCTATGTTACTGGCTCCATCAACACCAGTTCCTTATTAGGCAATTCTACGTCTACACCAGGACTTGAGTCCGTCACGCCGCTTTCAACTGACAGGGGAGGTGTAACCGAATTGTTATCGAATATCCGCGCACACACCTATTACCAGCCTTCGCAGAACGACAGAACCAGTATTGTCCCTACCATCGAGAACAACATGGCCGACAAGTCCGAAAAAGACCTTATCAGTGAGCAGATACACAGCAAGAAGCATTATGCCTTGTCGGCTGAAGAACTGGGAGAGGTCTTTCCAGATCTGGTTTACACGGAGGTGGACGGCTCCAAACGTATAAATTACGTGGAGATGGTGCCCTTGCTGGTGCAGTGCATCAACGAGCTGAATGCCCGCCTTTCGGCAGTAGACGGTGGCAATGTAGAGGCTGGAACCGTGCCAGCCCGCAAGGACAGCACTATTGAAACCGCCATCGAAGCCATTCCCGCCAAAACAAAGGCCGTGCTTTACCAGAACACCCCCAACCCCTTCACCGCCCAGACCGAAATCCGCTTCTCCCTGCCCGATGATGCGCCACAGGCCTACATTTACATCTTCGATATGACGGGCAAGATGCAGAAGCAGATTCCTGTGACCCCCAGCCAGCAGAGCATCACCATCAACGGCTACGAGCTTCAGGCCGGCATCTACCTCTACTCCCTCGTGGTCGGTGGCCAGGAGATTGATACCAAGAGAATGATATTGTCGAAATAATATTTTATTACAAATAATTCGTTTTTAAACATATTTTATTATCACATGAAACACATTACCATATTATTGATATTTACCTTACTAATATTATCGGTTTTTGCTCAACAAACTTTTTTTATTAATAGCAACTCCTTTATTGACGGGATAGTACGGCAAATGCCCATACGGGATGTTGAAATAGATGATGAGGGTGTTTCCGTCACTTATACATTCAATAATGTGATAATACAACCTAACTTTTCTTGTCCGGGAACCTATTTCTTGAAATTAGATGGTTTTGGACAATGTAATATTGTTGGCCAGCCCTGCGTACCTATGAGATGGGATTCCTTTACCATTCCTGACAACAAAAACTATGACATTATTGTCACAGATAGTGAAAGTGTCGAAATTCCAATAGTTTTACCCCCTGCCATAGCACCTCAAACTATTAACAGTTCAATCAATCATGCTTATGATTCGGCTAAAATAATTCCTTATTTCGGTTTTTCCCCTTTAAAAACTGTGTTTTCATCGTCAGTTATGCGTTATGGCAATGTGTCACTTTTGAGTGTATGCGTTTGCCCCATTCAATTTGACTTACAAAACAAGAAAGCTAAAGTGTATAAAAGAATCAGATATAGGGTAAACTATAATAATCGGAATCTATCTCAATTGCTGAGTAGGCATAATTATAAGAATGACCAACAAAACTGTTTTTTATCTAATACCACTTTAAATTATAGCTTTCATTCAAATTCGTCAAGAAGCTGCAATATTGAGAACGAAGGTGTTCCTTTAAGGAAAGATTACTTTATAATTTCTATTACAGAATATGAAAGTGCGGTAAGACAATTTGCCGAGTGGAAAAAGAAGTTGGGATTTGTGGTTCATATAAGATTGAAAGCCAGAGGAGAATGGAACTGTTCAGATATTAAGAGTGAAGTCAATGAAATGAAAGATTCGTTTCCAACTATGACACATTTTCTTATTATTGGTGACCATCAAGATGTACCTGCAGAAATAAAACATTCTGGGGGCAGTCATGCTACAGACTATTATTATTGCAACACCACAAGTACTGTTTCAACGATTGAAAACGGTCGCCTGCCTGTTTCTTCTCTGTCGGAAGCAACAACTGTTGTTAACAAAATAATTAATTATGAAAAGATGCCCGTTGTAACTCCCTCGTTCTACTCTAATGCATTGTGTTGTGCTTTTTTTCAAGATGGTGATTCCATTCATGATCCAAGAAGGAACGACTCTATATTGAAGTATATAGATATGAGGCATTTTGTTCAAACAGCAGAGGAAGTTCGTAACCACTTGATTTTGCAAGGCAAAAATGTTAAAAGGGTATATTATGCATATCCAGGAGCAACACCTAAATATTTTAGTACAACATACTCATTTGGCGAGGAAATGCCCTTAGAATTGCAGAAACCAAATTTCATGTGGGAAGGAGATTGTTGGGATATAAATGACACTCTGAACGCAGGGGTTTTTTGTGCAATTCATAATGACCATGGTCATCCATTAGGTTGGCGGGACCCTTGGTATCATTCCATCCATGTAAGTAATTATTTGCATAATGGAGATAAGCTTCCCGTCGTGTTTAGTATGAATTGTGAATCTGGAATGTTCAATGGTACAACTTGCTTCGCGGAAACTATGCTTCGAAAAGAAAATGGAGGGTGTGTAGGCATATTCGCTGCTTCTGCTAATAGTTACTCCGGATATACCGATGCTCTAACTGAAGGAATGATAGATGCTATTTGGCCACAGCCAAGTCTTATTCCTATTTTCCCAAACATTACTCCACATGTTACCCAAACACCTGAACCCACCTATAGGTTGGGGCAAATCCTGAAGCAAGGGTTAAAAAGGATGGAGGAAACTTATCATTCGTCTTTACTGATGAAAGAGATTTTCCATTGTTTAGGAGATCCAAGTATGCAGATTACGACAGAAGTTCCAACAAATTTTTCTGGAGCTACGGTTATAAGAAATAGTAACAATATTATTGTACAGACAGGCGGCGAAGAGGCTACAATATCATTTTATGATCGTAGATTAGATAGTGTCGCATGTTTCCATGGAACATCGGCGGAATATTTTGGACGAACAGATTGTGTCTCAGTATGTGTTTCTGCTCACAACAAGATACCTTTCATTGACGAGGAAGACATTGTATTTTTACAAAATGAGATTCTAACGGGAACGAATAATATAGAAGCAGACATCATTTTAGTAGGAGAACATGTTACTGATATGAAAAGTCAAGGAGTTGTAACTTTAGAGTCAGGAAGTAGAACGTCAATGAGTGCTCAAACAATTGAAATAAATAGTGGAACTACTGTGAAACAAGGTGCTGAGCTGGAAATTGGAAATAATACCCGATGAAAAAAATATGTTTTCCTTGTTTGTTTTGTTATTTTTATGTAATTTTGCAAACAAAATACAGAAATGGATAATTTTTTAGATTAATCTAAAAAAAGAGGGAATATGAGATCATTTTACTTTGCTTTTTTCGTGTTGCTTCCAGTATTATCTGAAGCCCAGACCAATAGCCGCCCGATGTTCGTGGACGGACGCACGTGGAAATACGTGTTAAAGAAACCTGTATATGAACCTACGGAAGACTACCAGACATACCAGACGACGTGGAAAGACTTCGCCTATTCCTGGATGGTGGACGGCGACTCGCTCGTTGACGGGAAGAAGTGCAAGAAAATCTATTGTGACAGCCCAGAAGAATGCTATCTATATGGGCTGGCATACGAAGATGGCAGCAAGGTGTTTATATGCCACCTGTGTATAGAACCAGCCTTCAATCCCTTTGTGGCGGAAGGGCAGTGGCATGAACTTTACGACTTCAATGCTAGTGTCGGGAGCACGACATCGCTTATTTCCAATTATATTGTAAACAATTATGGCACAGCTACAATTAGGAACCATAATTGGATTTACATTGATGCGGTCATGGGAAATGACAATATGAACAATGCGCATCACAGGTACATTGTCGAGGGTGTGGGTTGTGATAGGGGATTGTTTGATTGCGAGAACATCGTGGCTAATGGTTCTGTCTCAGAATATTTGGGATGCTATGATGGTGATGAATGCATTTTCTCGCGTGAGGAATTCAGTATTCTTACGCCCATATTAACCACCATTGGGCCAAGGGAGGGCTTGAACACTCCTTTAAAGACGTCCCCCTCTTACAATTTGCAGGGTATCCGCGTCAAAGACAGACGCAAGGAATCTTACATGCACGGTTCTATGAAGACTGTGTACATCCACGACGGGAAGAAATTCATAAGGTGATTTTTTTGCTTTTTTCCTTTTACGTCTAATGCTTTATTCGTAATTTTGCACACATAACAAACAAATTCTATCAAAAACGACAAGTTATGGAAAAGAGACTTTATACACTATTATTGTCAGCAGCGTGCTTTCTGCCTACTTTTGCACAGGACGGGACTTTACCCATGCTTGAGGAAGGCCGGATTTGGAATGAATTGAGCCTGCATCCAGGAATGCATCCGGAGTATACAAACCTTTATGGCATGCCATGTGAAGGAAACCCGCACACGTACAAGATTGACGGCGATACTGTAATCAATGGAAAAACTTACAAGAAATTTGTTCAGAATGGTTCACATATAGGCATTTTCATGCGCCAGGAAGGGGCTCGTATATATAAATATCCATCCGATGTGATGATTCCATCGGAAGATGGACTGATTCCGCAGGAAGATCTGGCATACGACTTCGGCCTTCAAGAAAGGGATACCATCTACTATTATCCCCCTTATGGCTTTGGGCTGGTGGTGGCTCATATTGACACCGTCATGGTGGACGGCATCAGCCGCCGCCGACTGACTATGAACACAGGTGTGGAAGAAGATGAGATAGAGACACTTGCCGACATCTGGGTTGAGGGCATCGGCGGCGCAGCGTCATCCCCGTGCTTCTATTGGACAGCGTGGGAGTCGAGTATTTCCGGCATGATGCAAAGCTGCATACAGGATGGACGTGTGCTGTTCTCATGGGACGACTTCTTTTCGCCAGGCATCACCAACTCTATATCCCCAGCGGCCAAACCTGAAATCGGAAAGTCTAAAGCCACCTTCGACCTTCAGGGCCGCATCGTCACTGGCAAGCCCCGCCCCGGCATCCACATCCAGCAGGGGCGCAAGCGGGTGGTGAAATGAGGATCCGCCCGTTCTGCTGGATTTGGAATCCAGCAGAAGTGAGTATGAGGATTTGCAATCCGACTACCAGCCTGTTACGCATTGCAAATGCTGATATTCAGGGCGTGCGGATTACAAATCCGCACGAACAGGTAGTGACTACAACTATATCATACGATTCCTTTGGAAACATTGTCTCCGACACGACAAAAGCAGCGGGGCTTGAGGATATCATACGGACGTTCACTTATGACAACACCCAGCGATTCGTGAAAAGCAGCTATGAGCGGGGCTACATCTGGAAGGTTTACACATACGACCAGTGGGGCAACAGGCTTACGGAAACAGACAAGACACGTTCAGCCAATCCTACGACCACCCAATTCACCTATGACAATTGGGGGAATCTTATGTCTGCAACTTCTCCTGACGGCCGACTCACCACCTACAAGCGCGGATGGGGTTCAGCCCAGTCCAAGAAATACTTTGTGCTGGAACAAGGCACGGCAAGACCGTGGGTGAAGACCTGGTACGACAGCAAGGGGCGAGAGGTGCTTGAGGAAAGCATAGGCCAAGGGGAACTGTCACTAAAGAAAACGACCAGTTACAACAACAAAGGTCTTGTTTGCACGATAGCCCATAATATAGGGTCGCAGACTGTCACCGAAGACATTACCTATTATACAAATGGCAAAAAGCAAACAGATGTATTAAGCACAGGTGAAAGTGCCTCCTATTCATACGGTTGGCAGAGTGTTACGGCTAACAATAATGGGCGTATCACGACAACGCGCCACGACTCATGGGGCAATGTCGTTGAAACAGAGGATGCCCTGGGCAATACTACCACTTACATCTATGCCTCCTGCGGCAAGCCTGCCTCAGTAACATCCTGCGGGACGACAGTCACCATGGAGTACGACGAAGCTGGCAACCAGACAAAGCTCATCGACCCTGATGCGGGAACGATGACCTATACCTACGATGCATACGGGCGCATCAAGACGCAGAAGGACGGGCGCAACTATACAACCACCAACATGTATGACTCGAAAGGGAGACTGTCGTCGTCATCAACAGCAGGCATTGCCACCACCTATACCTACGGCCAGACCAACAGCAACAAGGGGTTGCTCCTCTCCACTTCGCGCAGCGGCAATACCATCAGCTACACCTACGACCAGTACGGGCGCGTACAGCAAGAGACGCGTACGGTCTCAGGTCTCGGCACGCGCACGTTCCAGTACACTTACGGCACAAACGGACTCCTGTCATCCGTCCAGTACCCCGGCTCTGTCAGCGTAGCCTACCAGTACGACAGCTACGGCAACCGCAACAGCATCGGCGCCAACGGCACCACCGTATGGCAGACGGATGCCGTCACGGCACAGGACTCGGCCATCACCACCACCGCCAGACTGGGCGCCAGTCTGAAGTCAACCACCGTGGCAGACCTGGCAGGGAGGGTGACAAACAAGGCCCTCTCCTACAACAGCGGTTCGACCATACGTTCATTGGGATTCGCCTACAATACGGCTACGGGTAACATGACAGGACGCACCGGCATGTTCGCAAGCAGTGAGACTTTCACATACGATGACCTTGACCGCCTCACAGGTGTCAGTCTTGGAGGCGTTGCCGCCAGTGCCATCAGTTATGCCCCCAACGGCAACATCACCACCCAGACGGACATTGGACGGTATTACTATGAGGGCAGCAAGCCGCATGCCGTGACGGCGGTGGACAACACCCGCCGAAAGATTCCCACATCGCAGCTCGACACCCAGTACAACGCCTTTGGGAAAGTGAGCCAGATAATGGACTACGGTAACGATGGCTATAGGATGTTGCTTGACTACGGCCCTGACAACGAGCGGTGGCGCACACGGCTCTACAGGAACACCAGCACCCTGCAGCGCACCACCTACTACATGGGCGACTACGAGGAGATAGTCGAGGGCGGCACCACCCGCAAACTGTACTACCTCGGCAATGACGTGCTCTACAAGAAGCAGGCCAGTCAGCCCGACAGTGTCTTCTACCTCTTCACCGACCATCTGGGCAGCGTCATCGCCATCGTCGACCAGAACGGCAGCGAGAAGTTTCATGCCACCTACGACGCATGGGGCAACCAGACCGTGACGCGCAACGACATCGGCTTCCGACGCGGCTACACCGGCCACGAGATGCTGCCGGAGTTCGGCCTCATCAACATGAACGGCCGTCTCTACGATTCGCAGATAGGACGGTTCCTTTCCACCGACAACTACGTGCAGGAGCCATGGAACAGCCAGAACTTCAACCGGTACAGCTATTGCCTGAACAATCCGCTGAAATATACTGACCCAGACGGGGAGTTTTTTGGCACAATATTTGCCGCTGTAACAGACCTCTTTAGTAACGTAATCAAGCATGGATTCAATGTCAGCCAATACAATTGGGCTAAGACTGAGAATGCATGGAAAATTGATATGGCCCCCTTCAAGGGGAATGCTTTTGATGTGTTTCTTAACGTAACGTGGGGCATTACTAATACTTCTATTGGAAATCTAACAGCCCATTTCACAAATATGGTTGGAATGGTTGATGGTGTATCATCTTTTGAAGGTATGACAGCAATAAGTGGTATCACAAAAGGCGGTAGTGCCTTCACTATCGGGCCATACAGTTTTGGCCCTGATGGATATGAAGCAACATGGCGTGACCATCTTTTTGTCCACGAATATGGTCACTATCTCCAACACAAAATATTTGGGCCGACTTACATGTCGGTTATTGGGGCTCCAAGTCTAGCAAGTGCTGCAGGTCTGAGCAATGGCATCCCCCACAAGTACCGATGGTTTGAAACTGATGCCAGCAGAAGAGGGGCAAATTATTTCGACGAGAAATATGGAAATGGCAGTGCTGGATATACAACAGGTAGTGCAATGTATTTTGACATCAATTCTTTTATTACTGGAAAGCAGTCTCTATATGTGAACCCAAGAACAGGAACCTATAACATAAGACCTAATGCCATTTCTGGAGCGAAATCTTCCTACTTAGATTTCTTAATACCTATATTCACAATGTCTTTTATTCCATTACTATAGCAGCAAGCCATTAAAGATTGTTAAGTATTATTCTGTTTCGAAAAGAAATAATGTCTGTTTTAGTTATATTGTCGTAATTTTGCTAATGAATATATTTTAAGTCAAAAAAACTTCATTATGAAAAGAGTACTTATTAATTCCTTGACTATTCTATGTTTCATGCTTCAGAGTTGCTCAAACGCATGTGACGATGAATATTTCATCCTGACTATTAGAAATGAAAGTGCGGATACAGTGTTTTGCGCACCTAGCTCACCACGCTATCCACCCACAGAAGCACATCACTTTACGGTCTTACCTCCTGGAGCAGAGACGAAATATGATATGCATCAAAGTGACGTTGATTATTTGGGAGTAGCCGACTATGTGGTTAGAAAGATGAAAATTGACGAGTATGGTTTAGATAGAATTATTCGGGAAAGATTATATGATACTATTTACACATGTCATTCTTATTACGAACTAGAGTCACGTGGCTTCATAATAAAAATAAAACAAGAAGATTTTAAGGATTAACGGGAGGCGTTTTGAGGTGCATTATAGCCGTTGACAAATCTTTTGGTGGAAATTTGGGGCAACAGGACATACGGAACCTTCCGGGGCTAGGCGGCGACCCTAATACCACCCCTTTGGAAGACGTAAAGGTCTGGAGTTCGTATAGTAAGGCAGTAGGTCTTAAATATGGCGGTGAAAAATGTATTACAGAACAAACGCCTTTGAGAATCATAAATAATATGCAAGATGGATACGTTACGGCTATCAACCTTGATACAGGTGAGATTGGGCATAGTGTGGTCATGCAGAAGGTCATTCTACAAACTGCGACCAAAATAAGCGGTAAGCAAGTAGAAACCTTTCTATATTATGTAATGGATCCGTCAGGAGGCTATTATCACAAGATTTCAAGAAATATGATTATTAATGCAAAAAACGTATTTTACATTTGGCGTTAGAAATGAACACATTACTGCAATTTGAACAAAAATAAGTTAAAAACAACAATTATGGTGAAGTCTTTATAATATAATTATGTATTTTTGCAATGATTTTGTACATGTAAGCCGCATTTATATCTGTAAAGCCAATATTATGAAAGATTTTAAAATATCATTTTTAGTCGTATTTGTTTTATTTAGTTTTAAACTATCTTATAGCCAAGAATTGGAACGGAATATTAGTATATTTAGGACGGCCTATACAAACACGCAATTTACTGCCTCAAAAGACATTCAACAAATTGTTAAGCGTACAAATTTCCTGATTAGGAAACACACCAAGTTGGCTGCTATGAAAGGACTAAGGCAATATCACATCTTTGAACTTTACCCTTGTGGCTCTTTTTACAGCAGGAGAGACTATGAAAACGGCAACTTCTTACTTGATCTAGAATATGGCTATGTTATGGTTAAGAATCCATCTAAATTGAAAAGGCTATTTACCAAAGGCAATAAATATATGCGTGGGCGGACAATTGTTACTGACTCTCTTGGGAATCTTGTGGCTTATGGTGACGCCAGCTATTTATTCTTTGTAAAACAATCAAATGAAAAGAACGATGTGTACCAAAAAATAGCAAAACTCTTTTATGAAAGGAAAATTGATTATGTTTTTTATACTCTCCAATATCCAGATATTTATGTCTGTATAACTGCTAACAATATGTTCGTTATTGAATCTCAAACAAGGGGATTGATTACAAAAACTTGGGAGGATTTCTTGCAAACCCGTGAGGGCGTTTCAAAATAGGCGCATCCTCCCCGTTCTGCTGGATTGCAAATCCAGCAGCCGTGAGTATGAGGATTTGCAATCCGACAACCAGCCTTTTCAGCATTGCAAATGCTGATACTCAAGGCGTGCGGATTGCAAATCCGCACGAACAGAATGTAGCAACGGGGTGACAATAAATGGAGAATTTGAGGTTGCGCCTGGCGCATCTATAGAAATAAGAACGAACTAAAAAACGAAGAATTATGAGACAACTGGCAGCTTTATCCTTGTTTTCCCTTTTGCTCCTCCCGTTGTCGGCAAGTGCGGAGGATGCCGTGGAGATTGACGGCATCTGGTACATACTGGACGCAGAGACGAAGCAGGCCGAAGTGACAACAGGCGCAAACTTCGACCTAGTCCTCCGGGACGAAACGGATGGGGCGACGGCTGACAGTTCGACCTTTTACACAGGCAGCGTGGACATTCCCGCATCTGTGACATACGACGGTGAGGAGTACTGCGTGACGGGCATCGGAGAGAATGCTTTCCGCAGTTGCTACAACCTGACCTCAGTAACCATCCCCGGCAGCGTGACGAAAATAGAGGAAAAAGCGTTTTATGATTGTTACAAC
>JAGCZA010000075.1 GCA_017960525.1 Prevotella sp.
ACAAACTCATCGCCTTGCAGAAGTAATGGAAGACCATCGGTATGGTGCCCCGCAAGATTGGCGACCAACTGTGGGAGGAGTTCCTTGGCGCCTGCAACAAGTTCTTCGAGGCCCGCAATGCCGCCGGAGCCGGACAGCGCAGCGAGGAATATGGCAACCTGGAGAAGAAGCGCGACGTGGTGGCCCGTCTCAAGGCCGCTGCCGAAGAGGCTGGCGAAGGCTTGCAGGAGAAGGTGCAGCAACTCGTAGAGGAATATAACGCCATCGGCCACGTGCCCTTCAAGGAGAAAGACAAACTTTACGAGGAGTACCACGCCGTGCTCGACAAACTCTACAAGGAACTCAATATCTCCGTGGCCAAGCGTCGCCTGAACAAGTTCAAGGACAGCCTCAAGCAGGTGGCAGAGCGCGGAGAGGGCGCACTCGACAACGAGCGCACACGCCTGATGCGCCAATATGAACTGATGAAGCAGGACATCCAGACCTACGAGAACAACCTGGGATTCCTCAGTTCCAGTTCGAAGAAGGGTAACTCGCTCATCGACGAGATGAACCGCAAGGTACAGAAACTCAAGGACGATATGCAACTCGTCAAGGAGAAAATCAAGGCCATCGACGCCGAGAACAAGGCTCAGGAGCAAGAGGCGTGAGACAATATCTTGACTTGTTAGACCGCATCCTCCGCGAGGGTGTAAGAAAAGACGACCGCACTGGTACCGGCACGTTCAGCGTGTTCGGTCACCAGATGCGGTTTGACCTTCAAAAGGGATTCCCCCTGCTCACCACCAAGAAACTTCACCTGAAGTCAATCATTTACGAACTGCTCTGGTTCCTGCAAGGCGATACCAACGTGAAGTATCTACAGGAACACGGAGTGAGAATATGGAACGAATGGGCCGACGAGAACGGTGAACTGGGGCCTGTCTATGGCCACCAATGGCGCTCCTGGCCCGACTACAACGGCGGCACCATCGACCAAATCAAGATGGTGCTGGAGCAAATCAAGCACACCCCCGACTCCCGCCGCATCCTCGTATCGGCTTGGAACGTGGCCGAGGTGGGACAGATGGCGCTGCCGCCTTGCCATACGATGTTCCAGTTCTACGTGGCACCGCCCGCAGAGGGTGAGAGCAAAGGACGGCTGTCGCTACAACTCTACCAGCGCAGCGCCGACACTTTCCTGGGCGTGCCGTTCAACATTGCTTCCTACGCGCTGCTCTGTATGATGGTGGCACAAGTGTGCGACCTCCTGCCGGGCGAATTTATCCACACCACAGGCGACACCCATCTCTACGTGAACCATCTGGAGCAGGCACGCCTACAACTCACGCGAGAACCGCGCCGACTGCCCACTATGCGCATCAACCCTGACGTGAGCGACCTTTTCCAATTCAATTACGAAGATTTCTCGCTGGAGGACTACGACCCCTGGCCCCACATCAAGGCCGAAGTCAGCGTGTAATAGCCTTCAGCACAGCCACGGCCTCGCCCACGCTGGGCACATTACCAACCACCATCGACCGCTTGCCGTTTTGCTCACGCATACTGCAGCGGGCGATGTTGTTCATAGCGTAGTCGATGATGGCGCCGAAGGTGTCGCTCTGATAGTAGGGGCTGTCCTGCTGACTCACGAAATAGAGGAACATACGGCCCTGCTTGAGCAGTATCTTCTCGCAGCCCAATTGCTTGCCCAACCGCCGCAGAGGCACTACGTGCAGCAATTCCTCAGCCTGAGGGGGCATAGGGCCGAAGCGGTCTATGAGGCGCAGGCGGTAGGCCTCCAGTTCCTGGTCGTCACGGGTGCTGTCCAGTTCGCGGTAGAGAAGCATACGCTCCGAATCGCTCGGCACATACTGGTCGGGGAAATACATCTCCAGTTCGCTCTCCAAGGTGCAGTCGGCGACATAGCTGAGAGAGTTGAGAGTTGAGAGTTGAGCAACTTTACCCTTATTTTTTGACGAAGAGTCTCCCGACTCCGAACTCTTTGACTCGTTCCTCAGTTCCGCCATTGCCTCGTTCAGGATTTTCTGATAGGTCTCGTAGCCCAAATCGCTGATAAAGCCACTTTGCTCGGCACCCAGCAGATTGCCGGCACCACGGATGTCGAGGTCCTGCATAGCGATATTGATGCCACTGCCCAGGTCGCTAAAGTTCTCCAGGGCCTCCAAGCGGCGGCGCGAGTCGGGCGGCAGCGCGGCCAACGGCGGTGCCAGCAGATAGCAGAAAGCCTTGCGGTTGCCACGCCCCACACGACCACGCATCTGGTGGAGGTCGGAGAGTCCGAAGTTCTGTGCGCCATTGATGATGATGGTGTTGGCGTTGGGAATGTCGATGCCGTTCTCCACGATGGTGGTTGAGAGCAGCACGTCGTAGTCGTAGTTGGAGAAGCCCAGCACAATCTTCTCCAGTTCTTCGGGATTCATCTGGCCGTGGCCGATGGCGACACGGCAGTCGGGGATGTATTTCAGTATGGTTTCCTTCAGGCGCACCAGGTCGCCGATGCGGTTGTTCACGAAGAACACCTGTCCGTTGCGGCTCATCTCGAAGTTGATGGCCTCGACCACAATCTCCGGCGAGAAGGTGTGAATCTCGGTCTGTATGGGGTAGCGGTTGGGTGGCGGCGTCTGGATGACGCTCAGGTCGCGGGCGCCGACGAGCGAGAACTGCAGGGTGCGCGGGATGGGCGTGGCGCTCATAGTGAGCGTGTCCACGTTGGTCTTCATCTGGCGCAGCTTCTCCTTGGTGGAGACGCCGAACTTCTGTTCCTCGTCGATGATGAGCAGACCCAAGTCCTTGAACTGCACCGTCTTGCCGATGAGTTTGTGGGTGCCAATGAGGATGTCTATCTTGCCGTCGGCCAAATCCTTCAGGATGGCCGTCGTCTGCTTGGCGGTACGGGCACGGGAGAGGTACTCCACGCGCACAGGCATATCCTTCAGACGACTGCTGAAAGTGCGGAAGTGCTGGTAGGCCAGCACCGTGGTGGGCACGAGCACGGCAGTCTGCTTGCCATCGACGGCGGCCTTGAAGGCGGCACGCACGGCCACTTCGGTCTTGCCGAAACCCACATCGCCGCACACCAGACGATCCATTGGCACGGGGCGCTCCATATCGGCCTTCACGGCCTGCGTGGCCTTCAGTTGGTCGGGCGTGTCCTCGTAGAGGAAACTGGCCTCCAACTCGTGTTGCAGATAAGTGTCGTGGCTAAAGGCGAAGCCGCGCTGGTGGCGGCGCGAGGCGTAGAGGCGGATGAGGTCGCGGGCAATGTCCTTGATATGCTTCTTGGTGCGCTCCTTCAGCCGCTCCCACTGGCCTGTGCCCAGGGTGGAGAGGCGCGGCGGCTGCCCGCCGTCCTGGGCCTTGTACTTGGCCACCTTGTAGAGGGAGTGGATGCTGACATAGATGGCGTCGCCCCGCTGGTAGATGATTTTTATCATCTCCTGGTACTGCTGCCCCGACGGCGACGGCTGGCCCGACTGGTTGATGGGCATGCGCACCAGGCCGCCGAACTTGCCCACGCCGTGGTCAATATGCACCACGTAGTCGCCAATCTCAAACTGCTGAATCTCCTTCAGCGTGAGGGCCATCTTGCCGCTGCGCGCCTTGTCGCTCTTCAGGTTGTACTTATGGAAACGGTCGAATATCTGATGGTCGGTGAACAGGCAGAGCCGCAAGTCCTTGTCGACAAAGCCTGCGTGGAGCGTCTTTTCGACGGCGATGAAGTCGACATTCCGGACTTTCAGTTCCGAACTGGCCAGTATCTCCTTCAGGCGCTCGTTCTGCTTCTGGCTATCGGCCAGCACATAGACGGCATAGCCCTTCTCCCGATAGTCGGCAAAGGTCTGGGCCAGCAATTCAAAGTTCTTGTGGAATAACGGCTGCAAGGCGGTGTCGAAATGGAAAGTGAGGGATGAGGGGTGCGCGCTTTCGTTTCCCAGAAAGATTTTGCGGAACGGTTCGCTGTCGCTGACAAACCGGGCGCCGGTGCAGATGCGGCTGTCGCGCTGCATCTCCTGGCGGATTTCCTGTTCCTCCACCTCGGTGGCACCCTCCAGGCGCTCTGTCAGGGCCTGGGCCGAGAAGCCCTCCTGCCAGATGCGGGCCACGGTGTCGCAGACAAACTGGTAGTCCTTGAAGACGAGCAGCGCATCCTTTGGCAGGAACGAGAGGAACGACTCTTTGTCCTCCACAGCCGACAGTTCGGGCACGATGTCGATATTGTTGCGGCGCTCACGCGACAACTGGTTCTCCACCTCGAAAGTGCGGATGGAGTCGATTTCGTCGCCGAAGAAATCGACACGGAAGGGATATTCGCTGCTGAAAGAGAAGACGTCGACAATGCTGCCGCGCTGGGCGAACTGCCCCGGCTCGTAGACATAGTCCACCTCGCGGAAACCGAAGTCACGCAGCGTCTGCAGCACACCCTCCACCTCCACCGTCTGGCCCTGTTCGAGCGAGAGCGTGCGCTGGTCGAGACTTTTCCGCGTGACCACCATTTCGGCAACGGCTTCGGGGCAGGAGACTAAATACAGATGAGAAATGAAAGATGATAAATTATAAATATGATCAGACTTGTTGGCAGAATCCCCGCCTTGAGAGTCATCATTTTTTTCATTTTTCATTTCCGATCTTTCATTTAGCCTGGTCAGGGCCTCCGTGCGCAGGATTTCGCTGGCCGCATCCTTCTGTCCGTACTTGATGGCGCGGCGGTAACTGCTGGGGAAGAAGAGCACGTCCTTGTCGCCCATCACCTGGCACAGGTCGTGGTAGAAATAGCCTGCCTCGTCGGCATCCTGCAACACGAAAAGGAAGACCTTACCTTGGCGGGCCTTCCCTTTCCGGCCTTGGACGCCTGCCGCCAGGCCGCTGAACACCATTGCCGCCGACGAGGCTTGCAGTCCCGCCAGCACAATGTTCTTTGCGCGCTCGTCGCCCACCGCCTTTGCCAAGGCCGTAACCTGCGGGTGGCGGGCATAGAGCGTCTGTATTTCCTGTATGTTCATCAGGCGCTAATAGGTCTTGCTGATGGTGCCTCCCCACTCCGTGTCTGCCGTCACGACGAAAGTGTCCTGCCCAGGCTCCTTCGGGTCGTCGTCGGGATTGGTGCTGGGCATATCAGTAAAAAAACTGCCGGCATACTCGGTGATGATGTTGCGCTCTACGCTAACGTCCTTGAATTGGCGTTCCTTCACGATGACGTCCGATGCGTTGTAGGCCGTCACGGTCAGGGTCAGATTGGCCGTCGCCTCGCGGGGAATGGTGTATAGTTCGAAGACGTATGGCGGGCCGTCAACATCGGCGACATTCACCATCACCGACTGCTTCGAGGCCACACAGCCCAAGCCTGTCTGGGCATTGAGCGCACCGCTGCCGCCCGTGTAGTAGAAGCGCATCTTGGCCACGCTGGCAGGCAGTTGGTCGTTGATGATGAAGCGCACCATAGCCGTGGCCCTCGTCAGGGTGATATTGTGGGTCTGCGGTTCCTCCGTCACCTGCAGGCTGCCATAATAATAAAAGGTGTCGGTAAAGCCCATCTGGTTGGTGAACTGCAGTTTCTCCGGCGTGGTCAGCGTGGGGTTGCCGTCGCTGCTATGGGCCAGCACCAGCAGGTCGTAGGTGCCGGTGGTGAGTTGGAGCGAGGCCTGTCCGAAACTGTCGTCGGTAGCCGACTGAGTGACCGACGCCACCTTCGCCCCGTCCTGGTAGAGCACGAAGCAGAGGCGCGTCCAGTAGTCGGAGCCGTCGGCCCGTGTCTGCCAAGCCCCGCCGTCGGCACTACCCGCCACACGCAGCATCACGTTACCCGATGTTGGAGCCAGCTCATCATCGGCCACAACCATCTTCTCACAGGAATACAAAATTACGATTGCTGCCAGAATGGGCAGCAGAACAAGGTTCTTTACATTAAACAATGTCATAGTGTGCAAATAATTGTCCGCAACAAAGGTACGACATTTTTTCAATATCGCCAAACTTTTGGATGAAAAAGTGACAGCAAACGACAAGAGGTTTCGGCAAATGCTGCTGTCGGTGCCGGCCTCGCTGCAATTTGCTCCGTCCTTTCTTCCAAATTCTCCAGAGAATTTAGGCGTTTGGACGAACCTTTCTGTGAAACCGCTTACGGCTCTTCTTTTGACACCTCCGGGGGATTTGATTGTTGTATAGGTTAAAGCCGCCGAAGGGGGAACAGTCGCCTTTTTTTGTGTGTACTTATTCTGGTTCTGCAAGATTTTGTGTGGGTAAAATACAGACCCCACCCCTGCCCCTCCCCTTGATGGGAGGGGAGTAGGCTCACGCCATACCATCCCCTGTAGGGACTCCGCAGACATATACCATCCCCTGTAGGGACTCCGCAGGCATATACCATCCCCTGTAGGGACTCCGCAGACATTCCCCTCCCATCAAGGGGAGGGGCAGGGGTGGGGTCTCTAATTTAGACGAATGCATTACCAACACCAAATCTTGTAGAACCCTTATTCTAAAAAATCCGGGCCGCACAACCCTTACAAGGTGCGCGGCCCGGAAATTATTCAATTACAAGTTCAGTTCGCCTCTTACTTAACCACGACCTTGAGCTGCGCTCGAGTTCGTTTACGTTCGGACGAACTCGAGCAAGCTCAGTTCGTCTCTCACTTAACCACGACCTTCTTGCCGTTGATGATGTAGAGACCCTTCTGGGCCTTCTCCACCTTCTGGCCAGAGAGGTTGTAGATGGCATCGGTGGCAGCCTTGGCGACATTCATCTCACCAATACCAGTAAGAATGGTTTCAGTGACATCCTCAGAGCCGAAATATGTCAGGCGGAAGTTGTCAAAGATAATCCACTGGTTAGTGTTACCGTTATTGTTGACACCAACGGTGAGATCACCCTCGCCATTGAAATAGACCACAACAGACTTTTCATAATTGCCTTCCAAGAAGGAAGCACCAGCCTGGGTCATATTGTTCTCCGAGCCATCGCGTACGGGAATCTCCACCGTAGCATCGTTGATGAAGAACACAGGAGCATCTTCCGTGGCACCGTTCTCCTGGCGGTAGAAGCCCTGGGCGGCGAGACTGTAGGTTCCCTTGGGAGCACCGGCAGCAATCTGACTCAAAGTGAATGTCGAGCAGTAACTCTCAGCGCAGGCATTGAAATCGCCATTGTTGGCACCACCGCCAAGGTTCTTGTTTGTACATTCCTCGTTGACAGTCCAGGCTACCTGGCGCTGGTCGTACTGGTTGAAGTCGGCGTCCTTCAGCAGGAACGTGGCATCGACTGGATCGGAAAGCGATGCGCTCTCCATCTTTGCCAAACCATCCTGCCTAACAATCTCCTCCCAATAAGCGGCTTGTATGAATGCCCATGCGTAAGGAGTCTCGCTCAGTTCAAGATTACCAGCGTAATCCACGGCAATGTACTTCTTCACACCTTCGAACATAGCATAGATGCAGTGTCCATAGGAAGCATCTTCCTCAACGCTCCAGTTGAATGCAGGGCTGTCCATATAGAGGTTGCTGCCCAGGAAGTGGTTGGTGTTGTCACGGTGGATTCTGGTCTCAATATTATACGCTTCGGCTTCATCGACATAGATGAACTCCAGGTCAAGACCCTGTCCGTTGACTATACCCTGCGTGCCCCAGTACTTGCCTGCTGCCATCAGGTTATTGTCTTCAAGTGCCATAGCAATGAGATAGTACTTGCCCTCAGGAATGATGATGTTAGCCTTCTTGAAGTCGGCAATGGCCTTCTCCAGGCCGGCTATGATTTCCTCAATCTCAGTAATGTTGTACCAGTTGGCCTTATCGGTTATGGCCTCCTCAGCAATGGCGAGGGTTATGGCTAAGGCATCCTTGCCTTCGGTCTTGGTCTCATCGGCAACAAGTGCCTCTGCCTCGGTCACGAGGGCTGCGAGATCAGTCTGGTCGGCAGCATAGACCTCCTTGGCGGTGGTGAACCATGTCAGCTGATAGATCTGGATGGTGTGCCAGTTGGTGCTCTTCTCGGTGTCCTTACCCATGCCGAGCTTAATGTTACCATCGGTTACCTCCACGTCGAACTGACGGAAGTCGTTCTCAGTGGTTGAGGTAGCGATACGAGCCGAGATATACTCCTTCTCCTCGTTGGCGAAGACGTAGGCCACATCCGTAGCGCCATCCTCCATAGTGCACTCGAAGCCGTCACGTCCGGATGTTGAGAAGGCGTTGCCATAGAAGCCAACCTTATACTTACCGTTGGTCAGGCCGGTGATGTCCTGATAGATGATGGTGCCAGTGCGGTTGCCGTTAGTCTCGTAGCACTCTGCCATCTGGGCGGTACGTCCGTCGTAGGTGGTGATGGCGGGAGCAAACTGTGTAGCGCAGACACCGGCGGCAGAACCGTCGAACTTCTTCCAGCCGTTGGTAGCCACCTTGGCGGTCTCGTCCTTCTCCTGGTCGGCGTTGTCGAGCGTGTACTGCTCAACAGCAGCCTGCAGGGCAGCCTTCTGCTCATCGGTAGGCTCGGTGATGGCCTGAGCCTCGTTGATGGCAGCAATCAGTTTGCCAACAGCCACGCCATCTTCGTCAGCAAGAGCCTGGGCAGCGGCGATGGCATTAGCCCACTCTTCGTTCATAGGAACGATGGCAATCTGCTGGATAACCATGCCCTTCTTGACCTGGAAGACGATGTAGCCAGTACCATTCTCAGCGGGAGTGACACTCTTCAGCACAATCTCAGCGCCGGAAGCAATGGTGGTCTCACCAGTCACAGCCTCAACACCATCGATGGTAGCAGTAGCACGGACAGTGCCGGGGCCTCCCTCTGAAGTACCGTCGCCGATAGCCCAGATAATATTCTTATTGGTTGCATTCTCTGCATCGTAAACAATGATAACCTTGCTGTAAGGAGTGAGACCGTCGATAGCCATCTCCTTGTCACTCGGGCAATAGAGACCACCGTCCTTCACGTTGCCGTTGATGCGGTCGCTACGACGCCATACATGGCAGAGCTCAGGCAGCACGCTGCCTTCAGCCCACTCGTAGCCCTTATAGTCCTGACGCTTGCTGTCAGTCTTTTCGGGATTCTCCCAGCCATAGAAGGCCTGTCCGTTACCAGCACTACCGTTCTTGTTGGCAGGATTCTCGCCTGCAGCAGCGGCAGCCTCGAAGTCATAGACAATAGCATCGGAGGGGAACACTTCAGCAGCTTCCTTGAACAGGTACATGCCGGTGACGATGATCTGTGCACCGCCAGCACCCTTGATGCTGTGCAGATAGGCAATGCCCTTGTCGGCTACGAGCTTGGCAAGGTCGATGGTGTAGGTATTGCCGTCGACGGTCTCGTAAGCCTCAGTACCCCAGCTATGTCCGGGAATGTCAATAAACGGCGAAGTCTCGGGATCGTCGTTGTCCTGTGCGCCGTCAACGGTGCGGTTGAGGCAGAAGCGCGGTGCGCCGCTGGCCATAGTGACGATGAGCTTGCTGTATTCGGTCAGGTCAGCATAGTTCAGCCAGTAGACATTGCCATCACCGTAAGGCATGCCAGTAGTAACGAACAGGTCGTAAGCACAGCCGGTAGGAGTACCCTCACCACCCTGCTCGGTGTGGTTCTGGAACATCTCCCTGGTGAGTTCAGAGTAGCCCTCGGCTAGTGTCAGGCCGGCGACAGCGTCCTCAAGGGCCTGCTTAGCAGTTGCCAAGCTCTCCTCAGTAGCATCCTCAGCAGCCAGAGCAGCCTCAGCATCAGCGATAGCGGTGGTCAGGGCAGCAAAGCTCTCCTCGGTCTTAGCCACGGGGCTCTGCAGCTTGGCAGCAGCGATGGCGTTCTTCAGAGCCTCCTTGGGAACTGCCAGCGGGTCGTTGGGCTTCACCAGCTTGATGGCGGTGATAGTGCCAGTCGGACTGCCCCAGCCTGTCTTGATAGCGTTCAGGTGAACGTATGCCAAATCTGTCAGGTCGAGTTCGGCAGTGCCATCTTCACCAATTGCAGGGTTCTTCTCCACCAGCGGGCCGCTGTTGCTCTCCTGGCGGTTCATTAGCACGCGCAGCTGTACACCTGCCGTACCCTCGAATATCATCTTCGTGCAACCTGTCAGGTCGGCGTAAGTCAGATAATCGACAGTACTCGTGCCAGCAACCATAGCGCCAGTACCTTGCTCGACACCTACGTTGAAGTCAACATTAGCAGGAGAAAGCTTATTGGCATCTGCCCCGTAGCCGTCCCATGTGAAGAACATATCGGCGGTCAGGGCGATGATGTCCTCTGCGGGAGCATTGGCCTGCTCGTAAGCCTCGACGGCCAGGATGAGTTCGCGGATGGCCTCGCCAATCTGCACGACAGTTGCACCTTCGGCAGTAATGGCTGCGGTGGCGGTGGCAAGTGCGAGTTTCAGTTCTTCGACACCGTTCTTGCCTTCAGCAGCACCCTGTTCGGCGATGGCATTCACCTTCAGGAGGTATGCCTTGGCAGCTGCGGGGAAGTCGGCCTTCAGCTGGTTGGCTGCGGCAATCATGCTCATAATCTTGCCACTCTCAATGGCAGTCTTAGCGGCGGTCACGTCGGCATCGATGGTTTCATCACCCATCTTCTCCACGTAGCCAATGACCTTCTCAAGTGCAGTCTTGGCATAAGGCGTGGCATCAGTAATGAGCGTCGTGACGGCAGACTTCATAGCGTCAAGATCGGTGCCTGTAAGAGCATTCTCCACGTCAGTAAAGTCGTCGGCCAGGGCTGTAGCAGCCGTACCGTCGTAGGCTTCAAAGAAGGCCTTCACCTGTCCCAAAGCAGTCTGAGCGGCAGGAATGGCTTCGGTGGCAATAGCCTTCAAGGCTGCTGCCATATCCTCGGCCGTAGCATTATTATCAGCCAGCAGATCCTTGGCATCAGTGACATTCAAACCGAGCAACTCACCCAGATCGACAGCTTTCTGCAGCGTGTTCCTGGCGGCGGTAGTAGCGGCATTCTTCAGGGCTAGTCCTGCAGAAGCAATGGTCATCATTTCATCGCTTGCAAGTGCCGCCTGTGCGTCTGTAATAGCAGTTGTCAGGTTGGCATCGTTAGCATAGACGTTCAAGGCAGTAGCCTGAGCAATAGCATCCTCCAGGGCAGCCTTGGCCTCGGCGAGAGCAGCAGCAGCGTTCAATGCAGCAGCCTCTTCAGGAGTCACGTCGCCAGTCTTCACGATGTAGAGCATATCAAGACCCATATTGTTGCTACCGCCTGCGGCCATGATGATGGGAGTCTCCTTGCCAATGGCAAACTCCTCAGAGTCGAACTCTTGAATATTCACCGTGGTGCAGTTGAAGTCGGCAATCTGAGACAAACCTGCGTTAAACACCCAGTGGCTGTCAGGATTCTTGCTGGCATCATAGATGATAGCATGAATCTTATATTTACCAGCGGCCAGAGTAGTAATTGTTACATCCTCAGAAGCAAAGGCCGATGCAGAATTCGAACTGCGGATGGCCGTATTGGCACTATTGCAGGGTGTCAGGCCTGTGACATCCTCACCTTCGGTCAGGAACACCACGTTGTCTACACCACTAACTGCTTCGTAGTCGATATTCTCAACCTGGTTGTCCTGGGTCAGGCTGAACCTGTAGTTGTACTCCTTACTGGTAGCACCTTTGGTGTAGAGTTGGCCACCAACAGCATTGTATTTGCGATAAGGAGCAATCACAGTTGCGGTCTCGTAACTGACACCCTCGGTGACGCGGGCAGCAGTGCCACCACACATTTCGTTCACAACGTAGTTGAAGTTCTGTGCTTTGTGGAACTTCACGGTGACAACGCTCGAACCATCCTCGGCAACGGTCTTGCCCTCGGTGTCGTCGCTGTCATAGACGTAAGTGTCATCGCCCACGGTAATGTTGGCTTTGTCAGCATCGCTCAAGGCAATCTCAGCACCACCCACGGCATCGTAGGTCACAGCCTCCTTCAGCGTGTTGCCGTCCATGTCCACATAATTCACGGTGTAAGTGGTAAGCACCACAGCCTTGTTGGGCTTATAGACGGAAATCTTGCTGATAAAACCAGCGTTCTTGTTTCCACAGAAGCCTACGTAGGCATTCTCAGCAGCGGTGATGGTGCAGAAATACTTCTGGCCGTCCTCACTTGCCACATACGAGAATGTGCCGTCAGGATCACCTGACGCATTCGTTAGTGTGATTACACTTGATGCGCTTGAGGTGCACTCAAATACCACGAGCCAACCCGTAGTAAGGTCGTCGCCAAAGACGCAGGCGCTGCGTCCGGCATTAACACAGTAGAGACCTTTCTCTGAACGGTTCCACCAGCCTTTGCCGGAACCGTCTGTCCATGCCTGCATGGCAATCCAGCCTGCGGCTGCTTCAGGAGCTGTCAGGATGGTCAGCGACTGTTGTTTCTTGTTGCCAGTGTCATACGCAGTGTAGGCGCAAGCAACAGTACCAGCAATGCTTGTGCCATCGCCCCATTCCACCGACTTCACTAACGTGTAGTCGTTCGTCAGGTCAGGGTCAGCGGCCCAAGCACCCGTTGCCATGAACGTCATTATGCCCACAAGCAACGTTTTCAGTAAATGCTTTTTCATGTCGTTTGTTTTTAGTTAATAAATAAAGGATAATAAATAAAAAAAAAGAATATCTATTGTTTATTGGTCATTGCTCTTTCGTAAATGCTTTTCCCCTTCCGAATAATGTGGTCTTTCAGGTCAGGATTACCTATGTTGCGGAACGGTGACACGTCGTAGAAATAGGGTAGCGACGACTCCGAAAGGCGGTACATCACGTCGGTCAAATCCTCATCGGTCAGAGCACTCCCTTTCAGCGTAATATCGACATCGGAGAAAGGCTTGTGTGTGCCCTTGGCCTTTGAGCCGTAGAGCACCACCTGCTCGATGGCCGGTGTCTGCGAGAATATGGCCCTCATCAGCTGTAGTTTGCTTTCTTCAAGTCTGTATTTCATCATTCAAATCTTTGCTTCCAACGAATTTCTAAGTCCGCCATAGTTTGCACTTCCTGCAATATTTGGGGCAAAGTTACGACTTTTTTTCATTACCACCAAATTTTTTTGCATAAAAGCCCCGTCGGGCACTCCTAAGAGGCGCGGTGCAAGGAGGATATCCAAAGAGCGAAGAACTTGTCGTAGACCTCATAGACACCCAGCGAGACGGTCACAAAGTTCTTTTCCAAAAGGCCTTTGATGGCCGACTGCACGCTGCTGCTGCCTGGCAAATGATACTTGCGGATGAAGCTGGAGGAAGTGAGGTTTTGGGCCTTGACTTCCTTGCAAATGGCAATGAGCAGTTCCTTCTGCTTTGGCGGCAGTTGGAACAGGGTCGACTGGTAAGTGAACTCATTGGCACGTAGAATGTTGCCAATGGCAATGTCCACCATTTCAGGCGTACAGACCTCACTTTGTCCCGTCAATGAAAAGAGCTCGTTCATAACCCTTTGCACATACCAAGTGACACCCTCAAACCGCTGGTATGCCAAAGCTACTGTCTCGGCGGACAGGCACTTTCCTGTACTGGCAAAGTGACCTTGGGCAAACTTGGTGTATTCGTCAGTTGGTATGCAGCCAAGATTCATGGCCGAAGTGCTCTGATAGAACGGACGCGAAGGGCTGTTGAATATCTCGCCCATCATAGTGCGCTGCGAACCGGAGAAGATGAACTGGGCGTTTCGGCAATGTTGAATGTATGTGCGCAAAATGGCCTCGGTGTTGGTGTCGCTGTAAGTGCTGACCGTCTGAAACTCGTCGATGGCCACGATGCAGGGGCGGTCGGCCTCGTTGATGTATCGGAAAATCTCGTCGAGCGTCGTCCTCGGCTGCTTGATGTTGCCCACCTCAAGATTCCACGACGGATTCCCCAGGGCGTCGAAACTCACTCCAGTACGCAGGGAAGCCAGCAGGCCGACAAACTGCTGCATAACCTTGGTACCGCGAGGGCGCAGCGAAGCCAGCATCGAAGTGCTCAGAGCTAGCACCATCTCTTCGATGTTCTTGGTTGCGTAAATGTCGACAAGAAAGGTGTAATAATGGCTGGCAATGTCTTTCTGATGAAACAGATTCTCTATGAGGCCGGTTTTCCCAATACGCCGTGGAGCGATAAGGGCCACATTGTTGCCGTTTTCCACGAGCCGTTTCAACTCAGCCGTCTCTGCCTTACGGTCACAGAAGTACTTCTCTGACTCATAGCCATAAAGGATAAAAGGATTGGTGACCATAGCTTCGTTTCTTTTTCCACAGGCAAAGGTAATTATTATTTCACAATTACCATACTATAATAATTGTATTATAATAATTATTAACACGAAAAGCCCCGCCGGGCACTCCTAAGAGGCGCGGCGGGGCAATTATCAATTTTCAATCTTCAATTTACTTCACAACCTGCTTCTTGCCGTTGATGATGTAGAGACCCTTCTGGGCCTTCACCACCTTCTGGCCAGAGAGTGTGTAGACTGACTCGTTGGCGAACTTGTCGCTGGCAATGCTATTAATGCCAGTGACAACGCTGAACGACCACTCAGGAGAACCGAGAGAAGCAGGAGCCTCGTCGCCGTCCTTCTGGAGTGTGAGCGTACCGTTGAAGTCACCGTTGGCAGCATCGGTGAACTCAATAACGGCATCGACGCAGTTCTTCACGATGTCTTCCTCGTTCTGCTTGCCGGCCTTCTCGGTCTCAGCTGCATTGACACATTCACCACCCCAAGCGAAGTAGTTGCCTGTGACATCCCATACGGGAATAGCACTGTCCTGGCCCTTGTTGAAGCCGACAACCACCTGGTTCTGCTTGCCGCAGTCAACGAAGATGTTGTTCTTCAGGGTGTAGACATTCTGGGCAGTACCGTTCTGCTTCACGTCGCACACGTTCTTGCCGTTGGCAATGTTCACGATGGTCGAGTTCTCGATGTCGAACTCCTGGAGCCAGTCGCCATTGATGTTCTTGGGACGGCTGCCGTACTGGGCGAAGAAGCCGGTGTTCTTGTCGGCTGCCCAGATGGTGGAGTTGGTCACAGTGACCTTGCCCACGTAGCCCTTGCCGTTGAAGTCGATGGTGTTCTTGTTGGCGGCGGGCATCTGGATGTTGCTGCCGTCGATGGTGAGGTTCTCAAGGAGCGTCTTCTGGTTGTCCTTGATGAAGGCACCCTGCAGACCCTTTACGGTCACGTCCTTCACCAGGACAGAGGCGATGTACTTGTGGTCAACATTCGTCTTCACCTCCTCGCCATCAGTCCATGTGACAATATCCTCTGTGCCGTCGAGCGTGATGAAGTTGTCGGTCACTTCCTCGGCCACGGTCACAGTTGCGCCGTTACCGTTGATGGTCAGGTTGTTCGGAGCCTCAATCGTTGCGCCGAGCGTGAGGTTTGCACCAGCAGCCAAGTTGATGGTGATGTTGCCAACCTTGTCGACAGCGGCCTTGGCCTCTGCCAGAGCAGCGGCGATGTCGCCTTCAACCACGGTGATCTCAATGTCCTCAGCCGCAATCTGCTTCTCGAACTTCACGTTCTTGAACGACAGCCAGCTGATGTTGTTCTCGGCATCGACGATGAACTTGATCTTCAGTTCGCCGTTCTCACCGACAACGCCGGTAGCGGCGACTTCCTTGACATACATCGGGGTGTATTCTGTTCCGTCGCAGACGTTGACAGCCTCACCCTCGTTGGCCTGCATCGTAATGCCGGCGGCGGGAGCCTCGGCACCGTTCTTGATGCGCACGCGAACCAAAGCGGTCACGTCGTACTTGCCAGCGGGCAGGTTGGTCATGGTGGCGGTCAGAGTCTTCTCACCGAGAGAGTTGGCATCGCCAGTCCAGTACTCGAAGAACGGAACCTTGAACTCAGAACCGTCGCTCTCGCCCTCAACACTCCAAGTGTTGATGTAGTAAGGAGCATCCACGAAGTCGGGGTTGGTGTCCCAAGCCGACAGCAGGAAGTTGTCGCAGGTGATGCTGGCGTGCCAGCCGGTGACAACAAACGGATCCTGCAGGGCGTCGGCCTCTGCGGTTGTCATCTCCTTGGCCTCGTACTTCTGGTACCACTGTCCGTAGTACTCCTCGTAAGCAGCCTCGGTGTAGACGTTGGTGCTCTCGGTCAGCTCCTTCATCTTAGGCAGCACATCGGCAGCCTTTGCGTAGGCAGCGACAGAAGCCTTGGCGGCAGTCGTAGCCTCGGTCAGGGCAGTGATGGCTGCGGTCAGGGCGTTGAAGTCGGTCTTGTCAACCTCGCCGTTGGCCTCGATGGCAGATGCCAGGGCGGCAGCGTCGTCAGCGTTCATGTCGCCAGTGATACCCTTAGCTTCAGCAAGAATATCGTCGTAGGTGGCAGCAAGCTCCTCGAGGTTGATTTCCTTCACGTAGGTCAGGCGGAAGTTGTCTACCTTGTACCAGTACTTGTCGACACCCTCGGCACCGATGGTGGCCTTGTTGTCAAGCACCTGGAACTCCAGTTCGCCTTCCACGCCGGTCTCCTTGACGACAGCGTCAATCTTCACGCTCTTGTCGTTGGCGTTCAGCTGTACCTGGTGGCCTCCGTCAGTAGCGATGGTGGCCTGCAACTTGTAGATACCGTTGGGCAGGTCCTCGATGGTCTGGCTGATGGCATTACCGCTGCTCCAGATGTTGAACAGGTAGTCGCCGTCGCAACCACTCATGGTGTAGGTGGCGTTGTCGTTGCGCTTTGCACCGTGGTCGTTGCTGGTCTCGTATGTCCAACCAGTAGTGTTGCCAAGTTCGAAACTCGGGTTGATGATGGTGTAGGTCATGTCAGCACCCTCGGTAGCCTTGGCGGTGTTGTAGGCCAGTCGCACGCTGTGAACAGCCTCTGCGGCCTGCTCGGCAGTTGTCTCTGCAGATGCCAAAACTGCCTCTGCCTCAGCAACATCAATACCCTCGGCCTTTGCGTTGGTGATGGCTTCGACCAGTGCGTCGTAACTACCCTTTGCAGCATAGAACGGCGGGATGGCAGCCTGTGCGGCAGCCTTGGTGTCGGCAGCAGCAATGGCGGCCTTCTCCTGGCCAGCCACGTTGGCGTATGCCTCGTAAGCAGCCACGGTCTGGGCAATGCCAGTCCAGTAAGCATCCTGGGCAGCAGCGTCGGCCTTAGCCTTCGTGGCCTGCAGAGTGAGGCTCTTGATCTGGATGGTGTGCCAGTTGGAGCCCGGGGCAATCTTCTTCAGGCCCATCTTCAAGGTACCGTCGCTCACGACGACATTCTCAAGCGTGACGATGTTGTTCTCGCCGACACCTTCCTGGTAAATCACGGGGATGGTTTTGTCCACATCGCCGGCATAGACCACGACGCGG
>JAGCZA010000076.1 GCA_017960525.1 Prevotella sp.
AGGCGAAAGTGCGTATGGAGGCCACGCCCCACGGACGGAAGCGCATGGACGTGACCTACCACCTGACGCCCGGCCAGCCCTTTTTCGTGCACCGTCTCGACTACGTCTATGCCGACTCGGCCATCGCCACAATGCTGGCTGTCGATAGCACGCGCCGACTGGTGAAGAGCGGCATGATGTTCAACGTGGCGCGGCTCGATGCCGAGCGCAAGCGCATCGCCACCCTGCTCACCGACAGCGGCTACTACCGATTCCACAAGGAATACATCAACTATCGCGCCGACATTCTGCCGGGCACACAACTCATCGACCTGACTTTGCGACTGGAGAAAGAGCGGCCTGCCGCCGACGGTCTGCCCGCCATGCCGCACACGCGCTACTGGATGCGCCACATCGGCTATACCAGTCTGGCCGACGACGCGCCTATCCACCTGCGCCACCACGTGCTACAGGAGTGCACCCATCTCAGCGAGGGCGACTACTACCGCTCCAGCGGATTACAGAAGACCTACAACCACTTCGGGCGGATGCAGGCGGTGCGCTATACCAACATCACCCTGCAGCCTGCCGAAGAAGGCTCAGACTCGCTCGACTGCACGATACAGGTGCAGACCAACAAGCCGTCGACAATCAGTTTCCAGCCTGAGGGCACCAACACGTCGGGCGACCTGGGTGCGGCGGCCACGCTCACCTACCAGAACCGCAACCTCTTCCGTGGCAGCGAGGTGTTCACGGTGGAACTGCGCGGCGCCTACGAGGCCATCAAGGGGCTGGAGGGCTACTCCAACCAGGATTTCCAGGAATACAGCGTGGAGACCAAGTTGCAGTTCCCGCGCTTCATCTCGCCCTTCCTCAATCACGAGTTCCGCAGCAGCATCAATGTCACCAGCGAACTGTCGCTGCTCTACGACCTGCAGAACCGCCCTGAGTTCCACCGCCGACTGCTCTCGGCCAGTTGGCGTTACCGATGGAACTTCCCCCACCGCAACGACCGTTTCCAACTGGACTTGCTCGACCTGAACTACGTCTTTATGCCTTGGATTTCGCAGACTTTCCACGACGAGTATCTGGGCAAGGACAACAACCGCAACGCCATCCTGCGCTACAACTACCAGGACCTCTTCATCGCCAAGACGGGAATTGGCTACTCATACGCCAACGACCGGTTCGCCCTGAAGACCAATCTGGAGACGTCGGGCAATCTGCTCCATCTGGGGGCAAGCCTCTTCAATGCGGAAAAGGACGGGCAGGGGCACTACCGGCTCTTCAACATCGCCTTTGCGCAATACGTGAAGGCCGACGTGGACCTGAGCCGCTCGCTGTTCATTGACCGCAGCAACCAACTGGTGTTCCACGTGGGCATCGGTGTCGCCTATCCCTACGGCAACTCTACGATGCTGCCTTTCGAGAAGCGCTATTTCTCAGGCGGTGCCAACAGCGTGCGCGGCTGGAGCGTGCGCTCTCTCGGGCCGGGCAAGTACAAGGAGAAGGACGGGCGCATCAACTTCATCAATCAGACGGGCGACATGAAACTCGACCTCAATGCCGAATACCGCACGCAACTCTTCTGGAAGTTCAGTGCCGCCCTCTTCATCGATGCGGGCAACATCTGGACGCTGCGCGACTATCCCGACCAGCCGGGAGGGCAGTTCCGCCTGTCCAATTTCTTCAAGGAATTGGCCGTGGGCTATGGGGCCGGCGTGCGCCTCAACTTCGAGTACTTCATCCTGCGCTTCGACCTGGGCATGAAAGCCATCAATCCGGCCTACGAGACCGACGACGACGAGCACTATCCCCTGCTCCATCCGAAGTTCAGCCGCGACTATGCTTTCCACTTCGCCGTGGGAATGCCCTTCTGATGCGCAACAAATCGAAAATAGAAAATCGTAAATCGAAAATAAAAACAGATGTTTAGGTTTATATCCTTTGGCAGTGGAAGCAGTGGCAATTGCTACTATCTATATACAGAGAACGACGCTTTGCTCATAGACTGTGGTGTGGGCATACGCACCCTGAAGAAGCACTTCCGCAACTACGGGCGGAGTATCTTCAGCGTGCACCATATACTCATCACCCACGACCACGCCGACCACATCAAGAGCGTGGGCAGCATCAGCCACGAACTGAAGGCCCCCGTCTATGCCACCGCTGCCGTCCACGAGGGCATCGACCGCAACTACTGCGTGTCGCGCAAGGTGGAACAGTCGCAGCGACGCTACATCAGCCCCGATACGGCGATAGAGGTGGGAGAGTTTCGGGTGACGCCTTTCCATGTGCCCCACGACAGCAGCGACAATGTGGGCTATCAAGTGGAGGCCGACGGCAAGGTGTTCTGCATCATCACCGACGCAGGCGAGGTGACGCCCAGTATGGCCAGTTATATCAGTCAGGCCAACGACCTCGTTATCGAGGCCAACCACGACCTCGAAATGCTGCAGGACGGCAATTATCCTCAATATCTGAAAGAACGCATCCGTAGCGGTATCGGCCATCTGGACAACCATAGTTGTGGCGAGGCCATTGTGCAGAATATGGGCGAACAGTTACGGCAGGTGTGGTTGTGCCACCTGTCGGAGGAGAACAACCATCCGGAACTGGCCCGCAAAACGGTGGAGTCCGTGCTGCGCAGTTATGGCATAGTGGCCGGCAAGGACTTGCAACTGGAAGTGCTCAAGCGCACTATGCCAATGGGCATCTTCGACCTATAGTCTCAGGCGAAGAAGAGGTAGGCAATGGCGATGGCCGCAATGATGCCGGCCAAGTCGGCCAGCAAGCCGCAGGCCACAGCGTGGCGTGTGTAGCGGATGCCCACTGAACCGAAATAGACAGCCAGTATATAGAAAGTGGTGTCGGTAGATCCTTGGAAGATGCAGGCCAGACGGCCCACGAAGGAGTCGGCGCCGTAGGTTTGCATTGCATCGACCATCATACCGCGTGCGCCGCTGCCCGACAGGGGTTTCATCAGCGCCGTGGGCAGAGCCTCGACAAACTGCGTGTCAAGTCCCGTGGCGGCCACTGTCCAGCGGATGCCGTCGATGACGTAGTCCATAGCGCCAGAGGCACGGAACACGCCAATGCCCACAAGGATGGCCACCAGATAGGGGATGATGCGCACGGCGGTGTTGAAGCCCTCCTTGGCTCCCTCGATGAAGGCGTCGTAGACATTGACTTTCTTGAACACGCCAGCCATAATAAACGTCACGATGATGGTCATCAGCAGGATGTTGGCCACCGATGTCGACACCTGGTTCATCGTCTCGCCGTCCATGCGGCTGAAGGCCCAGATGACGGCCGACACCAGCAGGCAGGCACCGCCCAGGGTGAACAACACCACGCGGTTGAACAGATTGATGCGCTGGAAGAACGAGGTCACCAGCACGCCCATCAGGGTGGAGCAGAAGGTGGCCAGCAGGATGGGGATGAAGATGTCGGTGGGCTGTGCTGCACCCTGTTGCGCCCTGTAGACCAGGATGCTCACGGGAATCAGCGTCAGTCCGCTGGTGTTCAGCACCAGGAACATAATCATCGGATTGGTCGCCGTCTCACGCAGTCGCTGCACCTCTTGGGCATCGGCAAGTTTCATCTTCTCAATCTTCTCGTTTTTTATCTCGTCCAGTTGCTCCATCGCCTTCAGGCCCAGGGGCGTGGCGGCATTGTCGAGTCCCAGCATATTGGCGGCAATGTTCATAAAGATGCTGCCCGTTACGGGGTGGCCCTTGGGAATGTCGGGAAAGAGACGGGTGAAGAGCGGTGTAAGCAGGCGTGCCACCACGTTCACCACGCCGCCGCGCTCGCCAATCTTCATCACGCCCAGCCAGAGGGCCAGCACGCCCGTCAGGCCAAGGGAAATCTCAAACGCCGTCTTCGACGACGAGAACGTGGAGTCCATCATTGCGGGAAACACCTCCAGGTCGCCCCAAAACACCAAACGAATCAAGGCCACCACAAAGGCGACCACGAAAAATGCTATCCAAATGTAATTCAGTACCATAATCTTAACTATTTCATCTTAGGATCCGACTTTCCACTCCGTCAAGCGGCGAGTCTCTGAAGAGAAACTTACACCTATTTTGTAGATAGTGCGCCCGTCGCCCTCAAAGGGCTTGGCATATTGTTTCTCCTCTATCTGTTGCAGGGCGGCTTCGGCTGTCTGGTCGATTTTCAGTTCCAGAATATAGACATAGTCCTTGGTCTGCACCAGAATGTCCATACGTCCGTCAGTAGTGTGCCGCTCCACGTCGACATACAGGCCCAGCAACTTGAACAAGGCCCACAATGTGTTCTGGAAATACAGTTCGGCCTTGCCCGCCACCTGATAGTCGCCACCGTCGAAGAAGCGTTCCACACGCTGCATGAACGAATCGGCATTGCCATTCTCCACATCTCTGACAAAGTTCACGATGAATATTTGAGGTTTTTCTACCTTGTTGGGACTATAGAACGGTACCAGATATTTCACGAATCCCTCTTCCACCTCGCGGTTGGGAAAGCCTAACAAGTAGGTGCCGAAGCGTTGGTTATACCCCTTGATGGTCAGGTAGCCGCTTTGGAAGAGCAGCGGTAGCGGGTTTTCGTCCATGATTTCGATGCTGTTGAGCGTATCCTCAAACAATTCCTCGCGGGTCATCATCTCCAGCGGATAGTTGGTCTTCTGCAGTTGATAGACCAGGAACGAGGGCGTACCGGTTTCAAACCAGTAGTCGCGGAAGGTTTGGTTTTTGAGGGTGTTTAGCAAACTGAAGGGATTATACATTCCTGCCACACCAACATTAAAGTGGTAGCCATCAAAGTCAAAACGCAACCGTTCATAACATTCCTCCTTCGTCATGCCGTTTGCCTTGGCCAGTTCGCCGACCCCCTCGTCGAAACAAGCACGGATTTCTGCTTCTGAGATTCCGCAAATGGCAGAGTATTGTGGAAGCATTGTGAGGTCTTCCAAGTTATTCAGATCGCTGAACACGCTGACCTTGCCAAACTTGGTGACGCCAGTCAGGAAGGCAAACTTGATGTAGCGGTCGCCGGACTTCAGCGCCCCATAGAAAGCTTTCAGTGTTGAGCGGTATTCTGCCTGAAGCGCCTCGTTGCCGATGGCTTGCAGCATAGGCTTGTCGTACTCGTCGACCAGGATCACCACCTGACGGCCCGTCTGCTCGTAAGCCCGTCGCATGATGCCCATAAAGCGCGCCCCAAAGGATTTCTCATAGTCGGCGCGCCCATACAGGCTCTCCCACTGACACAGATAGTTGTCAAGGATATTGTCAAGAGCCTCCAGCGTGGTGTATTTCTCCACGTTCAGGTCCAGATGCAGTATAGGATACTGCTGCCAGTCCCATTCCACCGTGTCGGCGAAAAGCCCCTTGAACAGTTCGCGCTGGCCAGAGAAGAAAGCCTCCAGTGTGCTCACCATCAGCGACTTGCCGAAACGACGGGGGCGCGACAGGAAGTAGTAACTGCCCTCGGAAATCATCTTCCACATCTGCGGCGTCTTATCTACGTAAGCATAGCCTTCGCGGCGCAGCTTCTCGAAGTTCTGTATGCCAATAGGGTACTTCATCTATTATGTTCTTGTGTCAATTATGTTCTTATGTTATTATGTCTTTAATATTATTATGTCTGTTATGTTCTTATGTTATTATGTCTTTAATATTATTATGTCTGTTATGTTCTTATGTTATTATGTCTTTAATATTATTATGTCTTTTATTTTGCTGCAAAAGTACAAATAATTGGGCATAAAGCCAAACAAAAGCCGTTTTTTTTTCTCTGCCCCTACCAATAATGGCCGCCGATGCTCTCGCACCAGCGGCCAGGAATTCACGTTTTTTCTTTACAGGCGGCGGCTATCTTCGCAGACCGCACGCAAACCGCCATTTATTAACCTTAATAAATAACTTTTATGAACAAACCCCGCCAAAGCTCCCCTTGACGGGGGCTGCCTCTCTACGGCCATAGGCCGTTTATAGGGTTATTCTTCGTCCTCGTCATCGCACCAGATATTGAAGCTGCGACTTTCCACCTTGTTAGCATCAATAGTGTTACTATCGTTGGTGTCTATACTCAATTGTGGGTCAGAGGCGCAAATTATTTTCGCTGAAGCCACTATGGAAAGCAGAGTGGCGGGCTGCATATATTTCTTCTTCATAATCGTTTTCTTTTTTGTTTTTGTTTAGCCAATTACTTGATTTACTTCACCAGAACCTTCTTGCCGTTCACGATGTACAGACCCTTCTTCGGGTTGCCCACGCGCTGGCCGTTCAGGTTATAGACAGAATTGTCAACGGTCAATGATGAATGGTCAATGGTGCTGATACCAGTAGCCTCATCCTCGAAGATAAATGTCAGCGTGCGGGCACCACTCACCAGATTTGCAGGCAGCAGAGCTTTGCCGGCGGGAACAGTTCCTGCACCAACTTTCACGAAGGTATTGCCACTAAGTCCATAGTACGAATTGGCAGTAATGGGAGTAGCATTAGTGATGCCTACAAGCTTGTTGGTAGGACTGACAGCTGCCGAAGCATCAGCGGCTACAGAAGGATAAACTGTTTCACCAGCAGTACCTTTCAGCAGTACACCAGTTCCTCCAGCAACAACTCCAGTAAGTTGCGAGAAGGTGATAGCGGTTCCTGAAATAGAGGTAATAGCCCAAGCGGTGAAATCGGTTGCCTTTGAGAAGTCAACAGGAGCAGTAGTTGAGAAGGTGGCGTAGCCAGAAGCATTGAGCTTTGCTGCCAATTGCTTGTAGTAAGTGAAAGTCTGGTTCTCAATATTAGTAGGGAATACATTGTTATTTATTTTATAGCATCTCCAATCTTGGGAACTATAAATGCCAACATATCTGGTCTGACCAATATTATACAGATAATCATCATCCACAATAAAGTATTTATTTTCACCAGTACCTACGCGTACACCATTATTATTGTTTATGCAATACAACCAAGTCGTAGTAGAGCTATTGGGATAGAAAATGTATCCATCATTATCATTATCATAGCTCACGTTCCACTTGATTTTGTCTTCAATGGTGCCAGACAAAGTGCCATCAACCACGGTAACTGCTACTGCATCAGGTGCTTTACTAGTGCCATTGTCATTTGACATAGCGTATGGATTCCCATTGTTACCTACAATCACGAACACGTCATTCTCGTTGATGTTAGCCAAAGAAGTTGTTCCAACCCAGTTACCAGCTGTGGCGGGAGCAACATAGCCAGCCTGCGTGACGGTGATGAGATCGGAGGTGGCTTCTCCTTCGGTGCCTAAAGCATAGACTACCATATAAGCTGTACGAGCTTCTGTGCTGGTGTTCTCATCAATCACATAATTCAATACTGTTGCGTCTGTAGGGTCAATCTCAGCATCAAGCCAGTCGTATGTGGCTGATGTAACACCATCTGAAGCGACAAACAAAACTTCTGAATCAAAATTGGTCAGATTGTTATAGGTCACATCGATAGAACCAGATGCATCAGCCGCATCAACATTGATGGATGTTTCGCTAAGTGAAATGGTGGGTTCCAAGACCTCTTCGATGTCAGCTGCGCTGCGGGGCAGAATCTCTTTGGTATCATCATATTGCACATAGACACCAGTAACATTATATTTCTTGCCTGACTCAAATGTGCCGGCAAACAAAGTTGAATAGGGCTTAATAGTGTTAGTGCCATCGGAAAGATTGGTACCGTCGTAGGTCAAATTGCTAAGCGTAATAACCGCACCCGTATTCACGCCACCGAGGTCTGCGATGGTCTTATTGGTCAAAACCGTGATAGCACCATCATCGCTCACAGTAAGACCAGTTGTGGTAGAGGTGATGGCGGTAAATTCAGCAGCTCCCTTATAAAGTTTCAAAGGCGTATCGTTTACCGTTCCGCTGAGTTTGTCGTTGACAGCGAATCCATGGCTACTCTTATATATAATAAAGCCATTGCCATTATTATCAGTAACATAGGCACTTGAACCGCTAACTCCAGAAACCACCCAGTTTCCAAAAGTCACATTCACATTAGTACCAGCTGTTGTTGCAGCAGCGAAGAGGTCGGGGATGGTTGTATAGACAACAGGTGCACCAGCCTGAGTAACGGTCACGTCCTTTGTGACAGATTCAGAACCATAAGTATAGGTCAGCGTGACGGTCTCTGTGCGCTCAGTCGTTTCACTATTGGCAGCGCAAGTGAAGGGTACTGCTGTTGCTGATATAGTACCAAGCGTAAGCCAGCTGCCATCAGGAACCTCGGCACTCAGGATACCGGGAGTACTTGGCTCGTTTGAAATTGTGTAGCCAATGCTGCCAGAGGTTTCATCGTAATCGATATCAACATCGCTGGCGGTGATGGAAGGGTCAGTAGAGCTACTACCAGAAGCATAAGTGACTTTTATGGTGTTGATTTTTCCTGTGCCAGTAGCAGTAAGTGTTACTGTTTTTACTGATGCTTCACCGCAAGACCAAGTGCCAGAATTAAAGCTTCCAACGGTTGTGGAAAAAACATTTGTTGTAGTGCCCGTTAAAACTATAGAAGAAATGTTTCCTGGGGCAGTTAAAGTTAATGTACCGTCCTTGTAAATACGTAAATCCAATGTGCCGCTACTATTCCAAATACGGGTAGCAGTACCGCCACTAGTTACTGTCATACTAACACCATCAAGAGTGTAAGCTTTGTCTGTTGCCAAATTTGTACCAGCACCAGAACTCGGCTTCGTAATACCTAATGCTCCAATACCAGCATCGGTGTTAAAGGTGAACGTGACATCTTCTGCCCACGCAGTTCCTGCTCCCATCAGCACTGTGGCCACGAGGAGCACAAGTTTTGTAAGTAATTGTTTTACCATAATTGTTTATTTTAAAAGTTAATACTAAAAATAGTTTTCTCTCTTTCCAATTGGAAAGGCTGTACTAACCCTATATATAAAATAAGGTGTGCGCAGACCTTCCATACTCCCTCTCAGGTCTACCACAACCTATAGTATCATATGTGAAGTCTGCGCACAATGCGCAGCTTCAATGATACTATTCTGCTCTAAAATCCTTATCGGGGTGGTAGTTCGAGAGGGAATTGAGCATCATTCGCGAGTCCTTCTCGCGAATATTCGGTGCAAAGGTAGGCATAAAAAACAAAACCGCAAAACTTTTTTGCGATTTTATTTGTATTTTTTGTCGATTTTTTCTCGATTCTTTCTCTCCAGAAGTTTAGTCCCTTCTTCTGAACACGGCGAAGATGTTGTAGTTGACATCGTGGTCATATACATCTTCACCCTCATATTTCTTCACCCAGCCGACGACACGAATGGTGACTGGGAGGACAATCACCTCATAGACCGTTTTTAGCACCAGTTGCGAGAGCATCATCAGCGGCAACTCTTCGTCGGGCAGTACGCCATAGAATGCCAACGGGAAGAAGCAAAGAGAATCGGCGCCTTCGCCCCAAATGGTGCTGACAATCGCTCTCAGCGGAAAACGCTTGCCCTTATCCGCAATCTTCATGCGGCTCATTACGTAGGCATTGACGAAACTGCCTGCAATGAACGACACAAACGAAGCCAGTGCAATGCGGGGAGTCAAGCCGAAGATGGCGTGGAACCCTGCCTCGTTGTCCCAATAGGGTGCCCCAGGGATGGCATCAGCCAATGAGGCCACAGCGATGAAGCAGAAGTTGGTGACAAACCCTGTCCATATCAATATGCTTGCCCGCCGGTAGCCCCACACCTCGCATACCACGTCGTTGACGATGTAGGATATTGGAAATATCAGCAGACCGCCAGTCAAATGGAGTGGCCCGAACACCATTTGCTTGGTTTCAAGGATATTTGAGGCAATCAGGCACACTGTAAAGATGATGCTAAACTCCATGAATAGCACCGACACCATTGTCTTTTCTTTCTTCATCGCTGATTGTTTGAGGTTTGGTTTCCTTTTGCAAAGGTAAACAAATCTCCCCAAAAAGGCTGATTACCGATGGTGAATTAACGTTCATTGTCGGTGATTTAACGTTCTTCGACGTAAAATAAACTTTTGTTCTGAATTTTGTTTGGCCGATTTGAGAATCTTGTTTTTCTTTGCAGCTTACTTTTCGAATAAGACGAAAAAACATAGATAATAACAATACTGACCCCACCCCAAACCCCTCCCTTGATGGGAGGGAGTCCTGGGATTTGGATGTCTTCAAGCCAGAGACGGCCAAGAGGAATATTGCCCTGCTTATGTGAAGTCTGTCTCAGTCTCTCCTGCCGACAGGTCTTCTATCTGGTCGATGATTTCCTGATACTGGTTCTGGGTTTTGTTGTGGGCCTTGAAGCCGGCGATGGCTCCGATGACGCCTCCGACACAGCCGCCCCAGAAAAGGCCGTTGGCAAAATCGACATCTTGCTGATAAATCTCGTACATAAACCAGCCAAACCACAGGATGACGGCAGGGATTCCGAAGAGAAGCCAGTCGCTGTCGAACTTCTTGGCACTGGCCACCTTTTTGCGGGCTTCTACGAGGCTGTGGCTCATCAGGCCTGGGTCGCTGATTTTGCGGCTGTTATAGAACGTGGCTCCTCCGCAGACAAGCATGAAGATGCTCGAAGCAATCCAGAAGGCCATAGAAAAGCCCGACAACTTGATGAATACGAAGTAGAAATATGGTACCATTATCACGCTAAGAATCATAATGACGTTGTAGAAGCGGGTGATGGTGCTGACCTGATTCCGCATTGAGCGTCGCACGAGGCGGTCGTTCACTATTTCCTGTTTGTCCAGTTTCTTCTTCAGCGTGTTCATCTGCTCACGCATGTTCTCCAATTCAAAATCGTTGTTATTCATAATGGGTAAGTGTTTTAATCGTTAGACATTTGTTTCAATTGTTCGCGGATTCTGTACAGGCGGACGCTGACGTTCTTGGCCGTGATGCCGACTATCTGTCCGATTTCCTCGTAGGGGAGGTTTTCGAGCCAGAGCAGGACAATCGCACGGTCGAAGGGCTGCAGTCGGGAGATGCGCTTGTGGAGCATATCCACTTGGCGTGTGTCCTCGTCGCGGTCTTCAAAGAGGTTGATGTCCATTGTCAGCCGGACTTCTGCCGAGCGCCGCCGTTTCTTCCTGTCGAGAGAGATGCAGGTGTTCAGGGCGACGCGGTAAATCCACGTCCTGATGTCACTACGATGCTCGAAGTTCTCGAAGCCTTTCCAAAGATTGACTAGTACCTCCTGGAACAGGTCGTTCACCTCGTCGGCATCTTGCGAGAACATATAGCACACGGTGTAGACGGTGCTTTTGTGTTCCGCCACAGTTTGCGCAAACTGTCTTTCTAATGTTGTCATTGTCTCGTCTGTTTTTTGAATCTTTACCCATTAGACGCGACAAAGGTACGAAAAACTACACGAAAATTCATTAAAATACGTTCCAAATGGTTGCGGAACGACACAAATTTACTATTTTTGCATCCACATTTGAGAAACAGAACCAATAACAACCAAATACTATTACGATGGAAGAACTGAAACAACGCATTCTGACAGAGGGACGAGCCAAGGCTGAAGGCGGAGTCGTGCTGGTCGGCCATTTCCTCAACCACCAACTTGACCCACAACTGATGATGCACTGTGCCGAGGAGTTTGCACGCCTGTTCAAGGGCCAGGGCATCAACAAGATTGTCACCATTGAAGCCTCGGGCATCGCACCCGCCATTATGACGGGCTACCTGATGCACCTGCCTGTGGTGTATATCAAGAAAAAGCAGCCCAGCACCGTCAACGATGCTTGGAAGTCGTGGGTGTGGTCGTTCACACGTGGCGACGAGACGACGGTGTGCATCGACCGCCAGTTCCTGACGGAAAACGACCGCATACTCTTCATCGACGATTTCCTGGCCGACGGCCATGCTTCCGGCAGCGTCATCCACCTGTGCCGCCAGTCAGGCGCACAGATTGTGGGCATGGGTTTCCTCGTGGAAAAAGGATTTGCGCAGGGTGGCCAGTTCCTACGCGACCACAACATCAACTACTATGCACTCGCCACCATCAAGTGCATCAACGAGGACAACTCCATCGAAATGGAATAACAGTCACCTGATAAAGTTCATGAACTGGGGGCGCTCGTCGCGTTTGGGGGCGGGATTGCCGTCTGCATGAATCTTCTGCAACAGGAAGGCCATGTTGGTTGCCAAGGTTCGCATGGTCTGCATGCCCTCGGTGTCGCGCTTCACTTCTCCCTTGCCTGCGCCGTAGGCGATGTTCCAGTACTGGGAAGTGACCACGGGCATATTCATCATCTCGAACATCATGTTCATCGTCTGGAGCGTGGCCGTAGCGCCGCCTCTTCGGCAGACGGCCAAGGCTGCTGCGGGCTTGTTCTGCACCAGATGGCCTGCGGAGAAGAACAGCCGCTGCATCAGCGACAGCACGCCGCCGTTAGGCTGGCCGTAATAGACTGGGGTGCCCACGACAAGGGCGTCTGCCGTGGCCATCTTCTGGGTAATCACGCTGCAAAGGTCATCGTCGAAGACGCAGCCTTTCCCGCCATTTTGGTGACAGCCGCCACAGTTGATGCACATGCGGACAGGCTTTCGGCCTATCTGGACGATTTCTGCCTCTATGCCGTGTTTCTGCAATGTTGTCTCTATCTCCTGCAGGCAGCAGAACGTGTTGCCGTCAGGTCTTGGGCTGCCGTTTATCAGCAGCACCTTCGTTTTGCGCTGTGTTGGTGTTTCGTCCAATAGTCCTGCCGACTCTGCCTGTGTCAGCATGGCCGAGACGGGCGCAGCAATGGCAGTTCCTGCTGCTGCCACCGTCGCTTTCTTGAGAAAATCTCTTCTGTCCATAGTTTAGTTATAAAAAATGTGATTTTATTGCGCAAAGTTATAAATTATTGCGGAAATATTGCTATTTTTGCATCGCATTTAGCATTGTTTATCAAGTATCCAACAAAAAACTAACGTTATGAGACAAAAAAAGATTTATTTCGTGATAATTGCAGCCATGCTGCTGTCAGTTATCGCTGTGGCCCAGGGTTCCCAAAAGAGCAAGAAGGCCAATGCCCTCGAAGTGTCGTTCAACTATCAGCGCCAGGCAGGCCCTGGCTCCAACCAGTATGCTGTGTGGATTGAGAACGAGAAGGGCGAATTTGTGAAGACCCTCTTCGTCACTGCCTACACGACGAAAGGCCGTGCCCGTGGCGGCGAACAGGCCAAGCGCGGCTACATCGTGCGTCCGGCCTGTGTGCCCGTATGGGTAAAGACATCGAAGGCCGAGGAGAAGACCGACCAGCAGTTGGATGCCGTCACAGGCGCCACGCCGCAGAACGGTGGCACACAGACCTTCACATGGGACTTCACCGACGAGCAGGGCAAGGCCGTGCCACAGGGAAAGTATAAGGTGAAGGTCGAGGCCACGCTGATTTTCGACAGCGACATCATCTACACAGGCACTTTCTCCACCAAGGACAAGCCCGGAGAAATCACCCTCACCTCAGAAATCACCAAGCCCGACGAGCAGCACAAGGACATGGTGACGGATGTAAAAGCCGTACTGAAATAGACGCAGGCTATAAAAACGAGGATGACTATTCCTTGCCCATCCCGTCGTTCACGAGCCAGGCACTTTCTACCTTTATAACAGCCTCGGCACCTGTGGCTGTATTATAGTCTATATTCCCGTTCCATGTCACATTTGTCGTTATACGGCGCAAAGGTAGGCATAAAAACAAAACCGCAAATCTTTTTGCGGTTTTATTGTATATCCTTGCCGAATATTTCTGTCTATGAGTTTGGTTCGTCCAAACTCCCAGTTTGCTCCGTCCAAACTCCCAGTTTGGTTCGTCCAAACTCCAGGCCCCCGTATGGCGGATTCTGTTGTCATCGTTTTCGCTTTAGCCAAAGACCACAGTAGTACCGTGACGCTCGGCGTAGATGCGCTCAAGCTCCTCGTCACTTCGTTCAATCCACGCTTTCTTCTTGGCAATTGACTGGCGAACTCTCTCCATCACTTCATTTTTTGTCTTCATAATTTTTAGTTGTTGCGTGAAAAGTTATGCAATTATTCCGAAATTTCGCGCACTTCCTGCCGTCTTTTTTCCCCGTATGGGGCAAAAAAGTAGTCCCGCCCCTGTTTGGCGGAATTTGCTATCCCGCCACATTGAGTATGAGCATTCCTACTTCTGATAATATCCTTTTTCGCTATATTGCGACCAGCGGATATACATTTCCTGGTAGTGGTCCTTGATGAACTCGGAAATCTTGGCAATCTCACGGTCGTTGAGGATGCCACGGTTCTGGAGGACAGAATCCCCGTTGCTCTTGACAAAGAACTTTGCAGAAGCCGCCTCGGTGAGCTTGCTGTCGCTGGCATGCACGTGCATACACTCCACCACACAGAAGGACGTGAAATAGAGGTAATAGCCTGCCACCTTGAAATCGTAGTACTTCGGCATCGTTCAGTCTTCCATATATTTCAGGTTCTGCTGTAGGTATCGGCTTGCAATGGAGAGTTCAATATCATCCATCGTGGTCTCCAGCACTTCGCCATCGTCGCTGAAGACAACCGCCTTGTCAGGACAGTTCAGGTTGAGCACACGGATGTCGTCGCCCTCACGGGTGAAGGCATATCCGTTGACAACGATGTCGGCCTTGTCGGCTATGGTCTTGATGTCAGGCATAGGCTACACGTACTTTTTTTATCGGTTTCAGGAAAGCCTCGGAGTCGATGTAAAGGCTGGAGAGAATGGGCTTGAGGTCGATGTACTCCTCCTCAGGCATGGTGTTGTGGCTGTATTTGGCCAGTACCACCAGGTAGCCGTCGTCCCATCGCACGACATCCACATAACGCTCCAGGCTATAGGGGGCCTTGAAACGAATGTTGTACCCCCCAAAGCTGAAGGCCGTGAAGCCCCCGGCACTACTGAGGACGGCCTCGCTGTTCTTGGATTGTATGTTGTTACGGTCTGTCATGGCCTATATATAATCTTCCTGTTTCCCGTTCTATGTCACATTTGTTGTTGTACGGTGCAAAGGTAGGCATAAAAAACAAAACCGCAAAACTTTTTGCGATTTTATTGCATATCCCTGCCGAATTATTCTATCTAAGAGTTTGGTTCGTCCAAACTCCCAGTTTGCTCCGTCCAAACTTCCAGTTTGGTTCGTCCAAACTCCAACGGACAACTGCCGTAACCTCTTTGGGCAATTGGTTACGGCAATTGGGTCGATTGCCGTAACCTTTTGGGGTAATTGGTTACGGCATTTTCCGATTTTCCCGTTTGGCGGGATTTGCAATCCCGACCAACCGAGTATGAGCATTTGCAATGCGATATTTTACGGCCTACAAGTCCTTATATTCGATTGTGGCGGATTGAAAATCCGCCACAACGGGGATACCTCACTAAATCGCTCGGAATGTCTGTGTTTATCGGCATTTCGGCGAGTGAGGTGTGTTCTGGATACCTCACTCACACCTCACCTGAACCTCACTTATACCTCACTTGACACACGCGCCAATTGCCCCTGTTTGGCGGGATTTGCAATCCCGACAAACCTAGTATGAGCATTCGCAATGCGCTTTTTCGGCCTACAAGTCCTTATATTCGATTGTGGCGGATTGCAAATCCACCACAACTGAGGCACAACTGAGGTGTGAGTGAGGTACAAGTGAGGTGTCTGGCACATACCTCACCTCTGAAACCCCCTCTGTATAAAGGCGTTTCCAGCGATTTAGTGAGTAAGCGAGGTGTTTGTCGAAATTTTGTGTTTTCCGCCACCTTTTTGCCTGTGTTGAATAAAAAAATGTGCAATTTTTCTGATTTCCTTTGGTGGTTATCATTTTTATGCTTAACTTTGCACCGTGGTTTGGCATGCGCCTGCTCTTGCCGCCGTGGTGACGGCGGTGTCCAAGAGGGCAGGACAGCGGCCTGCCGCAGCCACTTTCGTTGGTAAAAAAAGACGATAAGCGTTATGCTTGATCTTGTTATCTGAAACGTGAGAAATTTCAAATAAGGACAAGATGGCATAGTGAGCATCGCCTACGCGATAGCGTGGGGTTGTTGTATCACTATATCTTTTCCTTAAAGGTAATTCTCACGACCTCAGATAAGAAGATGTAGGACTATACGCAGTCTTGCGCTTCTTTTTTTGTGTCCCCCTGCGAACCCGCAGCCACGCAGACAGAAGCACCGCCAGAGTGGCCACCCCAATAAGGAGAAAAACAGAAAATCATACTATATTATTAAAACTTTATTTACAAACTAAAACTAAAAAACATTATGAAAAAAAAGTTACTAACTCTTGTAACGCTCGCGATGCTCGCAGTAAGCGGGGCGTGGGCAACAGACTTTGTGCTGTCTGCATCTACTAAAACTGCGGACGAGTCTGGCAAATGGACATTTGTGTCAAACAGCCAAACGTTCACAATAGAATGTGATGGTCAAAGTTATGCAGCTGGAAGTGGTACAACTGCAGGTTATATTAAAATGAACCGCAATAAGACATGGACTGTAAATCTTCCAGATGGCCTGTCGGTAACCTCATTAAAAGTGGAAGGTTGGTCAAATAAAAGCACAGGTAGCAGCACCGTTACAGAAATTAATGGAGATACCAACCAAAGCTATACTTATCCCAATACTAGTAATAGTGCTGCTTCAAACACATACACTTTTGCAGCACCTGTAACAGGTAGTTTTACTTTCAAGACGGGAGGTGATAACCAATTGGTTCTGAAATTCACTTTAACGGGAACTGTGACCCCCTCTCTCACTGGTTCTTGGTCCGTAGCTTCCAACGAGTTCTATCAGGGCGATGCCGCTCCTGCTATTCCTACCTTTACCGTTGGTGCTTCCGACGACTCGACGCCTGCAAGCTCGGCTTACAATGTGGAATATTCGCTGAAAGAAGGCTCAACCGCAGGAATTGTTACGCTTGACGCATCTGCTGGAATTACTGCAATTTCTAACACTACTGTTGGCACAGCTACAGTCGTCGCTACGCTGACTACTGCTAATGCCGATAATTATCTGACACCTGCCACAAATACCTTCGAGTATACTGTGACAGTAAAGGCAAAGGCACCAGAGCTAACGCTCGACAAGGAGAGCGTAACACTCAAGTCTACTCCCGTAACTCGAGACGCTACTGCAACTGTGAACCTGACAGGAGCTTTCCTGACAGGTACAAGCGGCACCGTTGCTTGGACGGCTGTCGACGGTCTGACCATTACTCCCACCACTTTCGCCATCACTAATGGCGCAGCTTCTCAGGAATTCACCATCACCTACAACAAGGACGTTGCCACCAGTGGAAGCGTGGAAGTGACATTCTCAGACGGTACTACTAGCAAAGTGCTGACCGTGAACTACAGTAGTGTTGTGCCCCACGTGGCCACGTCTGTTTCTTCAGCTACTACCTGGGATTGGAGTGTTCTCTCGGTTTCAGGTGATGAATTCAAGCTTACAAGTAGCACAACTCCGACAAAAGACTATACGACAGCAAATGACATTGTAGCCACAGATTTTAATGGTGAAGTTTATCCTATCAATGTGGGTTTCCCCGAACAGTTCGGTGCTCTGTCGTTTGGTAGCTTTGAATATCCTGCACGTAAGAGTAGCAACGACAAATTCTTCCAGGGTACTGTCATTAAGTTTACGAATACCATTCCTGGCAAGATAGAAGTCACTTTCTCTAACACAGGAGGTAATGCAGCCCGTTGCCTGTCTGTCGACGAAGTTGCTTACAAAGATGTAAGTTCGTCTGCAGGAGGTACAAAAGTCACTGTTACTGTTCCTGTGGCTGCTGCCGAACATGTTTTGAAGGGTAGTGAAGTAAGTAGTGGGGCCGAAAAGTACCTACGTATTCACAAGATGGTCTTTACTCCTATGCCTACCGAAGTCTCCGGCACCATCACCGCTTCTGGCTACAACACCTATTCGAGCAACTATCCTCTTGACCTCTCGACCATTACTGGCGCTACGGCCTACGTGGCTACAAGCGTGACCGACGGCAAGGTGGTTCTGGAGAAGTGCGAAGGCAAGGTGCCTGCTGCTACTGGTCTGTTCATTGCTGGCACTGCTGGTGCTACGTTCACCATCGGCACCACTTCCGACGCCACTACTGCTCCCGCTGCCAATCTGCTTGTGGGTGCACCTAACGGAACAACTGTAAACAAGGCTGCCGATGGTGAGTACAACTATGTCTTCGGCTGGACTGATGCCACGAACCCAGGCTTCTACCTTGTCAATGATGTTGCTGCCTCATTGCCCAGCTTCAAGGCTTATCTGCACACTACTTCGGCTCTTACTGCTCCTTCGGAAGCCCGTCTGGGTCTCATCTTCTCCGACGAGGCTACTGGCATTAACACCATTGACCATTCATCATTGACCATTGACAGTTCTGTCTTCGATCTGCAGGGCCGCCACGTGGCTCAGCCCACGAAGGGTCTGTACATCGTGAATGGCAAGAAAGTCGTGATTAAGTGAGAAAGTAATCATGCAAGCTCGGATTCTTCCGAATGTGAACGAGTCCGGGCTTGCTCAAGGTAATCATCAACTAAAGAAAAGGAGAACATAACAATGAAAACATACATCAAGCCCAATACAACTATTACAGATATCGAGCTGCAGAACCACCTCCTCATCATCTCTGGCGGTGAAAACACAAAACAGGGCGGCTCAAACGGTGACTACACCAGTGGTGTAACACTCGGCTCGCGCCGCTCCAGCCTCTGGGACGACGAGGATGACGAAGAATAATATTAAATTATACCTAATATAATTTGATTTAGTTCCGTCTAATTCGTGAGAACCCGACTGAACGTGAATAAAGTAAAAGTTAATTTTTTATTTTGTAATGCTGCTGGTACGTGAGTATCGGCAGCATTTTCCTGTTTGCCCCTGTTTGGTGGGATTTGCAACCTGTTTGGCGGGATTTGCAATCCCGCCACAGCGAGTATTAGCATTTGCAATGCGAGCTTTCGGACTACAAGTCCTCATATTCGATTGTGGCGGATTGCAAATCCGCCACAACGGGCAACGGGAAATCCACCTCAACGATTGCAAATCCACCTCAGCGATTGATTGTTGGTATGGAGGTGTTCCAGGGATAACTGCCGGGTTTCAGGGTGACAAGGGTGCCGCAGGCGGAGCGTAGTTGAACGACGCCGGGGGCTATTTGTCGGACGACTTCGAAGGTTGTCCATCCTAAAGCTTGGAGGGTTGCCCAAGCGGTGGCTCCGCCTTCGATGATGAGCTGGGAAGGACGGTGCTGGGAGATAAGCGCCTTTGCCTTTGCGGCCATCATGGTGCGCAGGTGGACAGCCGCAGTCTTGCCGGTGCGATGGGTATAGGGTATCGTCAGAATGAGGCTCTGCGCCGCTGCGTATTGGCTGGTGTCCCAAAGGCCAAGGTCTTCCTGGCCGTCATACACTTCGCGGGGCATTGGGGAGATGGGGATGCCGATGTCCTGTGGCTTGCTCTGGGTGCTGCCGCAGAGGATGAGAAGCCCCGATGTGTCCTCAGGAGGGGAGGGGAGATGCCTTTGGAGGGGGGCATCTGACTCGTCCTTGTTCCCAAAGAGAAGCGCAGTAAACAGGTCGGCGGCGCCTGCAAAAAGGGTGTGGCCGTCGTTGTAAGTTGCAATGATGCGCTTGATGTCTGCCTCGCTCTCCGCATCGGGTATGAAGATGTGATGGCGCGCCGCATCGGGGAAGCGCTCTTTCAAGACCGAGGTCTTGGCAGGGAACTCTGGGTCGAAGCGGAAGTCGGTGTCGGCAATGGGAGTGTCGTTGATGTAATAGACGCCATCGCGGATGACGCGCCCCTTGGAGGGATTGGCAGGAAGAAAAACGGCACGACGACAGCCCGTGGCCTCCATTAGGGCCGATAGTTCGGCGATGACGTGGCCTCGGAGGGCGGAGTCGGTCTTCTTAAAGAGGTGAGGGGTGAGAGGTGAGGGGTGGGAGGTGAGGGGCGGGAGTTGAGAGGCTATGCGCCGGGTTTCGGCCATGGCTTCGTCCTCCGTCATTGAGCGGGTGTCGGTGGCGATTACCGTGGTTCCATTTGTGGCGATGGTATCGCCACATACAGAACCGCTACAGAGCAAGCGCACCTGCTGCCCTTGGCTAAAGGCTATGCCCGCTATCTCCGCAGCCCCCGTAATGTCATCGGCAATCACTATCATGCGGTAGCAAATTATTCACTTCTCACTTCTCACCCCTCACTTCTCACCCCTCACTTCTCACTTCTCACCCCTCACTTCTCACCCCTCACTTCTCACTTCTCACCCCTTCTGTAGATGGCCATACGGGTGGCGTAGTCGATGCTGAGTGTCATCGCACTATCGTTGGCGATGCCTTTGCCAGCTACGTCGAAAGCCGTTCCATGATCCACAGACACACGGATGATAGGCAGGCCGAGGGTGATGTTCACGCCACTGGCAGAGTCCATCTTGCCCGTCTCCTTGTTCCAATTGAAGGCGCAGACCTTGAGGGGAATGTGCCCCTGGTCGTGATACATTGCCACACAACCGTCGAACTGTCCGCACTTGGCCTTGGCGAAGATGCTGTCGGGCGGTACCGGCCCGTCGACGTCGAAGCCGCGTTGGCGCAGTTCCTCGATGGCAGGGATAATCTCCTCGGCTTCTTCCCAGCCGAACATGCCGTTCTCGCTGGAGTGCGGGTTAAGGCCAGCAACGCCTATGTGGGGCTTCTCGATGCCAAACTGGCGGCAGGCATCGTCGATGAGTTCCACGCACTCGATGACACGCGCTTTCTTCACCAGGTCGCAGGCCTTTCTCAAAGGCACATGCGTCGAGACGTGGATGACGCGGATGTTCTCGTCGGCCAGCATCATGGCGTACTTCTTCGTGCCAGTAAAGGTGGCATAAATCTCCGTATGGCCGTCGTAGTGATGGCCAGCCAGATTGAGGGCCTCCTTGTTGAGCGGGGCGGTGACGGTGCCGTCCACCTCGTTGGCCATTGCCAGGTCGATGGCTTTCCTGATGTACTGGAAGGCGGCATTGCCGCATTGTGCCTGCACCTTGCCGAACTCGAAGGTGGAGAGGTCGACACATTGCATATCGAGCACGTCGATGGTGCCATATTCAAACTTGGCCTCCTTGACGCCCCCGACGGCATTTACCGTCAGGTCGAAGCCCAACAGCTTCACCGCCTCCTGCATAATGGCAGCATCGCCGCAGACAATAGGGCGGCACTTCCCGTAAGTCTCTTTCCTGTTGAGGGCGCGCACTGTAATCTCCGGCCCGATGCCGGCGGGGTCGCCCATTGTAATGGCTAAAATAGGTTTCATATCACTTATCACTTTTCACTTATCACTTATCACTTTTCACTTATCACTTTTCCTAATCCCCCAGATAGTCAGTTCCTTGTCGGCCAGCGGGGTTTTGAACAGATAACTGGCGGCATAGCCGACGATGAGGACAATCAAGTGGGAATAGACGCCCAACATATATTTATGGTGGGTAAAGTTCCACTCGCCAAGGTCGAGCAGCGTCTCCTTGACGCCTGTGCCGTGAATGTCTACCTTGGTGCTGGTCAGCACGGCGTAGGCCGTAAAGACGACGGCGGCGGCAATGCCGATGTAAAGGCCCTGCTTGTTGGCCCTTCGGCTGAACAAGCCCAGCATGAAGATGCCGACGATGCCTGCCGAGAAGATGGCGTAGAGCGAGAAGAGCGCGCCAAGCACGCCTTCGCCTCCCCACGACACGTAGAGGCAGGCCACGCCGATGGCCCCCACGCCGGCCAGCACCACCATCCACTTGCCGAAGCGCAACTGCTCCTTGTCGCTGGCCTGCTTGCGGAAGCGCATATAATAGTCTTGCACAGCGATGGCCGAGATACAGTTCAGGTCAGAGTCGAGGCTGGAGATGGCGGCGGCAGCCAGGGCGGCGATGATCAGCCCACGGATGCCAACGGGCAGCTCGTGGGCAATGAAGTAGGGGAACACCTCGTCGGCCTTCAGACCCTCAGGCAGCAGCGGTGCCCCTTCGGCATGGTAATAGGCGAAAAGGGCCGTGCCGATGAACATAAACAACGCCCAGATGGGGACAGACATCATCACGCCGATATAGGCGGCCTTCTTAGCCTCCTTGTCGCTCTTGGCCGCCAGATAGCGCTGTACGATAGTCTGGTCTGTGCCGTATTTCTGCAGGGCGTAGAAGATGCCGTTGAGCACCATCACCAGGAAGCACAACTCCGACAGGCTCCAGTCGTAGGGGCCGAAGTCAATCTTGTTGTTCTCGGCGGCAATCCTGAACAACTCCGACGGCCCGCCCTCGATGCCGAACATCAGAATCAGGATGCAGATGATGCCGCCGCCAATGAGCAGCGCACCCTGCACCACGTCCATCCACACGATGGCCTCCATACCGCCCAGCAACGTCAGGATGATGATAGTGATGCCCAGGACGAGCACAATGCTGTAGATGTTGATGTCTAAAAACGTGGCCAAAGCCATCGACACAAGGAAGAACACGGTGCCTGCCTTTGAGAAGTGCCCTAAAGTGAACGCCAGCGACGAGTAGAGACGGGCAAACAGCCCGAAGCGCCGCTCAAAATACTCGTAGGTGGACAGGCGGATGACCTTGCGGAACAAAGGCACAATGACCCCAATGAGTGCCACCAGCACAATAGGCACCATCAGCCCCTGCACCAGTAGAATCCAGTTGTCCGCGTAGGCGGCGCCAGGGTAGGCGAGGAACGTCACGCTTGAAATCAGCGTGGCAAAGATGGAGATGCCCACCGCCCACGCAGGTATTTTTCCGCCGCCGGCAAAGTAGGTCGAAGTGTCTTTCTGACGATGGGCAAAGTACATGCCCATGCCGATGGCGGCGATTATCGACAATAGTACGATGATGTAGTCAATCCAATGCATCGAGGTTATTTTCGATTTACGAATTTGCTATTTACGATTTGATAGATTGTAACTTTGATGCTATTGCTTGTTCTTCTCTTGTGGAGAGTCTTGTCAGCGGCATAAGCATTTCGGGTCCGCACAGGGCTTTTGTCCCCATCATCACTTTCAAGGCGGCGAGGCTCTGCCCCAGCGTGCGGTCTTTCTGGTAAATCTTGGCTATCTCGTTGGTCTCGTCCTGTAGACGGTTGGCCGTCACCATATCGCCGCCGACGGCAGCCTCATAGAGTTGGCGGAACATCCCGGGCACATAGTTGCCGGTGGAGGGCACGATGCCGTCGCCACCCAGTTCGAGCGAGTGGGCACTCTGCGCGGCCCATCCGCAGAAATAGCAGAAATCTTCGCGTCCACGGGCAATCTCGATACATTGTACCATACGCTCCAAGTCTCGCTCAGAGTCTTTCAGGCCCACGATGTTCGGATGGTCGGCCAGACGGCGAATCACGTCCACAGGAATCGACATGTGGGTTGTCGCAAGGATATTGTAGAGCATCAGCGGCCTGGAAATGCTGTCGGCCAGGCGGCGGTAGTAGTTCTCCATCTGCGCCGGCGTCAAGGCGTAGTAAGAGGGCAGCGTCGCCACAATCACGTCGGCGCCGGCCCTTGTATAAGCCTCGGCCTGCGCCACCTGCTCACTAAAGCAGTTGCCTGTCAGGCCTGCGTAGATGACCATTGACCATTGACCGTTGACCATTGACCATTGGTTGCGGGCTTTTACTGCCGTCTCCACGAAGAGCAGGCCGTCCTCGCGGCTCACGCTATTGCCCTCGCCCGTCGTTCCCATCAGCAATGGCGACACCTTTGCCTGGGCGAAAAACTCCGTAATCCTTTCCACGGCCTCCACGTCGAGCCGTCCTTCTGCCGTCGCAGGCGTTACCATCGGCACCACCACGCCACAATACTTCTTCTCCTTCATTTAATAGTTATATGTTTCACTTATCACTTTTCACTTATCACTTTTCGTTAGCGAAGCGTTTGGTGCCGCAAATTTAAGAAAATAATCCGAAACTCTATGCACTTCCCGCCACCTTTTTGGCCGTAGGAGGCTAAAAAAGGCGATATTTTTGGTCAGTTTGTATCTTTTTGGTAATTTTGCAGTGAATAAAGACATACTAACATAAATAAAAACACAAGAACATAGAATTATGGAAAAGAGAGAATGGAAGACCATACGGGAGTTCGAGGAGATTCTCTTCGAGGAGTATGACGGCATAGCCAAGATTACGATTAACAGGCCGCGCTATCGCAATGCCTTTACGCCGAGGACGACGCTGGAACTGAGCCAGGCCTTTGCCCTGTGCCGCGAAATGACCCACATCGGCGTGGTGCTGCTCACGGGGGCTATGTCGGAAGTACCTAAGGGGAAGAACCTTGCGGACGTGAAACATGCTTTCTGTAGCGGTGGCGATATGCACGTGAAGGGGCGCGGCGGCTATGTGGACGAGCAGGGCGTGCCCCGTCTGAGCGTGCTCGACGTGCAGATGCAGATTCGCCGTCTGCCCAAGCCCGTCATCGCGATGGTCAATGGCTATGCCATCGGCGGCGGCCATGTGCTCCACCTGGTGTGCGACCTAACCATCGCCTCCGACAATGCCATCTTCGGGCAGACAGGCCCCAAGGTCGGTTCTTTCGACGCTGGCTTCGGCGCCTCCTATTTGGCCCGCATCGTCGGCCAGAAGAAGGCGCGCGAGATATGGTTCCTCTGCCGCCAGTACAATGCGCAGGAGGCCGAGCGCATGGGTCTTGTGAACAAGGTGGTGCCCCTGGAGCGACTGGAGGACGAGTGCGTGGAGTGGGCACGGGCCATGATGCAGCACTCGCCGCTGGCCCTGCGTATGATAAAGGCTGGACTGAACGCCGAACTCGACGGCCAGGCCGGTATCCAGCAGTTGGCCGGCGATGCCACTATGCTCTACTATTACCTGGACGAGGCGCAGGAGGGTGGAAAGGCTTTCCTTGAGAAGCGGAAACCCGACTTCAGACAGTATCCAACGCTGCCTTGACGGCTGTCTGCTAATTTTTGTGCTTTCTTTTTTGTTTGTTTCGCAGAAAAAAGCTACCTTTGCAAGCGATTTTGAAAAAAACAGAACGGAAATGGCTAAAAGTATCACACTTAGCATAACAGCATCCAGCCGCGTTGGATGCGTGAGAGTGAACAACGAGGATATGCTGCTCCTGGGCGAACAGATGGTGCGCAACCGCAAGACCTCTGTCACGGTGAAGCTGGAGCAGGGCGACCGCTACTTGCTGGCCCTGGCCGACGGAATGGGCGGGCACAACGGAGGCGAGGTGGCCAGCTCTGACACCCTTAACAACCTGAAATACTACTTCAGCGACCTGCCTTCGGGCCTCGGCTACAATGGGTTCAACGAGTCGGTCTGCGACTGGCTGAAGAGCATCAACTTCATCATCGAAGCCAAGGGGCGCGAGGTGGACGAGTGTAGAGGGATGGGGACCACGCTGGTGGCTCTGGCCTATTTCGAGGGTGCCTTCTATTCGATGAACTGCGGCGACAGCCGCCTCTATTGTCTGTCCGACGGAAAGCTGCGCCAGATTACCACCGACCACTCGCTGAACAATCTGCTGGGCAACAAGGAGCACTCGAACATCATCACCAACTGCATAGGCGGCGGTTGCTCTACCAGTTATGTGGATTTGGAGGATCAGTCGGCGCTGGTGCGCCCCGGCGCGGTCTTTTTGCTGTGCAGCGACGGCCTCTCAGACATGGTGTCCGACGAGGAGATTGAGCGTCTGCTGAACCACGGCTTCGATGCCGATGCCCTCTGTCAGGCTGCCGAAGACGAGGGTGGGCTGGACAATGTTTCCGTCATTGTGGCCAGAGTATTGAAAATTGACAATTGATTATTGCGCATTGTGCATTATTGTACATTTTGAATTGGAAGAACAACCCCTTTAACGCCCGACCGATATGCCTCTCCGACTGCCTGACCGACTGCCTGCCATTGAACTGCTGAAGCACGAAAACATCTTCGTGATGGACAGCACGCGGGCCCACTCGCAGGACATCCGACCGCTGCGCATCGTCATCCTGAACCTGATGCCGCTGAAGGTGACCACCGAGACAGACCTTGTCCGTCTGCTCTCCAACACGCCGCTGCAACTCGACATCAACTTTATGAAACTGCGCAGCCATACGCCCAAGAACACGCCCATAGAGCACATGATGATGTTCTACCGCGACTTCGAGTCTATGAGGAACGAGAAGTTCGACGGCATGATTGTCACGGGTGCGCCTGTGGAGACCATCGCCTTCGAGCAGGTGAGTTACTGGCCGGAGATAGCCGACATCTTCACTTGGGCGCGCACTCACGTCACTTCTACGCTCTACATCTGTTGGGCCGCCCAGGCTGGACTATACCACTATTACGGCGTACCCAAGTATCCCTTGGAAAAGAAAATGTTCGGCATCTTCACCCAGAACATCCTGGAGCCGCAACTGCCCATCTTCCGAGGTTTCGACGACACGTTTATGATGCCGCACAGCCGCCATTCTGAGGTGAGACGCGAAGACATTGCGGCACGCTCGGAACTGACGCTCATTGCTGATAGCCCGGAGTGTGGCGTGAGCATTGTGATGGCTCGTGGAGGCCGCGAGTTCTACATCACCGGCCACATGGAGTATGCACCCGGCACGCTCGACACCGAGTACCGGCGCGACAAAGGCATCAGGAACGATGTGGAACTGCCCCTCAACTACTACCGCAACGACGACCCCAGCCAGCCGCCGGTCGTCTCGTGGCGGGCGCACGCCAACCTGTTCTATAGCAACTGGATAAACTATTACGTCTACCAGGAGACGCCCTACAACATCAACGAGATTTCCTGACCAACTCTAAACCAAACTATATGAGACACACACTACTATCCCTCATCGTCCTTGCTGCCGGCCTGACGCTACTGGCTGGCTGTAAGGAGAAGAAACAAACCGAAGACATCATTGCCACGAAATACATCCCTAAGAAGCCGCTGCCGCCCATTGCTATGCAGGCTGAGAAGCAGTCGCAGAAAGTGGAGTGGCTAGGCAAGAAGTATGTGGTCGACATTGTGCGCACGCCGGTTGACAGCCTGCCCAAGGTGAGCGACGACACGGGCCAGAAGTACATAGACAACAGCATCCGCCTGGCCGTCAAGCGTGATGACGGCTCCGTGTTCTTCGAGAAAACATTTGTGAAAGGGTCGTTCCAGTCGTATGTGGATGAGTCGTTCCGCCGCAATGGCCAGTTGGCCAGCATCAGGTTCGACGAGGCGGAGGGGACGGAACTGCGCTTCTCTGTAGTTATCGGCCTTCCCGATGCCATCGACGATGTCTTTGTGCCCCTGTTGCTGACCGTCAACAATCAGGGCGGCATCAGCATCCGCCAGGACGACGATATGGGTATGCTCGACTACGACGAGGAGGACGAGGAAAAAGACGAATAGAGTTCGTTCCACTTGTCGCTCAGGTCTGTCATCCGTGCCAGCACCAGGTTGGCTCCTTTGTCGGCCAGCACCTTTTCTTTCAGCGGCCCTGTGTTTACGGCAATGGTGAAGATGCGGGCGGCCACACCGGCAGCCACGCCCAGCGGTGCGTTCTCTACTACCAGCGCCTCCCAAGGATTCAGGTTCCCCATCTTGCGCAGTCCGGCCAGATAAGGGTCGGGATTGGGCTTGCCCCGTTCCACATCGTAGGCCGTCACGATGTGGTCTTCCGTCAGATACTGGCCGAAGTCCTGCATCAGCCGTGCGATGAGCGGGCGCTGTCCGCTGCCAGTGACGATGCCTATCTGCAGTCCGCTGGCGTTAATCTGCGCCATCAATTGGGGGATGCCCTCCATAATGGGCGGCTGGGGCTTCATATCGTGGAAAATCTTCGACTTCAGGTCGTACATCTCTTGCGCTTTCTCCATCGTGATGTCCTCGCCGCGCTGTTGTTTCGCCAGTTCACGCACCGTGTCGATGCCCCGCGCCCCCTCTGTGGCGTAGGCATCTGCTTCGTTCATCACCAGGCCGTAGTGGGCCATCGACTTGTGCCAGGCCACCACGTGGTTGGGCATAGAGTTGTAGAGCACACCATCCATGTCGAAGAGTACGGCTTTGGGGCAAAACGCCTCAAAGCCGTACTTGGCTAAATAACTGTCTATTAGCGTTCTCATAGGTCGAATAGGTTAGGACCTATAGTGCTTATGCCTCTTTGGCCAGACGTTCCTTGATGGCCTTTGTGTCGGCCTCGTAGCCGGGCTTGCCGAGCAGGGCGAACATATTCTTCTTGTAGGCCTCGACGCCGGGCTGGTTGAAGGGGTTCACGCCCAGCACGTTGCCGCTGATGCCGCAGCCAATCTCGAAGAAGTAGATGAGTTGGCCAAGATAGTACTCGTTCAGACGGGGCACGCTGATGCGCATATTGGGCACGCCGCCGTCCACGTGGGCCAATTGTGTGCCCAGTTCGGCCATCTTGTTCACTTCGTCCACGCGCTTGCCGGCCAGGAAGTTCAGGCCGTCCAGATTCTCTTCGTCGCTTGGGAAGAGCAGTTTGCGCTCAGGCTCCTCAATGCTGATGACAGTCTCGAAGATGCTGCGCTCGCCGTCCTGAATCCACTGTCCCATCGAGTGGAGGTCGGTGGTAAAATCGACGCTGGCGGGGAAAATGCCCTTCTTGTCCTTGCCTTCGCTCTCGCCGTAGAGTTGCTTCCACCACTCGCTCATAAAGTGGAGTTTGGGCTGGTAGTTCACCATGATTTCAATCTTCTTTCCCTTCTGGTAAAGGGCGTTGCGCACGGCGGCATACTGTGCGGCGGGGTTCTCGGCAAAGGGAACGTCCTTGCCGCAAGCCTTCTCCATATCCTGGGCACCAGCCACAAGTTGACGGATGTCAAAGCCGGCGCAGGCGATGGGCAGCAGGCCTACGGGAGTGAGCACCGAGAAACGGCCACCCACGTTGTCGGGGATGATGAAACTCTTGTAGCCCTCCTTGTCGGCGCAGGTGCGGGCGGCGCCGCGCTTGGCGTCGGTCACGGCGACGATGACCTTCTTGGCCTCGTCCTTGCCGCGCTGTGCCTCGCACTGCTTCTTCAGCAGACGGAAGGTGAGGGCGGTCTCGGTGGTGGTGCCGCTCTTCGAGATGTTGATGACGCCGAACTTCTTGTTCTTCAGGTACTCAATCATCTCCGAGAGATAGTCCTCGCCGATGTTGTTGCCTGCAAAGAGAATGACGGGCTTGGGCTGTTGCAGCCATCCGAAGGAGTTGCTCAGGGCCTCGATGACGGCACGTGCGCCGAGGTAGGAACCGCCGATACCAGCCACGACGACCACCTCGCAGTTGTCGCGCAGCACCTTGGCTGTAGCCTCTATCTCGCCGAGAAATTCATTGCTGATGCTGCTGGGCAGATGGAGCCAGCCCAGGAAATCGTTGCCGGGGCAAGTGCCCTGCTCCAGGGCTTCTTGTGCGGCTTTCACTTGTGGCTCCAGTGCGGCCACGGCACCCTCTGCCAAGAAGCAGGAGGCTTTCGATGTGTTCAGACAGATGTTCTTCATTTTGATGTTTTAGTTGTTGTTTTATAGGTTTTTTTTTGTTCTCTTTGTCCAGCTGTATGCGTCTACTTCCTGACAGGGCGGATGTTGAAACCGATGTAGCGGAAATAGCCGTTAATATAGATGGACTGTCTGTCGGTGTCAATATATAATGCTAATGCCCAAGGATTGTTCTTGCCTGTGTACTGTCTTGACGACCAGTACCAGCCACTTTCATTGTCGTATTGTGTGGCAGGCAGGAAGATTTTGTTCCCGTTAGGTCCTGTGAGGCAGGCTCCTCTGATGCCGTTGATGGTTGTCCATTCGGCCTGACAGTTCTCCTTCAGTTCGCTGATTTCGGCGTAGGTGGGCATTCTCCAGGGGGCACCCATCATTGCTGTGGCAGCGTCGAACTTAGGCATACCGCTTATGTCTCCGTTTGCAGCCAGGTCAGTGTAAGTAAAGTCTTTCGTGGCTGCATCGTAAGAGTTGTAAGCATAGTTTTCCTCTTCATATTCCTCCTTTGGCGTCAGTTCGGCCCAGGCGTACAGGTTCCCGAACTCTTCTGGAGTCGTTGCGCCCAGGTTACAGTTGGCCCAGAGCGTACCGCTGGGCAGGCCCAGATCGACGGCTTCCACCTTTTCGAGGTACTGGTTGACGGCAATCTTTCGGGTGATAGACAACACATCGGCAATGTCCACACGGTTGTCGCCGTTCACGTCAGTACTCGCGTCACACATTTTCAGGGCAATGGCGTTGATGAGGGCAACCAAGTCGGAAGAATCCACCATCTTGTCATTGTTCACGTCGCCGGGTTCTGGCTCTTTTATGGCTTCGTTCCAATTGTCTTCTGCCTCAGCTGGTGACGTGATTTCGGTAGAAGCTTCACTGACGTATGTGGCATCGTCCTGTCGCTGAGTAGTCACCTCCACATATTCGCTCATATCGTAGTGGTTTAGCTGTGGTTGGCCATTCTCGCCCTGCTCAAGATTGGCGTACCATCCCTGGTCTTCGTTCTCAAAGACCGTTTCCTTTTCAAACACCAGCTCATTGAGGTTGGCGGAATACATAAATCCGTCCATCTCGTAGTTTTTGCCCTCACTCTTCGAGTTGGTGAATATCCATATTTTGTTGGAAGGATTATCCACAAGCAAGGTTGGCTTCTGCATCGTGCCATATTCGCTCATGTCGAGGAACACACCACCATCATCCACCGTGTAGGTATTGGTGTTGCCCTTATCGTCAGTCACGTCGAGCGTCAGGAGCGAGCGGTACATTTCCCATCCGTCGGCATCAGTACGCACATCACCAGAACCGCCCTCGGCCTTGTTTGTTCTACGTGCGCTGCTGCCCGCAGCCTGCTTGTTGAGCGTATAAGTCCATCCATTGTAGAAATAGCGCAAAATCTCTGTCCGCTCAGACATTTCTCTGATGTCGACAATACTCTTCCATCCTTCTGTTGCCCTATACTTGGCCAGACAGCCCTTGGGAACGTATAGTGTCATAAGTTGGTTGATGTCACGGTTTGAAGCATAGAACGTCTTTCCATCAACGATAGGCATGGGGTTCTTGATGTGAGATAGCACGGTTCTTAGTTCATTTGTGCACCAGAACGCATAGTCGTCTATCTCCGTCACTGTCGGCGGCAGCTCGATACGTTCCAGATTATCCACCCAGTTCAGATTGGTAATCTTTGTCACGCCAAAGGGAATGGTTGTCGCAGCGCAGCCTGCAACGACCTCGTTGGTAGCAGTCTTGATGATGGCATTGCAACCGCCACGTGAGTCGTAGACAGTATTGCCACGCTCAACAACTACAGAACGCAACTTGGGGCAGTTCAACAGCAGGCTTTCATCCCTGATGCTGATGACGCTCGACGGGATTACCTGATATTCGAGTTCGGCATTGTCGCTAATCGCCTGTTTGCCTATAGTTTTTAGTGTATGAGGCAGAGGAATAGTCTTCATCTTATTGCACATCTTGAACGCAACATCTCCAATGCTCTCTACTGCCTCCATACCATCGATGCGACTAAGGTTGTAACAGTCACAGAAGGCATAGCTGCCAAGCTGTTTTACTGTTGACGGGATACTCACGGAGGTAATACCTTGCATATCGTACAATGCTAAATTTCCCAAACGTGCTACTGTATAGCCGTTCACCGTCGACGGGATAGTAAGATGGCCTGCGAAGCTTTTGTCAGTGGCAGCATTTTCCCATAGTTCACCACTCTCGCTTCTTATTTCCACCAGTTTTGGATTGTTTCTGTAAATCCTATAGGTCAGCTCCAGCCCCTCCACCGTCTTGGCCTTGAAGAAGCTGCCGATGGCGAGGGTTTCAGAGGCATTCTCATCTGGCAGACAGGTGAAGTAGTCGGAGCGGTAGAACTCGTTCATCTCGAAATTGGTCACGGCCACGCAATAGCGATGGCCCTCCTGTAGCTGATTGAACTCGAAGAAGATGCTCTGTGTCTTGTGCGGATGTACAAACAGGTCGCAATAGATGGGGTCCATGTCGGGGTTGAGCTTTTGATTGTCACCCTCCTCAACGACAAACACGTAGACATGGTCGCGGTTTGTCTTGTTATTATTGTTCTGCAGGAGGAAGTGGCCCGACAGCGTTGTTCCCGTGAATGTCTTACCCGCCATGTCGGCGTTGTCAACCACTATCTCTGTTACCTCTAATGGGTCAGGTGATACACCATCCAACAACAATTTGTCATTGGCTATGACAACATCAATATAGTTGACATCTGAATTGACGTTTGGATAAATATAATCTGAGCCAACCCACTGGCTTGCCATGCACATTTTATAGTGACCATCGGGTAAATCGGGAAATTCATCTATCGTAAACGATTTCTCAACAAAAGACAGATAATCAAATTCTGTGTGACTGATTAATCCCGGATTGCCAACCATATCATCATTATTCACATTCAAGAAAGCCACACCAACATCAAATGTCAGTTTGAAAGGAATAACAAGATTCTCTATTTTGTAAGCAATTGTAATATTCTCAAACTTTCCAGACTCAGGATTTCTTTTATAGACTTTATCACCCACCGACTTTATATATGTAGTTGACAAGCGCCTTGGCACTTCTCCGTTACTACCGTCTCTATCTGGTTTTACGCCAATAATAGCTCTTTGGTCAAAATTGAACTTATAATCATCCGTGTCATAGGCATCCAATGCAGAATACAAGAAAAGTCCATTCGCGGTTATGCTATCCCTATTTCCATTCCATCCCCAGTCAATCTTTAAGTCTTTTCCAGAAATGCCTTCACAGAGAATTGCATGCCTTGAACCATCGTTCGCTCCGACACTAAGTATGACTGGACTGTCATTTTTTAATTCTTTATACAGACAGTCAAGCCACTCTTCATCCGACATGTTGTTATGCTCCTTATATGAAGCTCCTGTTTTATAGCCGAAATACAGTTCTAATGCAAAAGGCACTACACGGGCATCAGCGCTGGAACCATTCTCATTAGACGAGTAATTCATTCTTACAGCTGTGCCACATATTCTCATCAATTCAGCTACAGCAGTTTTTTGATCCTTGCTATAGCTTTTACTTTCTATGTATGTAGGCTGAATATTCGTCCAGTCAATTGGCGTGTTTTTATCAACAGGGGCAACATCTAAACCATTGCTTTCGGTTTTGTACCCGATGATGGGATATGTTGTAGCAGCTGGCCATTTGTGATAATAAAGCAATTGTGCCATCGCCGTAGCCACACAACCTGTAACTGAATTCTTGCCATTGTGTTCAGGGCATAAGTCATTGTAAGGCGGATGCTGGTCGAAGCGTGCGAGACGGTTGTCATCCAACATACAGTACCGTTGGCTTGCACTTGCCTTTGCCTCTGTTTTCTTGATTCCCTTCTTCCTGATGAACTTTATTTGCTCGGCATAGCCATCCATCCAGGCGCGCATGTTGCAGGGCATCTGGTCGGGGTCAATGCTACCGCTGTCGCAGTAGCCGAGAATTTCGTCGGTGGCATCGTCGCCACTAACCACGACATAGCCTTCGTTCTGGCCAACATTGAAAATGTAGTAACTCTGCTCGTCACCTACAGATACCATCTTCAGCGGGGTTTGCGAATCCCCGCCAACTGAACTTCTAACCGCAGCTCTGGAATGAGCTGCAACACGGTTGCTCACAAATTGTCTGGCTTTCTCACGAGCTTGTTCAACAGTTACAGGGTTTGCCCACCCTTGGGTGACTCCCAATAAAAAAGCAAAAACAAGTAATAATTTCTCCATATAATTATTGTTTTCCACTAATAGTTATAAATATCGACTGCAAAGATAGTAAAAAAAACTGTAATGTAAAAATAAAACCACAAAAAAAGGAAATTCTTTTTCCGAAGATGTTCAGTAACTGGCCTGACAACTGATGCCAAGAGCCTCCACGCGGGCCTTGATGGCGTCGAGTTGTTCGCGGGTGGCCTTGCGCAGGCCCTTGGCGGGGGTGTCGCGGTCGATGGTATAGACCATCACTTGCTGCGGGGCGATGCGTGCGACGGCTTCCAGCCAGGGGACGACGTACTCCTCGCCCGTGTTGTCGACACTTTCGCCGTCCGATTCGCCTTGCATAAACATTGTCTGGATGATGATGTGGCCGTTGAAAGCCCGCATACGCTCTATGATGGCGTCTACGTCGTAGGCTCTGTTGGGGCGGTCCACTTTCTTTATATAATCAGGGCTGACGGTGTCGAGTTTGAGGATGTTGTTGTCTATGCGCATTAGTGCGTCGTGCACCTCCGGCCTTTGGATGAACGTGGCGTTGGAGAGCACGGAGACTTTGGCCTTCGGGCAATATTGGTCGCGCAGGGCGATGACGATGTCGATGATTTCAGGGAAGCGGGGGTGGGAGGTCGGCTCTCCGTTGCCAGCAAAGGTAAGCACGTCGGGCAACTGGCCGTCGAGGGTCATTTGCTGTAGTTTCTGTTCGAGTGCCTCTTTCACTTGCGCTGGCGTGGGCAAGGGCAGGGTGGGGCGGTGGTCTTTGTTGAAGCCGCACTCGCAATAGATGCAGTCGAAGGAGCACACTTTCCCGTCGGCAGGCAGGAGGTTGATGCCGAGTGAAATGCCGAGTCGCCGGCTATGGACGGGGCCGAAGATGGGCGAAGGGTAGATGATGGCCATTTTTGTTGAGAGTTGAGTGTTGAGAGGCTGTACTTGTTTTCGGCTTTATTTGAAAAGTCTCTAAACTCTAAACTCTAAACTCTAAACTTTATTGGAAACTATAAAATTAAAAAAACATAAAAATGGCCTAAAATCAAGAAATTATGCGTATTTTTGCAGCATAATTGGAAAAATGGAGATTAAAGTATAAAAATGGAAAAGTATCAGTATCATGTTTTTGCGCCTTACCGCGTTTGTCCGCTTGGGGCGCACGTCGATCACCAGCACGGCCTGGTGACGGGTTTTGCCATCGACAAGGGCGTTGACCTTTGGTTTAACGTCAGGGAGGATGGTATGGTTAATTTGTCGTCGTTGACCTTTGAGGGCGATGTGAGTTTTGAGATTTCCAAGCCCAGCCAAGTGAAGGAGCAGCATTGGGGCGATTATGCCCGTGGTGCCAAGTATGCCCTTCGCAAGCGTTTCGAACTGACCCGTGGCATTGAGGGCGTCATCAAGGGCAGCCTGCCCGTGGGCGGCCTGTCATCGTCGGCGGCTGTGCTGATTGCCTACGTGATGGCTTTTGCCAAGGCCAATGACATTACCTTGCAGCCTTTTGAGGTGGTGAAGATTGCCTCTGAGGCAGAGCGCGAGTATATTGGGCTGAACAACGGCCTGCTCGACCAGGCGTGCATCGCGCTGGGCAAGAAGGACGGCCTGCTGTTCCTCGACTGTGACTCAAACGAGTGGCGCATTATCAAGCGCAATCCGGATATGCCAGACTTCGAAATCGGCATTTTCTTCTCTGGCCTGACACGCTCGCTGGTGAACTCGGACTATAACCTCCGTGTGTTCGAATGTAAGACGGCAGCGTGGAATATGCTGGCCTATACCGACCAGCCGCTGAAGACATTCGACAAGACGTTCCTGCGCGACATTCCCAAAGCCACATTCGACAAGACGCGCATCGCTATGCCTGCAAGGTTCGCCCGCAGGGCAGAGCACTTCTACTCGGAATACCGTCGGGTGCGCCAGGGCGTGACGGCTTGGGAGACGGGCAATATGAAACTCTTCGGCAAACTGTCGTTTGACTCGTGCGAGAGCAGCATCCATAACTATGAGTGTGGTTCGCCTGAATTGATAGCCATCTACGAGATTATGCGTGATCTGCCTGGTGTCTATGGAGGCCGCTTCTCCGGCGCTGGCTTCAAGGGAGCCTGCATCGCGCTGGTTGACCCTGCCTACAAGGAGTCGATTGAGAAGGAACTGACCAAGAAATATCTGGAGCAGTTCCCTGAATATGAGAAGACTTACCAGGTGTTCTGGGTGAAGCCTGACGACGGCGCAAGGTTCGTTTGAGTTTGGACGAACCAAACCAGGAGTTTGGACGAACCAAACCAGGAGTTTGGACGAACCAAACTGGTAGTTTGGACGAACCAAATTTTTGAGACAAAATAACAGACAGAAAAAATGAAGAATATTGTTATTGCAGCAGGATATGCGACCAGGCTGGGAGAACTGACAAAAAACTTTCCCAAGCCGTTGTTGAAAATTGGTGAGAGCACCATTCTCGGCAGGATGCTCGACGACATCGACAAGATTGCGGAAATCGATGAGCACATCATCATCACAAACCATAAGTTTGCCCCAATCTTCGAGGAGTGGAAAAACGGCCTTGACTACAAGAAGCCGATTAAGATTGTCGATGATGGGACAGAGACCAACGAGACACGCTTGGGTGCTGTATGCGACTTGTTGTTCGCGATGGAGAAACTGAACATCGACGATGACCTCCTGGTGGTGGCAGCCGACAATCTGCTGTTCTTCTCGTTCCAGGAGTTTGTGGACTTCGCCAAGGGGAAACAGACCAGTTGCATTATGTGCCACGAGCAGCCGTCGACAGGGAAACTTCAAAGGACTGGTGTTGTGGAACTGGACGGGCAGATGAAGGTGCTGGGAATGGAGGAGAAACCGCAGGTGCCGAAGAGCCATTGGGCCGTTCCGCCTTTCTACATCTATCTGAAGAAAGACCTCGACCTCGTGCGCCATTCAGTAGAGAATGGTTGCGGAAAGGATGCGCCCGGCAACCTGGCCCACTATATGGTGGACCACACCACGATGCACGCTTGGCCTATGTCGGCTGGGCGCTTCGACATCGGCAGCCTCGACACCTATTACGAGGCAGTTGAAAAATATGGAAAATAAAACAATCTGACAATGGAAAAGATAATATTAGACAACAAGACTATTTTCGTGACCGGCGCAGCCGGATTTATCGGCTCAAACCTGGTGAAGCGTCTCTTCAATGACGTGAAGGGTGCCACTATTATCGGTATCGACAATATGAACGACTACTACGATGTGGCGCTGAAAGATTTCCGCCTGAACGAATTGAACACAAGCGTGCCGGAGGGTACAACTTGGAAGTTCGTAAAGGGCGACATTGCCGACAAAGCCACCATCGACGGCATCTTCCAGGAGTATAAGCCGCAAGTGGTGGTGAACCTGGCCGCACAGGCAGGCGTGCGCTATTCGATTACCAATCCCGATGCCTATATCCAGAGCAACCTGATAGGTTTCTACAATATTCTGGAAGCCTGCCGCAATTGGCCTGTGGAGCATCTGGTATATGCCTCGTCATCAAGTGTGTACGGGTCGAACAAGAAGGTGCCCTATTCCACAGACGACAAGGTGGACAATCCCGTCTCTCTCTATGCCGCCACGAAGAAGAGCAACGAACTGATGGCCCACGCCTACTCGAAACTTTACAACATTCCCACGACGGGTTTGCGCTTTTTCACCGTCTATGGCCCTGCCGGACGTCCTGATATGGCCTATTTCGGCTTTACGAACAAGTTGCGCAAGGGCGAAACCATCCAAATCTTCAACTTTGGCAACTGTATGCGTGACTTCACCTACGTCGATGACATCGTGGAGGGCGTGGTGCGCATTATGCAGGGAGCGCCTGAGAAGAAACAGGGCGAGGACGGGCTGCCATTGCCTCCCTACGCCGTCTACAACATAGGCAACAACCAGCCCGAGAATCTGTTGAACTTTGTCGACATACTCCAGCAGGAACTCATCCGTGCCAAGGTGCTTCCCGAAGACTATGACTTTGAGGCTCATAAGAAACTCGTTCCTATGCAGCCAGGCGATGTGCCCACGACATACGCCGACACATCGGCCCTGGAGCGTGACTTCGGCTTCAAACCTTCAACGTCGTTAAGGGAAGGCCTGCGCCGGTTTGCTGAGTGGTACGCCAGTTTTTACCAAGGAGTATAGACGATAGACTGAAGGAATGAGAAGGAGATGGCTTGCAGTCGTACTTTGTATGGCAGCGTTGGCTTGCCGTGCAGAGGTGGGTGATGCTTTCAAAGGCATCTGGCCTGTGACTGACAAGTCGCTCCAAAAGAGCCTTAACGGCGAGTGGCAGTTGAAGGTGGTCAAAGGCGTAACCAATGACCAGACGGTGCCTCCTGCCGATGCCGCGTGGCGAACCATTGCCGTGCCTGGTTGCTGGGAAGCCTATGGTTTCTGTGAACCGCGATACAACTATCCTGACTCGCTGACGGGCTACTACCTCACGACCTTTACCGTGCCCCAGGAGTGGAAGGGCCAGCAGGTTGTCATCCGCCTCGACGGCGTGTTGCGCGGCTACGACCTGTGGCTCAACGGCCAGTTGGTGGGCACGTGGGAAAGCGGCTACAACACTTGCCTCTTCGACCTCACACCCCATCTGTCGAAGAACGTGTTCCGGGGTGAGCCGCAACAGTTGGCATTGAGAGTCTACTCCCACTTCAAGGGCTATGAGTTCGACTGTTTCGACGACTGGGCCACAATGGGCATCTTCCGTGACGTGACCCTTTTCCCTGTACCTAAGACGCACCTCTCCGACCTGACCGTAACGACAACGATGAACGGCGAGGTGACGGTGAAGACAGAAGTGGCTAACAAGACAAAGAACACCACAACTGACTACGAAATCACAGATGCCCAAGGCAGAGTCGTTTCCACGGGCGGCAAAATTGACAATCCGATACTATGGACGGCAGAAACGCCCTATCTGTACACATTGATGTTGCGTGTGAAAGAGAAAGGCAAGACGTTGCAGACCTTTGTACAGAAGATAGGCATCCGCGAAATCTCGATAGACGGGAATGTGCTGAAGGTGAATGGAAGGCCGGTGAAGTTGCGTGGCGTCAATGCCCACTCCACCGACCCGCAGACGGTGAAGGTGATTAGCGATGATCTGACGCTGAAGGATATTCAACTGATGAAGGAGGCTTCGGTCAATTATATGCGCCTTTCACACTACCCACGCGAACCACGCTTTTACGAGTTGGCCGACTCCTTGGGCTTCTATCTGGTAGACGAAGTTCCTTTCGGCTTTGGCGACAAACATCTGTCGAGCCGTTCCTACCAGGATATCCTGAAGAGCCGTGCCTTGGCCACCGTCGTGCGCGACAAAAACCACCCGTCGGTCATTGTCTGGAGCGTGGGCAACGAGAACCCGCTGCCACAGACGTGCGTCGAAGTGGGCGACTTGGTGGGGCGTCTCGACCCTTCACGGCCCTACTGCTTCCCGCAGGTGGGCAGTTATTTCCGCAAGTTCTTTGAAGGCGAAAACGCCAAGGGCTTCCCCTCACAGGCACCAGTCTTCGCCCCTCATTATCCCACTACGAGCCAGATAGGCGGTTTTTACCAGACGTTGGACCGCCCGGTCATCTTTACTGAGTATTGCCACACGTTGGGTATCTCGCTGGAGGATCATAACCGCCAATGGGAGATTATCGAGCGCACGCCTGGCATTGCCGGTGGTTCGGTCTGGGAATGGGCCGACCAGGGTATGCCCTTTATCGACCAGGGCGGGGGCACGAAATGGCGTACCGATGGTAGTGAGCGTGACCAGAAAGTTTATACTTCTAAGGACGGCGGCTTTGAAATGAAGGGCAACTTCGGTACTGACGGCCTGCTCTACGCCGACCGCACGCCTCTGCCCAACTATTTTGAATTGCAGCACAATTATGCCCGTGCCTTTGTCGGTTCAGTAAGTTGTGGCAATGACGCAGCACAGTTGAAACTCGTCAATCGCTACGACTTCCTCAACTTGAAGGACAATGTCACCTTCCATTGGACGATAACCGCCGACCGTGACACCGTGGCCCAAGGCGCTTTCAGTCCAGACTGCGCCCCTCGTTCCTCTGTATCATACAGCCTGGCCCTTCCCTATGCTGCAATGCCTTCTCAGTTCCAATTGCTCCATTTCGATATTGTCGATGCAAAAGGTCACACTTTCCTTCACCAGTCGTTTCTGCTGAACAAGCCTGAACCGAACTGGGCGGGTACGGGCGCCCCGATGCAACAGGTGCAGGATGGACCATTGGTGCGCACGGGTCGCAAGGCTACTATGGCTGAACGCATCACACAGAAAGGACGGCTCATCCCCAAATATCTACTCGGACTGAATCAGGAACAGGTAAAGGCCCAAGTGGAACATAATCCTATTGACGGTGGCGAGGAGATATCTTTCACGCTGACGCCAGATACTGCCGACGTGTTCCGCTCCGAGTTGGGATTGGCTTATCTGCTTGACCAGCGCATCGACCGTGTGCAGTGGATAGGCCAAGGCCCCTTTGCCAGTTATCCTGGCCGTCGGCAGGCCTGCCGTTACGGCTTCTGGGCAAAACATAAAGATGATTTATACTTCGAGGGTAATCACTTGGGCGTGGACGCTGCATTGTTCACCGACAGTCAGGGCAATGGCCTGCTGGTGGTGGGCGACTCTCTCCGCTTGAACTTTGAACAGACTGACCGTGGCATCGTGATGACTGTCAATGCCGCTGTCAGCGGACAAGGACCGAAGTTCGCCAAAACAGCCTTCCCAGGATGGCGCAAGGGCGATGGCCCTGTTGGTGCCGCTTTCCGTCTCTATCGTGTCAAGGCGGGTAATTGGCCGCAGGCTGTGGCCCGCCTGTTCGCCCCAGCCTCCGAAGTGCCTGCCCCACAACGGCCCTTCCTCACCCAGTATGACACTTATCTGTTAAGATATAACGACATCAAAACCCAATGAAGCATCTCATCCTTGTCTTTTGTCTGTCTGTCTGCTGCTATGCCGCAGTCTGTGCGCAGAAATTCCAGCAGGAGTTTGGGAATCCCCGCAAACCTTTTGTCGAGGCGGTGGCCACTCCCAACCATACTGACAGCCACTATGCCTTGGGCCAGCAGGCCACGCTCCGCGTAACGGCCCGTGAGGGGGGCGTGCCTCTCAATGGCACCACGCTGCGCTACAAGGTGGGGCCGGAGATGCTGCTGCCCGAAGACTGGCAGGAAACAAGTTTTGCCGATGGTGAGGCCCTCGTCGTAATGGGAACAATGACGGAACCCGGCTTCCTGGCCTGCCAGTATGAATTTCGCACAGCCGACGGGAAAACCTGCAAGGATTTGGTGAAGGTGGCCTTCAGTCCGGAACAGATTAAGACTTTCACCCCGATGCCACAGGACTTTGAAAAGTTCTGGCAGCAGGTTCTGAAGGAGGCCCGCAAAGTGCCTTTTGAGACTGAATACTTCGATGTTCCAGATGCTACCGACGATCAGTTCGTGACCAAGTTGGTGCGTCTGCGTGTGGGCAAGGAGAAGTGGATGCAGGGCTATCTCACATATCCCAAAACCCAAACTGGGAAATTCCCCGTTGTCCTTTGTCCTCCAGGTGCTGGCAGTCAGAAGATTTATCCCTCCGACTACTTCCCCCGTGAGGGTTGCATCTATCTGAACATAGAAATCCACGACAACAATCAGCGTATGCCCGACGATGCCTACAACGCTATGCGCCACGAGAAGTGCAACGGCTATATGCGTCGAGGGATGGCCTCACGCGACACTTATTACTATAAAGACGTGTACGTGGGATGCGCCCGTGCCCTTGACTTCCTGTGCTCTCTGCCCGAATGGGATGGCAGGAACGCTATCGTCACGGGCGGTTCCCAGGGCGGTGCCTTGACCATCGTCACTGCCGCGCTTAACGAAAAGGCCTCGCTTTGTGCCCCATTCTATCCCGCTCTGTGCGACCTTATGGGCTTTGCCCACCAACGTGCCGGCGGGTGGCCCAAGTTCTTCAGCAACTTCAATAATGACAGTCGTATAGACCTGCCCTATGAACAGGCGGAGACCACGTTGCAGTATTTCGACGTGGTGAACTTTGCCCGCATCCTCAAGGTGCCCACCTTTATGTCGTGGGGCTATAACGACGATACCTGTTCGCCCACCAGCGTGTGGGCCGCCTGGAACGAAATCGTCGCCCCAAAGGAGTGTGACATCACTCCGTCGAGCGGCCACTGGCGTTTCCCCTCCAGTCAGGAGAAGTGCCTTGGTTGGATGAAACTACACATCAGTCAGAATAATGCTAAACCATAACTAACTAATTGTAACAATGAAGACTAAACTAACAACTCTGCTCATACTGATGACTGTTATGGGCGTGAATGCACAAGTGACGCCTGTCACACAAATGGAAAAACTGGATCGTGGCCTTGTGGCCCTACCCAACAGTTCTGGTTCTGGCCGGTTCGTCAGTTGGCGTTTCTTTGGGACCGATGACCCCTTGCGCACAACCTTTGACCTGTTGCGCAACGGCAAAGTGGTCAAGAGTGACCTCACTGTGACCAACTATAAGGACACTGGCGGCTCGTCCACCTCCGTCTATCAGGTTGTGACGAAGATAGACGGCGAGGCCGTGGATACCTCCGCCTCAGTCACGCCTTGGAGTAACGTGTGGTTCAAACTGCCGCTTGACCAACCAGCCAAAGGCAGTGCTAATGGTGGCACCTACACCCCCAACGATTGCTCGGTGGGTGATGTGGATGGCGACGGCGAATATGAAATCTTTGTCAAATGGGACCCCTCTACGGCCAAGGATAATTCGCAGGGCGGTATTACCGACAACGTCTATATCGACTGCTACAAACTCGACGGCACGAAACTCTGGCGCATCAACTTGGGGCGCAACATACGTGCTGGTGCCCACTATACGCAGTTTATGGTCTATGACTTTGACGGCGACGGACGGGCTGAAATGATGTGCAAGACGGCTCCAGGCTCTAAAGACGGGCCGGGCAACTACGTGAACCAGGCAGCCACCGATGCTGCCATACGCGCCGCATCGAACACCAAGAGTTGGCTCAACAGTGACGGTCGCGTGAACGGCGGACACGAGTACCTCACCGTGTTCGAGGGTCTGACGGGCAAGGCCATCCACACCATCGCCTACAACCCCAACCGCAACGCCAAGAGTGAACTGAGCGAAGCCGAGGGCACCTTTAACTGGGGAACAAATGGCAAGAACGACAAGGGCAGTTATGGCAACCGTGGCGAGCGCTATCTGGCAGCCGTGGCCGCACTCGACGGGCCGGAGGGCCGTCACAGCGGCATTTTCTGTAGGGGCTATTACACATACGCCTATATCTGGGCCGTTGACTTCGACGGGCAGCGGCTCATTCCGCGCTGGCTCCATCGTTCTGACAACACTACCAGTTACAGCGTGACCGACTACCGCAATGCCACCAGTAGTGCTGGTATAACAACCAACTATTCCGCCAAGGCGGCCACAGGGCAGAATAGCAGCCGCACTATGTTCGGCAACGGTAACCATAATATGACCATCGGCGACGTGGATGGCGACGGTCGCGACGAGATCGTCTGGGGCTCCGCTGCCCTTGACGATGACGGCAAACTGCTCTATGCCACTGGCTTCGGCCACGGCGACGCCATCCACATGGGTAAGATGATACCTGGCCAGAAAGGCTTGCAGGTGTTCCAGGTGCATGAGGAGAAGGGTACCTACGCTTGGGATTTGCACGATGCCGCTACAGGCGAAATACTCTTCAAAGGAGGCCCGTCGGGCGTGGACAATGGACGTGGTATGGCTGCACAACTCACGTCGAAGAGCCAGGAATGGTGGTTCAGTTCGGCCAGTGAAAGGGCGCAGCGCAGTTCCGTTACTGGCGAGGTGGCCACGGACAAGAACGGGTCGGTGAACTTCCGTATGTACTGGGACGGCACCGTGCAGGATGGCCTCCTCGACGGTAACAAACTTGACAAGTACAGCGACAGCGGCGATAGTTTCAGCCGCCTTATCACTTTCTCAGATAAGGGACCGGGCAGCACCTGTAATGGCACCAAAAACACGCCCTGCCTACTGGCCGACATCTTGGGTGACTGGCGTGAGGAGATTGTGCTCTATGCGCAGACAGACCAAGAGACTTATCTCGGCATCTTCTCAACTAACATTTCGACCAACTATACCGTGCCCACGCTTATGCACGACCATACCTACCGTATGGCCGTCTGCTGGCAGAACACGGCCTACAACCAGCCGCCGCATCTGGGCTATAACCTGGCCGAGGAAATGATGCCTCGACTGATAGACCCGCAGTTGGAAATGACGGTTGAAGTGGGCCAGGAGATGACGTTCACAGCCAAGGCATTTCAGGCGAAAAGCATTGCACTCGCGAAAACCATCCTGCCCGACGGCACCTCGAAACTTTATAACGTGCCAGACGGTTTTACACGTGCCATCGACAACACCGCCAAGACCCTTGTCATCACAGGTTCCCCACAGATGGAGGGCGACTACAAGTTTGCTATCCTGCTTACTGGCTTTGGCAGCGAGAAGGTCACAGATACGCTTGTTGTGCATGCCACTCCACAACAGACTATTGTCTTGAAGGGTGATGTCAATGGCGACAAAGTGGTGGACGTGGCCGACATTGCCGCCACCATTTCCCACATGGCTGGTACTATGAAATATGAGTGTGCCGACTCAAATGGTGATGGTCAAGTGGATGTGGCTGATATTGCCTATATCATCAGTTTAATGGCAGACGGACTAAAACCCGAAGAGTAGTTACCCTGTGGAACAGAAAAATGATGAGTACTGATGACCACCGATGAACGGTATATGGAGCGGTGCCTGCAATTGGCCCGTAATGGCCTGCTGACGGCAAGGCCCAACCCGATGGTGGGCGCAGTCATTGTTGCCAATTGTCCGGGGGAGGGCGAGCGTATCATCGGCGAAGGCTACCACGTGCGTTGTGGCGAGGGGCATGCTGAGGTGAATGCCTTTGCATCGGTGAAGACGGCAGACAAGCCATTGCTCCGTGAGGCTACCCTTTATGTGTCGTTGGAACCCTGCTCACATTTCGGCAAGACACCACCCTGCGCCGACTTGATTGTCGAAAAAGGTGTGCGACGCGTGGTGGTGGGCTGTATCGACGAGTTCGCAAAGGTGCAGGGACGGGGCATACGCAGATTGCAAGAGGCTGGCATCAGCGTCACCGTGGGCGTGAAGGAAACTGAGTGCCGGCAACTGAATCGCCGCTTTTTTACCTTTCACCGCCTGCACCGGCCTTACATTATTCTAAAGTGGGCACAGACGGCCAATGGCTTTATCGACGACCGTGGGCACGCCTTGGCCATCTCCACACCTTTCACCCAGATGCTGGTCCATAAGTTGAGGGCCGAGGAAGATGCTGTCCTTGTAGGACGAATCACCGACGAGCGAGAGCATCCGAGGCTGACGGTGCGCCATTGGGTCGGTCCTGATCCTGTGAGGCTGGTGGTGAGCCGTAGCCAGCCCCTTCATTTGGATGATTTGTACGAGAAAGGCATACAATCGCTCATTGTCGAGGGTGGGGCCACGACGCTCAATCGTTTTCTGGAGCAAGACTTGTGGGATGAGATACGGGTGGAGACGGCACCCTTTACTGTGACCGATGGCACCCGTGCCCCACAATTGCCCGCTACGGCGCGGGTGGCAAGGAGCGAAAACTACGACGGTAATACCATCGTCACTCTTGTGCGGGCTTGACCTTCCCGAACCTTTGCTGATAGCCTATCATCAGGCGGTGCGCCAACACGTGCTGCTTCAAGTTGTTGACGCGCAACTGCTGGTAGTCGCCCAGATAGCCCAGTGTGAGAGTGGCCGAACGCGAACAGCGCCACTCCAGTTGCAGTTGCTGGCGGAACGAGGGGGCGGAAACAAAGGTGGTAGGCACAACATTGTGGTCGTAGTTGCCCAGCGAGAATATTTCATAGTACGATTGGCCGTAGTTGGGACTGAATACGATGCCCAGCAAGGGAAGGTCCAACTCGTAGCGCAGCGACAACTTCTTATATATCTGCCAGTTGGCTATGCCTGAGGGCCGCAGTTGCAGTCCAATTCGGGCGTTGGCGGGGTTGTTGCTGTTGCGGGTGTTGTAGATGAAGCCTACACCCAAGTCGGCCAGTCCGCCCGCTTGAAGCGTTAGCCGCCCGTCGAGCAGGGGCCAACTGTAGTAGCGTCCGAAATAGAGGTTGTAGACTCCCTCTAACTCCTGCCCGTCCTCGGTGCGGTCGCTCACCGACGAAAGGTTGAGTTGGTTCTGCCAGATGGTAGCCCAGTGGGAGTCCTGCTGGGTGCGCTCGCTGACGGTGAGGAAAGTCAGTCCGACGCCGCTGAACTTCTCTTGCGAGAGGTAGGTGTCGAGCACGTGGGTAGAGCCAAAGCCTATCTGGTAGTTCTGCCGTATGGTGGTTTGTGCCACGGCGGTGACGGCCAGCATCAATGGCAGGCAGAGCGAGGCAATTGTTTGTCTGATTCCCATATTGTTCCTTATTATGGTGGTTGTTAGTGGTTATTGCAGTTCAAGGTTTTTCAGCTCCACGCCCTTTCCTTCTATGGTCAGGCGGTAAGAGCCGGCATTTATCTGTGTGCCTGTGGTTGTCGAGAGCATCTTGAATTTGTCGGGTGTAGGTGGAAACGATAGTTCGCGATTCACGAGGGTGATGCCCTTGCTGTCCACGAGGGTCAGGCGGGTGGTGACTGGTGCGCCAGTAGTGTTCTTGTAGCGGAAGCGGAGGGCGTACTCTTGGCCGAGACCGGGGGTGATGATGAAGGTGGTGGACTGGTTCTTCTGGCCCGATTGTGGCTCGTAGACCGTGGCGGGGCGTGGGTCAAGGTCCTGTGGCAGTTCCGATTGCGGGAGTTTGGCGATGGTGTCGGTGTCGAGGGAGAGCCAGAAAGGCTTTTGGGACTCTTGGGTGCCATAGGTCTCATTGGCTTTACTGGCTTGGGCGACAGCAATAGCGGCGATGACGGCCTGGCCCGCTTTCACTTCAGGGAAGGAGATACGGAGGCGGCCATTCTTCGCAGGGGCATAGACAACGCGCTTCAAGGCACCACAGTAGCCCGCTTCGGCCCAGGGGTCGAGGTCGTCGATGACAAGGGAGTCGTTGATGGCGACATCGAAGATGCGTAGGCCTTCGTAGTCGGCATCCTCGCGGTTATCACCCTTTCCGTGCCAGGGTTCGAGGAAATAAATTTCGATGCGGTAAGTGGTTGATGCGTTTCCTGATATCGGCAGGTCGTACCACAGGCGGTGGCGGCCAAAGCGGAAGAATTGGAAGAGGCCGTCGCTCTTGGTGCCTCGGATGTCGGTGGTGATATGGCGCTGGCTGGCCTGATAGGGGTGCAGTCCGAAATCCTGGCCCCAGGAGTGGCTGAGAATGGAGTCGTCGGCCTGCCACATCTGGCCGAACTCGTCGGTGTATATGTCGCCGCCACAGTTGATGCGGTATAGGTAGTGATAGCCCTCAGCGCCTTTCACGAGGTTGCGGTTTCGGTCGGCAGCGGTAGGAACGGTGGAAATACCGCCGTTTACAGAACTGCTGTAACGCTGGCGGTACATATAGTAGGCAGGCGTGGGCTCTTCCCAGATGGTGGTGAGGCCCTTGTAGTTGATGGGGCCGACGCGGTCGATGCGGCGGAGGGCGCCGTCGGGCTGCGTGCGGCCTGGGTTGTCGTGGCTGGAGAAGAGCCATTGGAAATGACCGCAGACGCCGAGGCTGTCGGCGAAGGCCTGTTCGGCCAGGCGGGCTTTCTTTTCGAGGAGGGCGGTGAAACTTTCCTCGCTGTATTTGGCGGAGCCGTGGAGGTCGATGGTGCGCCAGGCGCCGTATTCGCCGTTGAGCAGTTGGTCGGGGCGCGAGAGTTCTTTGGCGTAGGCATCGGCATTGCCGCCGTAGGTGCCGCTCCAGTTCTGGACGACATTCCAGTCGGTGCCCTCGCCGCCGTTGCAGGTGGTGACGGGGCGTTGGGTCGAAGCCGTGGGGTCGAGGCGGCGGATGAGGGCGGTGCACTCCTCGGCGAAGTCGCGGGGCAGGACACTCTCGTTCTGTAGGCCCCAGAGGATGACGCTGGGCGAGTTGCGGCGCTCACGGATCCAGCGCTCCAGCAGGCGGAGGAAGTTCTGGCGGAACTCAGGCGTGTCGTACCAGATGTGGGCGGAGAACTGGCTCCAGAAGAGTATGCCCTGCTGGTCAAAGAGTTGTTGGTAGAGCAGGTTATGGGGCTGGTGGGCCTCGCGGAAGGCGTTGAAACCGGCGTTGCGTATCTGCTTCACGCGGGAGCGGATTTGCTCTGGCGTGAAGGCGTGGCTCTGTCCGAGCAGATGTTCATACTCGCAGGTGCCGTTGATGAAGACGGGCTGGCCGTTGAGGCGGAAACGGTTGTCGGCTTTGTCTGTTGCGACTGAAACGGCTGAATCACTACAGGGCCACGAGAGGCTGCGGATGCCGAAGGGCGTGGTGACGAGGTCGGTGGTGACAAAGGCGGGCTCGCCTTGCTGGTGGGCATCGCCGTCATAGTGGTCTGGCTGCTTCACCATCGATGTCAGAGTGTAGAGGTACGGGTTGTCAAGGCTCCAGCGGTGGGCGTTGGTGACAGCAGTTGACTGGCGGATGACGCTTGTCTCACCAGGCTTGATAACCATTTCCTTATACAGCCTGAAGACTGTCTTGCCAGAGGCTTCGGCGAACTTGCTGACAAACTCAATGTATTGCGGGTCGGAAGAGTAGTTGTGCACCTCGGTCTCGATGAACACGCTGTCACACGCTTGGTTTGCCCAGATGTGGACACCGAAAGGTTCGATGCGCACCTCGTCGGTCTCGACGAGCGTGACCGGGCGGAAGATACCAAAGGGTTGGCTGCCCTCGCTGAAACCGTATTCTGACGAGCAACCGCCACAAACCCACGGCGAGGCGGTTTGCATAGCCGGATGGTCAACGAGCACGCTTAACTTGTTTTCGCCCGTGCGGATGGCATCGGTGACATCGAGCGTCCAAACCGTTCGTCCCACCAGTTCTTTCGGGTACTCGTGTCCGTTGAGTGTCACCGTGGCATAGGTGCCGATACCTTCAAACTGCAAGAAGTAGCGCTTACCGGAGCGTTTATCGCTCGTAAACACTTTATGGTAGATGGCACTTCCGTGGAGATTACCGTGGCGCAATTGTCGGTAGCCGTAGTAGTCGTCGAAGTTATGAGGGAGGGTCACCTTTGCCGCAACGGTGTCGGGGCAGAGGCGGGCAGTCCAGTCTTTGTTGAGGCTGGTAAGACGGCGCGGACCGCTCTGTTCGGGTTCAGGGAAGCGGACGTCGCTGCGGCCCATCGGCACGCTTGTGGCTACGGCGATGCCGCGCTGCTGGTGGTTGTTCACGGCGCAGTAGAAGTGATACACTACGCCGTCGTGCTTCACAACGTAACTCTTGTGGGCGAACATCTCGTCATAGGACTTTGACGGGGCGATGAGGTCGGGGCCGTCCCAACGTTGCCAGTTCACGAGGTCACGGCTTACGGCAAAGGTGTTAAAGGCATTATACTTGCGTGACGGGTCGTAAGCCTTGAAGTAGAACATCACATAGAGGTCGTCCATCTTGGCAATCTGCGCGTCGCCGGTGATGATGCCGCCGATCTCGTTGGCGAAGACTGGATTGCCATTGTAGCGTGTCCATTTCTTCAGGTCGTTTGAGAGGGCAATGCCGATACGCTCTGCCTTCAGCTTATTCTTGGGGTTGATGCCGCCTGCGTTGTAGAATATGACGAACCGCTTGCCCAATGTGCTCTGAGGGTCGTCATAGATGGTGCTCTTGTATTGCACCAGTTTCTCCCACCATTGCGCATCCTTGTCGTTGATGGAGAGCAGCGGCTTTTTGTCCGACTTCCATTCGTGTGCCGTTGTAATGTCGCCTTTTGTCCAGGCCAAGCCGATGTTCAGCGGCTCTTTCACGGCTTCGTAGCCTGTGCCGTGGCCGCCGATATAGGTCATCCAGTGCTTTCCCTTGTATGTCTGCTGCTCGTAGTTGCCGCCCCACGTCCAGTCGATAAGGGCAGGGAAGCCGCCACGCTGGTTCATATCCCAGCCTTCGTCCTTATATGAAAGGATACGGCCAAGCGTTGTCCAGTGTAGCAAATCGTCCGATTCGGCCAGCCACGTCTCATAGCCGCGTCCGTCGGTGCCGTCCTTGCCGTTGTAGACGATGTAAGTCATCAGCCACTTGTCGCCCTCTCGGAAGACCGTCGGACAGTCAATCTTGTGAAAGTTGTCTGTTGGGGCGACCACAAGGCCATACTTGTAGGGTGTGCGCACCTCGTTGTACACCGCCTGCATCACCGTCTGGGGGATGCTGTCGGCGCGGGCGAGTGTCGCCGTGAATATGAGGATAGCGATGAGTGTCTTCTTCATAAGCAAAAGTTTGGTTCGTCCTAACTATGAGTTTGGTTCGTCCTAACTATGAGTTTGGTTCGTCCAAACTATAAGTTAGCCGTAATCAGTTTTGGAAGAGCCAGTCGACTTCGGTCGACGGCCCGTTGAGGGCACAGTCTCTGGGGCGTATTTCGTCGGTCGTAATCCCTGCCACTATGAGTATTCCCTTTGGCAGGCGCAGCGTGTGGCGGCCTGACGGGAGCGAGTAGGCGTGGATATTCACCTTCGGCATCTGTTCGATGGCGATGGCGTTGGTCAGCAACGGCTCCGCCTGACCATACTCGTTGCCCGTAGCGTCAATTTCGAGTTTCGGCGGCTTTGCCCACTTTTGGTCATCGTCCTGGAAGAAGCCCACCAGCAACTTCACAGGCTTGTCACTCTCAAATTCGACCGTTGTACCCACGATGCGTGTCGAGTCACGATTCAGCACGAGGGCTTGCAGCCCTACCAGTTCCGGCGCGAGGCTGTCGACGGGTGTGTCCGGGCGGTTCTCGAAGAGGAGAGCCCCTTTCGTGAGGGATACGGAAGCCAGTTCTGTTTGTTGCTGTAGTACAGCAACATACTGGACTTTGGCAGGCTTGGCGGACTGGATATGCACGTTGGTCTGTGCCACGGGGTGCTTCAGTTTTTCTATGTTAGCCTTCAGGGCCGCCACTTCATTCTCGTACACGGGCAGCAGTTCGCTCCACGTCTTCATCTTGCCGTTGTCGCCACCCACGGGGATGCGCCGCTGCGCCGTTTGCATCGAGTTGGCGTAGAGGTAGGTGTTGGCGGTCAGTTGGCTCAGTACCCGCCACAGGTCGACGCTTTCCTGAAGGAGCGGCAAGGCAGCCTTAAGGTGGGCGATGTCCTTTGTCCACTTATAGCGCAGCACCAGGTTGGCGGCTTGCACTTTGTGCTCGAAACTGCGGGCGAAAAGCGCGTAACAGGCGATGTCGCAGCCTATCCGCCGTAGTTCGGCACCTCGTTCCGGTTGTTGTGGCAGTGGCCCGACGGCTGCTATTGCCGCATCGAAGGCTGCCACTGCCCGCTGGCCGTGAACGACGCACTGCTCTGCGATGTCTAACGGCAGTTCGCCAGTATGAGACAGACCTTTCGCTTCCTTCTCAGCCCATTCGATGAGTTTCTCGCCTTCAGGGCCACAACTCTCGTAGAAACCGGGATAGATGGTGAACTTATAGGGGTTGACCAGTTGCGCCATCGTCATACCGAGGAGGAGTGTCTGCCGGTTGCCCTCGGTGATGCCGAAGCGCCGCAACAGTTTGGGGGCAATCTCACCCGCCTCGTTATATGCTTTTAGCAGATGGCCTGCGGCAATGGGGGAAATGCCGTAATATGCTGCCAACTGCTGTTTCCAGTAAGCCTTGTCCTCACCACGCTGGTCATTCCACGCATACCGTCCCCAAGCCTTGTACCACATCCAGTCGCGCTCAATCTGCAACAGCCGCGAGCCGTCCGCCAGTTTGTCGGCGGTGTAGGGCCAGTCCCAGTAGGAGGCCTGCGGGTAGAGGTGGAGACCCTTCGAGTGATGCACGCGGTGCATAGCCTGCACGGCCTTTTGGATGAAGGCAGGCGACGACCAGCGCCACGGCTCCAGATTGGCAAGGATGTGCACATTGTCGATGTGCACGGGCGTGGCTGCGGCTAACATCTGGTGCGTCTCTCCCCACGGCCCACCCGGCTCGTAGGTGGTCAGGCTCTCGCCCGTGTATTTGTTCATTGTGTAGATGTTCGGATAGAGCGGCAGGGCGGCCCGCAGTACGGCTGGGCCGTCGGTGTCGTGGTTGCGCAGGATGATGGGCGGCATATCGGTGCGACCCGATGCGGCCAGTCCGTCCTTGATGCCGGGGATGACGGTCTCTGTCATCCATTTGATGTCGGTCTCGATACCGCTCATCGCCTCGCCCAAACAGACGAGGAAGCCCACGCGCGGATATTTCTCGACAAAGGCGGCAATGGACTTCCGCGTGTAGTCGGCAATGAGGGGCGTAATAGGGCGGTTGCGGTCCTGCGTTTTGATGCCGTAGTGGTCGGCGAAAGGCTTTGAGACAATGATGTTGTAGAACATCTGGATGACGCGAATGCCGCGTCTCTCAGCCTCGTCAACCAGAAAACTGAACATCTCCTGGTTCAGCGTCATCGTTGCGTCGTCCACCTCTGGTGCAAAGGGATAGTCTGGGAGTTTGACGAGCGACGCGAAGGGGTGGCCATTCCACAGGTACAGCGTGTTCATATTGCAGGCTGCCAGCAGGTCGAGGTACTTCAACCACAGCTCCTTATCGTAGAACCAGGGGAAGTTCTCCGGCGTGTAAGGATATTCATAAACGCGGTGGCCGGGCAGATACTCTGTCTTTTGCAAGCCTACGCAGGCACCGCGCATCACCATCTGTGGCGCGTCTTTCACAACCTTTGGCATTGAGGCCAGCGTGGGGTCTGCCTGTAGTTCCTCCAGCAGACGGTTTGCACCATAGATGCAGCCCGCGCCGTCGTTGCCCGTGATGGTCACTTTCTTTCCTTTACGGGTGAGTGTAAAACCTTCTGGGATACCGCTGTTGGCGATGTCTATGGTAACGGAGAGGTCGCTGTTAGTGGCTTCCAACCGCGAGGCTGCGTAGGCGGCTTGCGGGGCGTTGGCCTTCACTTTTGTCTTCACTTCGCCGCAGACGGGCAGGGCAAGGAGCAGGCAGAGTGCGATGGTGGTATGGCGGATGTTCATAGGTCAGTAATTAAGCGTTGTTTCCTTGTTGGCGGGAATGTCTATGGTCTGGTCGCCGACGATGAGCGTGCCCTTGCCGCCATCGCTGAGGACGGTGACTTCGTGGCGGTTCATCTTGACGCGGATTTTGCCGAAAGGTGTGGGCACTTCGCCGTCAAGCCAGTCGAGGCCGCCAAGAACGGGGCGCACCTCGTACTCCTCGTAGCCAGGAGTGGTAGGGCGCACACCAAGGAAGTAGCGGCCCAGGAGATAGAGCGGCGAGGCACCCCAAGCGTGGCAGAGACTCTTGCCGTATGGGCGGCCATACATAGCCAGGTGTTCCGTGCCCGTCTCGTCGGGGTTGTACTTCTCCCAGAACGTGGTGGCTCCCTCGCGCAGCATACCACCCCAGTAGGTTTTTATTTCTGGCAGCACCTTGGCCTGCTGTCCCATTTGGCAGAGGGCCTCCAGTTCGTAGAAGCGCATATAAGGGGTGGTAATGGCATCGATGTCGGGGTTGATCAGCACGTTGTCCATAATTTGCTTTTTCTCTTCTTCGTCGGCGAAGTCATAGAGAATGGCGAACATATTGGGGAACTTCGTGATTTGCTCGTTCAGTTTTCCGTTTTCGATGGCGTGGAGGTAAGCGTGGCGGTCAGCGCTCCAGAAAGCCTTTCTGATTTTCTGGTGGAGAGCGGCGATATAGTCATTGTTTAGTGGATAGGAGACGGCGAGGCGGTTTGCAAAGAAAAGCATAGTCTCAAGGGCTTTCCAGAACAAGATTTGCTCAAAAGCCAGCACGCCACGCTTGTGCATAGGGAAGTCCACCCAGTCCACGAAAATCCAGTCGTCGGGACGGGCTTCGGCCAAGCCGTCGGCGTTGGTACGTGAAAGGACGTAATCCATCAGCGTCACCATCTTGGGCCAAAGTTCTCGGATGAAATCAAGGTCGCCCGTGTACTGGTAGTAGTCGGCGATGGACTTGAACCAGTAGAACGTGTAGTCCATGATGGTGTTCACGTGGGCGGTGACGGGGTCTTTACCCCGGAGTTGGCGGATGGTGCGCTTCACACATTCCGTGTCGAAACGCAGATAGTAGTTCATCAGGTACGACTGGATGGCGTCGCCGCTCCACGTCCAGCGGTCGCGCTTGATACCGTCGCAGAAAAACTCGCGGGTGGTCAGGTCGAGGGTGTAGGCCGAGACTTCCCAGATGCGGTTTAACTCGTCGTCGTTGCAACGGAAGGAACCGCTCTTTGTCGGGTCGAATGGTGCGTACTCGTAGTCTACGGCAACACATTCGTAATCAGCGCCATCCATTTTCTCGATGTAGACGTAGCGAAAAGCCTTGCTGCCCAGCACATCGCCCTCGTGCAGGATGTCGAGGGTTTCGCAATGCTCCTTGTCAAGGGCCTCCTCTCGGCTTTCACCGTAATAGATATGAACCGTTCCCTTCAAATCAGAAAGTTTCAGATAGCCGAAGGTTTCTTTTCCAAAATCATAGAGGAAAGCATTCTCTTTGATTTGCTCTTTACTGACAGGTGCCAGTTCTTTACATTCCAACTGGTAGGCGGAAGGAGGCGTGTCGGGGCAGTCAAAGTTCCAGGAGGCGGCAGGCACGTAGATGCCAGAGCCGTGGGCCACTCCATTCTCGTCAATCCAAATCTTGTCCTCGTAGGTAACCAACCAACTGCTGTCGGTCTTCACGGTGAGGCTGTCGATGAAAAGGGCTGGCGGGGTGGCTTGGTTCCAGACTTTGAGGGCCAGATTGTGCTTGCCTGCTGGGAGAATGAAGTTACAGACCCCACCTCCAACCCCTCCCCTTGATAGGAGGGGAGGGGCTGCGCATTGTCCACTTTTGCTCCCCGCCCCTTTAAGGGGAAGGGTGCCGCGCAGTTTCCCGTCGATGGCAAGGTTGAAATGCCCCTCGGCAACGACGGCAATAGTCTCAGCCTCGGCGAGTTCTACGGTCTTTGTGAACACCACCGTCGGCCAGTGGCTATCCTGCTTCCAGAAAGGCGGGAACATCGCCCCGCGCTCCGTGCGCCGGTTATTGAACTTGTTGCCCAGCCATACCTCGAAGTCGCCGGGGTACCATATCCAAGTAGCGTTGCTTTCCATAGTGACACTGCACATATATCCTTGCAAAGGTAGGCATAATAATCTAAACCACCAAATAAAATCAAAGAAAATTCGGCGGCACCGCCCGTGTGGGGGATGCCGCCGAATGGATATACACTTGAAAGTGGTTTAATCATTCTCTACGAGACCGCTGTAACGGATGCCACTCACCTTGTAGCGGGTGTAGCCATCGACTGGATACCAGGGGTCATCCTTGTAGGTGACGAAGAACACGATGCTGTCGGTAACCGAGCCGTTGTTCTGGCGTCCGGCACCCTTCAGAATCTTACCTTCAATGGTGACGGGCATACCCTTCTCCTCGTTGAGCAGTACGTCAATCTTTTTGGCCTCCGTCTTCTCATCGTCTGCCCAAACGGTGTCGCCTTTCTCGTCAAGTTCCACTTCCTCAGTCCACCATTGGTAACCCTCGCCGAAGTTCTCCGACTCAGTGCTATTGAATGTCAGAGCGTTCTGGTCAATGGTGACCTTGGTCTTGATAGAATAAGTGGGGAAGCCAGGCATTCCAACTTCTTCGAATCCGTTATGGAATTTGTCTTTAGCAGCATTAACATCACCGTCAAGAAGATCGATGTATATTGGAAAATAATCACTATATACTGCAGAGAAATTACCGATGCCCATATTGTCTATCCACATTTCTGTTGACGAGTTGCCTGCCGTATTGTAGGTAAGCAAAATGGTCTTGCCTTCTCCAAAGTAGTCCTCACCCCCATTGATGGGATTGCCATCATTGTCGACTGCATCAACCTGTACATACCACTGTCCGGCCATTCTCACGGTTGCAGTGTTCTCAATATCCTCCTTCTCGCACGAAACGAATGCTGTCGTACCGAGGAGCAGCGCTGCGAAATATAATACTTTCTTCATAATCGTTTTATTGCTTTACCCAAGTTTGATTGAAAAACATTGTGTTGCCATTGTAGACTGCAACGATGTTGTAAGTACTCGTTGCTGCATCGAATGTACCAGTGAGGTCGTCAAGGCTGTCGCCCCAACCGGGAACTTTGCTGCTCACCATTGTGACAGTTCCGTCGTCGGCAATGCTGATAACGCCACCCATGGCATACTTTGAGCCATAGCCTGCACGCTGGCAGTACCATCCGCCGAAGAGGTCGTCGACGGTAAAGGTGCCGTTGCCGTTGTTAATGACCACTACGCGGAAGTCACGTCCGTAAGCCACGGTGTTGCCGTTATAGACGCGGGTGCCGCTTGCCTGGTTGATGAAGACACCTTCGGCAGGGTCGTTGGGGTCGGCCACGAGTACGGTGCGTGTTGTGCTGGCACCGAAGCCGTCAGAGTTCTTTGCAGTGGAGTAGGTCAGGGTGTAGAGGCCACTCTTGTTGATGTCCAAATTGCCAGTAACAGTCACCTTGTCCGACACATCCTCGCCTGCCATGATGGAGACGTAGCCCGGATCGACGAATGACTTGCCTTTCTCGGTCACAACGAAGTCACTGCCTTTCAACTCAATGGTGGGGTAGTAGGTGATGCGGCTCTTGCCTTCCGACTCGTCGTCGCTGCAGCTGGTCATCGTGAACGATGCCACTGCCAAAGCCATTAAGAAAAATATATTCTTCATATTAATGTTCGATTTATTGATTTTCGATTTGAGAGTAATCTTCAATTGTCAATCTACTTGCCCCAGAAGACGGGAGTTGTGTAGCCAGGGAACTCAGGCGAGTTGCCATTGCGTGATGCCGAGCTGTCGGCGTAGGGCCAGCGCTCCAGAATCTTGTTCGGACCCAGCTTGTCCTCCACCTTGATGGGTGTGTAGAGCGTGCCGGGCACATACAGCCCAGGCTTGTAGGAGGAGTCTTTCTCATTGTCGTACATCTGCGGGCCGCTGACGGTGCCGAAGGCGGGATAGTCCAGACGGCGGGCCTCACACCAAGCCTCGAAGTTGTTGGTACCGGCCAGTGCAATCCACTTTGAGATACCGATACACTTCTTGTAGCTGGCCTGCTCGTAGGGGAACTTGGCGATGACCACGTCTGCACCGCCTACGCCTGCTGTAGCGCATGATGCCTCGATGGCAGCCTCATAGTGGGCCTTTGCCTGGGCGGCATTGTTCTGGCGGGCGTAGTACTCGGCGATGAAGAACTCAATCTCCGAGCGGGTGATGAGATAGACGGGCATGTCATACGATGCCACGGGGCGGCACCAGTAGGTTGACTTGTAGCTGTTGGACGTTGAGAAGTTGGAGCCAGAGATGGCGCCGGTGTACTCGCCTGAACCGTTCTTCTCAAAGAAGGCAGACAGGCGCGGGTCTTCGTAGGTCACGTCACCGTTGGCATCCTTCTGCAGCATGGTGCCGATGATGGCGATGTTGGCCACAACGTTGATTTGAGTGGAACCCCAGGCTGAGGAGAACTCCTCGGCATAGAAGGGGCTCATTGAGCCAGCCTCGCTGCCCCAGCAGTCGGCGTAGGCAACATCCTCTTCGGGGAAGTTGTCCTCGGCGATGAGCTTGCCCAGCTCTGCAGCCACGTCGCTCTTGACGTCAATCTCGCGCATCATCAGCTTCAGCTTCACGGCGTTGGCAAACTGAATCCAGCTGGCGGCTGTCTCTCCCGGGAACAGGAAGTTGGTGGCTACCTGGTCAGCATCCTGGGCCTTTTCGAGAGCCTCGTTCAGCTCGGCCAGAATACCGGCATAGATGTCGGCACCGTCGTCGTACTTAGGCGATGTGTTGCTCACGTTGAAAGCCTCAGAGTAAGGCAGTTCACCGTAGCAGTCAACGAGTGCCTGATAGGTGAAGGCACGCAGTGTGGTGGCGGCCAGATAGCTGCCCCACTCCTCTTTCTCCTTGGCCAGCGAACGGATGGTCTCCAGATTCTTCAGCACACGTGAGTTCAGCTGTGTGTAGGTGCCGCTGGAGCGTGTGGCCGACATCTTGAACTGCGAGTAGTCCAGATAGTTCGACGTGCCGAAGGTCTGGGCGTAGTGCTGTGCGTAGTAGCCGCCGGTGATGCGCATGAAGTCGCCATAGCTGCCGGCAAGGTTCAACTCGGCTGCGGGCAGCATGATACTGGTGGTCATGTTGCTCTCGGCGGGCGAGTTCGGGTCCTGGTTGATGTCCAGATAGCTGTCGCACGACGTGACGGCCAGACCCAGTGCAAAAGTGGATATAATTGCTATTTTCTTCATAATATTCTTCCTCCTTCTCATTTAGAACTTAATACCTACGTTGAAACCGAAGTTGCGGCAGGCAGGGTTAGAATAGAGTTCACCGAAGAGACCCTCGAGGTCGTTACCGTAAGACGAGGTCTCCGGGTCGATGTAGCGGTTGGCCTTGTGTGTCCAGGTGAACAGGTTGTTGGCGAACACCGAGAGGGTGATGTCGCTCAGGTAGAGACGGCTGACCAGTGACTTCGGCAGCGTGTAGGCCAGCGTGATGTTGCGCAGCTTCACGAAGGAACGGTCGATGAGGTAGAACTCTCCGCCCTGGGCAGCACCGTACTCATTGAAGTATTCCTGGTAGCTGCTGTTGTTCAGGTAGATAGGTGTGGTGTTCTCCGTGCCGTCTTCATAAACAGAGTTGGGGATGACGAACGGGCGACGCTCGTTGTAGAGCGTGATGTCGCCGTTGCCGGTGAACTGCATCAGGTTCTTGGTGCGCGAGAACATGTAGCCACCCTTGCGGATGTCGAGTGCTGCGCTCAGGGTCAGACCCTTCCACGAGAAGGCAGTGGTCACACCGCCAGTCCAGTCGGGGTTCACGTTCTTGCCGGTGTCCTGCACCTCGTCGGTCAGCAGGGGCTGGCCGCTCTCACCCACGATGAGCTTGCCATCATCGGTGTACTGGGGCAGATAGGTGAACAGCTCGCCCATGGGCAGGCCCTCAACGGCACGCATATAGACGGCGTCGTTGCCGGCGGAGAAGCCGTTGATGTTGACCATACCGCCATCAAGGCTTTCAGGCATTGAGATGACCTTGTTCTTGTTCTTGGAGAAGTTGAAGCCCAGTTCCCAGCGGAAGTCCTTGGTCTGAACGGGCACAGTGTTGATGAGCAGCTCGAAACCACGGTTGCGCACCTTACCGAAGTTGGTCACCATATTGTTGTAACCTGTAGCGGGGTCAACGGGCAGGGTGAAGATCTGGTCGTCGGTGTTACGGTTGTAGTAGGCGGCGTCGATGTTGATGCGGTTGTTGAAGAAGGCCAGGTTCAGACCAATCTCAAACTCAGTGGTCATCTCAGGCTTCAGGTTGGCGCTACCGGCTGTTCCAGCTGTCTGGAAAGCGTTGATGCCATTGAAGGGGAAGGTGGTCAGGTCGGCGGCGTAGTAACCGTTGGAGTAGCCCTGCACATAGCGGGGATAAACCTGATAGACGTCGGCGTCGTTACCTGTCTTACCGTAGGCGACACGTGCCTTACCGAAGGTGAGGATGTTGTTCTTGGGCAGCACGTTGGTGAAAATCCAGCTCAGTGTTGCACCGGGGTAGAAGTAGCTGTTCTTCTCCAGAGGCAGGGTGCTCGACCAGTCGTTACGGGCGGTGAGGTCGAGGAAGAGCATCTCGTCCCAACCCAAGGTCAGGTCGCCGAAGAGACCCACTGAGCGGCGCTTATACTGGTTCTCGTAGATTTCAGTCTTTGTGGCACCGTTGCTCAAATCCCAGAAACCAGTGCCAAAGGTCAGACCGTCGGTCTGGTTGCGGCTGTAGGTCTGGTAGCGCTCGCACATGTTCAGACCCACCATCAGGTTCACGTCGAGTTTATTGTCCAGATACTTGTCCTTGAAGTTGGCCAGGAAGTCGTGGTTCAGCTCGTACTTGCGCAGATAGGTGGTTGAGACGTAACCGCTCTGGTTCATGTTAGAGGGGGCATAGCCGTAGTCCTCGTTGATGAGTGCGTCGTCGAGTGTAATCTCGGGCACGCCCAGCTTGTGGTCATAGTCGGTATAGTCGAAGCCGAAGCGGTAGGTCAGCGTGAGCTGCTTGATGGGGTTGATGTCGGCCTGAATCTTGCCGAACACCTGCTTGGCGTCGTTGTGGTTGTAGTTGTTCTCAATGGCCCAGTAGGGGTTGGTGATGCCGTAAGGGGTGTACCAAGCCTCCGGGGTGGAGAAGGGCGAGGAGAGATCCTGCCGGTCAACAAGCGAGATGTCGCGGGGGAACTCCAGGATACCGTCAATCATCGAGGTTCCCTGATAGGTGCCCACTGTATTGGTGTTCGACTTGGCGAAGTTCACACTTGATGAGAGCTTGAACCAGTCGGTAGCCTGGTAGCTGCCACGGTAGGCGATAGTGTTACGGGTGTAAGTGTCCTTGTCGCCGGGGATGATACCGTTGTCGTTGGTGTAGCCATAGCTCAGGTAGTAGGCCACCTTATTGTCCTCCGACACGCCGTTGAGGGCTACGCTGTGAGAGGTCGAAACGCCTGTCTTGTAGAAGTCCTTGATGTTGTCTTCCAGAGCGGAGTACTGGTGGATGAGCTGCTGGTGGTTCCAGATGGGGCCGTAAACCTGTGTGGAGCCGTCGAACTCAGGACCCCATGAACCGTTCTCGATGAAGGTCTGCGTGCCGTTCCAACCCTGTCCGAACTGGTTCTGGAACTTGGGCAGAGTCGAGACCTGACGCCACTGCACGCCACCGTCGTAGCTGATCTGGAAGTTCTTGGCACCCTGGCGCTTGCCGCTCTTGGTGGTAATCATGATGACACCGTTGGCGGCGCGGCTGCCGTAGAGTGCGGTAGCAGCGGCACCCTTCAGCACTGTCATGTTCTCAATGTCGTTGGGGTTGATGCTGGAGATACCACCCACAGCGTTGGCAAACTCGTCCTGGCCTTTCTGCGTGCCGGAGAAAGTGGTCTGCTGAAGGGGTACACCGTCAACCACGTAGAGGGGCTGGTTCGAACCGTTGATGGAACTGATACCACGGATGATGACCGAATTGGCCTGTCCGGGGTCGGTAGAAGTGGTGTTGATCTGCACACCGGCCACCTTACCGGCCAGAGCCGAGGTGACATCGGTCATGTGTCCGGCCACCAGCTCGTCGTTGTCGAGGGTCTGGGCCGAGTAGCCCAGCGTCTTCTGCTGGCGGCTGATGCCCATGGCGGTGACCACAATCTCGTCGATGGTGGTGTCGCCGTTGCGCAGAACGATGCGCATGTTCGGGCGAGCACTTACTTCAAGAGTCTCCATGCCCACATACGAGATGCGGAGCATTTTCCTTCCCTCGGGAACGGTCAGCGAGAACCGTCCGTCAGAACCAGTCACGGTGCCAACGCTGGTACCCACAACGAGGACGGACACGCCCACCACGGGCTGCCCGTCGTCTTGCGAGACCACGACACCATTCACTTTTGTCTGTGCAAAGGCTCCTCCTATCAGGATGAACATCATTGCCAACAAAGTCATGAGTCTTTTTTTCATAAAATCTCTCTCGTTTTTGTTAAGTTAATATTATTATTTTGGCTATATTCGCCTATTTGGGCGGCAAAAGTACATAAATGTTTTTAAAAAACCAAACAAAATGCAAAAAAAGTTGTTTTTTGCCTTTTATTCTTAACAAATGTCACACAGAAATGGCATTTTTGTGCATTTTTGCAAACACCCCATAAATGCGACGAAAAGTTTGGTTCGTCCAAACTCGGAGTTTGGTTCGTCCAAAGTGGTAGTTTGGTTCGTCCAAACTATGGGTTTGGTTCGTCCTTTATATTTCGCGGGTGGTGGCGCAGCACTTCGTCGCGCAAAGTGGTCATCGAAATGTGGGTGTAGATTTCGGTGGTGCCAATCGACTCGTGGCCCAGGAGGGCCTGTATGACGCGCAAGTCGGCTCCGCCCTCAAGCAGGGCTGTGGCAAACGAGTGACGGAGGGTGTGTGGTGAGATGGTTTTCACAATCCCGGCTTCCTCGGCCTGCCGCTTCAGCATGATGAGCACCATGACGCGGGTGAGGTGGGAGCCTCGGCGGTTCAGAAACACATAGTCTTCCTCGCCCGGCTTAATCTTCAGGGAGTCGCGCCAGGGCAGATAATTGTGGAGTTCATTCAGGGCGCGGTCGCTGATGGGCACCAGCCGCTCTTTACTTCCCTTGCCCATCACGCGCACGAACTTCTCTTCTTCAAACACCTGCGACCACTTGAGGTTCACCAGTTCGGAGACGCGAAGCCCACAGGAGAAAAGCACCTCGATGATGGCGCGGTTGCGGTGGCCTTCGGGCTTCGAGAGGTCAATGCTGTCCTCCAGATGGTCTACCTCGGCGGGCGTGAGAAACTCTGGCAGATGTTCGCCCAGGATGGGCGATTCAAGCAGTTCAGTTGGATCCTGCTCCAGATAGCCGTCCATCACCAGGAACCGGTAGAACGACCTCACGCCGCTCAACACACGGCATTGCGAGCGAGGCCCGATGCCCTGGTCGTGGAGCGAGGCCGCAAAGGTCTGTAGGTCGGACAGTTGCAGCGTCTCCACCGCTTGCTGGCGCCCTTCGGCAAAGGCCAGCAGGATGTCCAGGTCGTGCTCGTATGCCTCCAGCGTGTTGGGCGACACGTTGCGCTGCAACTTCAGGAATCTCAGGTAGTCCCGTTTCGTCTTCTTGGTCTGTTCGTCCATCGTTTATCCAAGTTCCACCACGGTGATGCCTGCGCCGCCAAACTGCACGTGCTCGTCGCGGCAGGAGAGGACGCCGGGGATGGTATGAAGATACTGGCGGATGAGTTGGCGCAGGATGCCGCTGCCCGTGCCGTGGAGGATGCGCACGCGGCTCATGCCCACAAGCATGGCGTCGTCGATGAAGTACATCACGGCATTGACGGCCTCGTCGCCGCGCATGCCGCGCACGTCCAGGTCTTGGCGGAAGTTCAGTTTGTGCTCGTCGATGGCTGTGCGGGTGCTGTCCGACAGATTGCCGTAACTGCCCATAATCTGCTCGTTGCGCTCCTCGTTCTTCGTCTGTTGCTTCTCAGGGGCCACGGCGGCCTCCAGGCGCTCCAGCCGCATTTTCGTGCGCATGCCGCCGAAGATGACGCTGGCCATCTTGCCGTCGATGCTCTCGATGGTGCCGACGCTGGTAAGGCCCTTGATGCGGACGGTGGAACCAACTTTGAGTTGAGAGTTGGGGCTTGAGGGTTGAGAGTTTGCCGGCGCATTTGACTCATGTGCAGCCAACTTTTCACTTTTCACTTTTAGTTTTTCACTTCTCTTCTCCTCTTTCCTTTTCTTCCGTTCCTGTATCTGTCGCATCTTCCGCTCAATCAACTCGTCGTTGGCCTTGGCGTCGATGCCTTCCACTTCCTGCTTGAAGGCCTCCATTTCTTCGCGGATGCGACGGGTGGCCTCGCGCTCGGCCTGCTGCTCGCGTATCTCGCGGATGGCGTTCTCTATCTTCTTGTTGGCCTGGCTCAACAGTTCCTCGGCCTGCTCCTTGGCACGTCGCAGGATGGCTTTGCGCTCCGTCTCAATCTCCTCGATACTGGCCTCCAGCCGCTCGCCGCGTGCCTCCAGCCGCTTCTCGTGCTGGTGGATGGTCTGGCGCTTGCCCTCCCAGTAGCGTTTGTCGCGCACAATGTCCTGCAAGTACTTGTCGCTCTGGATGTAGTCGCGGCCCACGATGTCGCTGGCGTCCTGGATAACCTCTTCGGGCAAGCCCGTCTTGCGGGCTATCTCGATGGCAAACGACGAGCCGGGCTGGCCGATGGAGAGTTGGAACAGCGCCCGCATCTCGTTGCGGTCGTAGAGCATGGCACCGTTCACCACTCCTTCGTGGTCGTCGGCAAAGTGCTTCAGGTTCTGGTAGTGGGTGGTGATGACGCCGAATGTCTTCTTCTGCCAGAACTGCTTCAGCACCGCTTCGGCAATGGCGCCGCCGATGGTCGGCTCTGTGCCGCCGCCGAACTCATCGATGAGCAACAGCGTCTTGGCGTCGCAATAGCGAATCATCTGCTTCATGTTCATCAGATGGCTGCTGTAGGTTGACAGGTCATCCTCGATGCTCTGCTCGTCGCCAATGTCTATCATAATGTTCTGGAAAATGCCGCATCGGGAGCGGTCGCCCAGCGGTATGCTCAGGCCGCATTGCAGCATATACTGCAGCAGTCCCACAGTCTTTAGGCACACCGACTTGCCGCCTGCGTTGGGGCCGGAGATAATCAGGAGGTGGCCGATGTTTTCTTTTCTCGATGTGTCGTCATCACGTGATAATGTCGGATTGTCCAGCCTGATGTCAAGGGGAACCACCTGTTTGCCTTGCTTCTCCAGCGAGAGGGCCAGCAGAGGGTGAACGGCGCGAATCCAGTCTATTTGCGGGCCGCCCAGCACCTCCGGCTCAAAGGCCTTGAACTGCTTGGCCAGTTCGCTCTTGGCGTAAATCAGGTCGATAGTGGCCAGGAAACGGTAAGAGTCGAGAATTTCCTTCACGTGGGGGCGCACCTCGTCGCTGAACACCGTCAGGATGCGCACTATCTCGCGGCGCTCCTCGGCCTCCAGTTCGCGGATGCGGTTGTTGGCCTCCACCACCTCGGCAGGCTCTATGAACACAGTCTTGCCGGTGGCACTCTCATCGTGGACGATGCCGTTGATTTTCCGCTTCAGTCCTGGGGCAACGGGTATCATCAGGCGGCCGTCGCGCAGCGTGGGGGCGGCATCCTTGTCCACCAGCCCGTCCCGCTGGGCCGCATGCAATATAGTAAATAATGTACGCGAGATGCTGCCCTCCGTCTTCTGCAGCTCGTGGCGTATGCCGGCCAGCGTCATCGTGGCGCCGTCCTTCACCTTCCCAAATTTGTCGAGGATGGAGTCGATGCGGCGAATCATGGCGGGAAAAGTCTCGATGCCTTCCGTCAGCCGGTGAAGGGCAGGGTAGGGGTAAGTCTTTTCACCTTCAGCCCCCTCCCCTCGGTTCAGATACGCCACAATCTTGACGATGGTCTCAAGCGAGCGGCGCAAGTCGAACACTTCCTGCTCATCCAGATGGGTGCCTGCCAGACGGATACGCGATATGGCCTCGCGCACGTCAAAAAAGTATTGCAGCGGGAAATCGTCCGATTTCTCCTGCAGCCGGCGGAATTCGCGAACCTGGCAAAGCCATTCATTCACCACGCCAAAGTCAGTTGAGAAGGCCATTTCATCGACCATCTCACGCCCAAGCGAACTAAGACACTGCTCCTTCAAAAGTGAGCGGATTTCGCCAAAACCAATCTTATATTCGTAGTTGTTAGGATAAATCACGCTGCAAAGTTACTGCAAAAATACGAAACAGAGGTCACGAATTATGATTTCTTATGAATGAAGCCGCAAAAAAAAGTTAAATGCAATCATTATTTCGTAAAACCTAATTCGTAATTCGCAATTTATTCGTACCTTTGCACCCGCTTTTCGGCAAAACACCAGGAGAGATGGTAGAGTGGTCGATTACAACGGTCTTGAAAACCGTCGCACGGAGACGTGCCGGGGGTTCGAATCCCTCTCTCTCCGCAATCAACGCTGAAAATCAGTGATTTACAAGTTTTTACGCACGTAAATACGCACAATTTAAGCGATTTACGTGCGTATTTTATTTATATATATAAAAAGGTATGCCCTGTTTCTGCTTTTGCAAAGGCAATTGTTCTTGAAGACAACAATCGTCGTCGCCAGAGGTGAATTGTGAAACTATAAATGAGAAAAAAGGCAATTTAGTGAGTGCTAAAGTTAATAATCGTGATATTTTGTTTTTGTTTCGACAAAAATGACTATCTTTGTACCCACAACATTTCATTATCCTAATATGTACAAAGATATCAATCGCATCAAAGTGGTGCTCGCAGAAAAGAAGAGAACCAATAAGTGGCTGGCAGAACAACTTGGCTGTGCACCTACAACCGTATCTAAGTGGTGTACCAATGCTTGTCAGCCTCCGATGGAAACATATATACGGATAGCGAAATTACTGGAAGTAGAGATTGACGAGTTGCTGAACAAAAAGTATGTCACATCAATATAGTTATGGCTGCAATGATAAATAAATATGTATTCTCAGGACATGAGTCTTTCCCCTGTAAAACATTATGGTTGAAGAAGGGATATGATTTTGTCGTCCAAGGGAAGAACTTTAATAGCCCTGATGCTGTCATCGATTTAGGGGTAGGCAAGAACATGGTTGCTTCTATCCGCTATTGGCTTCGAGTCTTTGGCATTTGTGAGGGCGATCAGCCTACATGGTTAGGCAACTATATCTTCAATGAGATCGACGGTAAGGATAAATATATGGAGGATCTTGCTACTCTTTGGTTGTTGCATTTCAATTTAGCATTCAATGGTGAAGCTACACTTTACAATATGTTCTTCTGTGGGTTTCAGCAGGCATATCCTCAGTTTGAACGAGAACAGGTTCTCTCTTATGTAAAACTGAAAATGGCAGAGGCAGGCAAGAACAATCTTTTCAATGAAAATACTGTCAAGAAAGATATAGGTGTTTTGCTTCTTAATTACGTTCTGCCCAGAAAGCCCCAGTCAAACGAAGATTTTTCTTCTTTACTGATAGACCTTGATCTTATAAGACAAAATACGGAACGAAATGGTTATTTCTTTAATGGTGAAGGAAAACGTGAAGTAACAAAAGGAATCTTTCTTTATGGACTCTTAAGACTGAAAGAGCAAAGTGGAGATAGTAGCATTCCATACGAAACAATTCAGGAAAGGGTTGGATCCATCTTCTGTATGAACGATGGAGAAACTATTGACATGCTAAAACGTCTTGCCAACGATTATCCCAACGAGATTGCCTATAGTGATGTCGCAGGCATTCGCCAGATTCAGTTCACAAAAGCGATGGATCATATTGATGTATTAGACCACTATTATGAGAAAGTTTAGTTTGTCGGCAAATATAGAGTATGGCTTTGCAGAAGGTTCACAATATATTGTAACTCCCAACGCTCAACGTTCCATTTACAATATTGTGAATGACTTCCATTCTGGCATCCACTCTTTTACGATTATCGGTTCTTACGGAACGGGAAAATCAAGTTTCCTTCTGGCTTTAGAGTCTGATTTGCAGGGTAAAGGACAAAAGTTCCTGCTGGATGCAAAGAATTTGTATTCTAAAGGAATGTTTGAAATATTGAATATTGTTGGCGATTACACGGATTTTTCTACACTTCTTCGTCATCAGCTCCAAATAGAAGGAACATCAGAGAGTGTTCTTGACGGACTGCGTAAACGATATGATGAATGTCAGAAGCGTGGGGTTTTCTTAGTTCTGGTGATTGATGAATTTGGTAAGCTGTTGGAGCATGCAGCTAAGAATAATCCTGAGCGAGAACTTTATTTTCTGCAGAAATTAGCTGAGTTAGTCAATAAATCTTCACACATTCTTTTACTGACAACGCTTCATCAGAATTTTAGTGCATATGCCAGAGGGTTGTCAGAGCAACAAACCAACGAATGGACGAAAGTAAAAGGACGTTTCAAGGAAATACCTTTCGTAGAACCCATAGAACAGCTGCTATTTCTGGCCTCCCAGCAGTTGCAGAAAGAATCGATAGATTCTACAGCATTGACACAGATAAAGCGACTTAGTGCATTGGCGAAAGAAACCCATTTTATCTCTGAGGATTTCAAAACACAGACGGCTTTTCAACTATATCCGTTAGATGTGTTTTCAGCATACGCCATCACATCCGCAATCCAACGTTATGGGCAGAATGAACGGTCATTGTTCACTTTCCTTGCATCTAAAGGAGCTATCTCCGACTTCAAACCGTCTGAAAGTGAAACGTATAATCTTCAATATGTGTATGACTATATCGTTTACAACTTTTATTCCTATCTGAAAGATGCCAATGCGGATTCCATGAATTGGACATCGATGAAAGTCTCTATCGAACGTGTTGAGGGACATAGCTGGGACACCAAGGAAGAACTACTCCAGGCCGTAAAGATTGTCAAAGCCATCGGTTTGCTTAATCTTTTCGGTGTGGCAGGTTTCCGCTTATCGAAAGAGCAACTGTCTGAATATGCTCGATTGGCAATGGACTGCCCTAATGCCAGTGAGATTATTGGCAAGCTCGAAAAGAAAATGATCATTCGCTATGCCGCATATAAAGAACGTTTCGTGCTTTTTGAGGGTACAGATGTTGACTTAGAGGCGGAAATACGTGAGGCCAGCCTGATGGTGTCGCGACCCGTAGCATTTGTTGACGAGTTAAGCGTATTCTTCAATCGTCGCATATCACCTGTCAAGGCACATTTTTATCAGAGAGGAACACCCCGTTTTTTTGACTACATACTCTGTGAGGAACCTCTTGAAATCATACCTAATGGCGACACCGACGGCTATATCGAACTGGTATTCTCAACTCAGAAAAACGCCCTTGAGATTATCAAATCATTTAGCGCGTCCCATTCGGAACATGCCTTGATTTTTGCTTACTTCAGGAACACGGATGATATTGTAGAACACCTATACAATATCAAGAAATATAATTATCTGCTGGAAAAAGTCATAAAGAAAGAAGACAGGGTCGCTCTTACCGAGATTACAAATTTGAGGGAGCATGAAGAAACTTTGCTGAACAAGTCGATTAGTGACAATCTTTTTGCCTACAAAAACCGAGTTACTTGGATTTTCAGAGGAGAGGAGCGGAAAGTAAGGTCTCACAGGGAGTTTAATCAACTGCTTTCTTTTGTATGCAATGAAGTTTATAGCGAGACTCCTTATATGAATAACGAGCTGTTTAATCGCCATAAGTTGAGTGGTCCAATCAATGCGGCTCGTAAGGTCTATCTTGAACATTTGGTGCAGCATAATGCCGAGCCAGACCTCGGTTTCTCTGCAGATAAGTTCCCGCCAGAGAAAACCATCTATTATTCCCTTCTAAAGAATACTGGGTTACATTGTGATGGTATGTTTGCCGACATTCCCAAATATGAAGGTGTTTCTTCTGTATGGGAAGCTTGTGAGGAGTTCCTTCAAAGCACGGAGAACAAGGCACGAAAGATTTCTGAACTGATCAAGATTCTTTCTACACAACCCTATAAGTTAAAGCAAGGATTCCTTGACTTCTGGATCCCGACATATCTCTTCATTCGCCGCCAGGACTTTGCTCTCTATGATTCATCGAAAGGGGCATTTATGCCAGAGGTGAATATGGAGTTCTTTGACTTGCTACAGAAGCATCCACAGGATTTCGAGGTGAAGAAATTTGCCGTTGATGGTGTGAAATTGGGATTCTTCAACCAATACCGTCGCTTCATCAATCTCGGTGAGGAGTTCACCATCACCAAGGATAGTTTCATTGAGACCATCAAGCCGTTTCTGAACTTCTATGTCCGATTAGACGACTACACCAAGCATACCCACAAGTTCAATCATGACTCCACGATGAAGTTCCGTGATGTGCTGGCGAAAGCGAAAGACCCAGAGAAGGCTTTCTTCGAAGATTTGCCAGAAGCACTTGGTTTCAATCAGGAAAAGTTGAAGCAGGAGGAGTTCATTCGTGAATACGGCAACATCATTCAGCGGGCCATCCGCGAACTGCGCACTTGCTATACAGGACTGATTGACCGCATAGAGGAACGGCTCATTGACGGCTTCGACCTGCAATCAGACGATTATATCGAATACGTGGCGGAAATTCACAATCGTCTCGCTCATGTTAAAACGTATCTGTTGACCGACAAGCAACGCGAGTTCTACCACCATGTAATGACTGAATACGACAATCGCCTCCAGTGGTATCAGTCCATCTGCTACACCATCTTGGAGCAACGTCTTGAGACTCTTCGTGACGAGCAGGAAGAGAAGTTAGTCGATGACCTCATCTATATGTTCCGTACCTGTGAGAAGTATTCTTCCATTTCCCAGAAAACGGACGATTTGGACAAGAATGATGCCTACTCCTTTGACATGGTGACAAACCGGGGCACAAATATAAGGACACAAACCTACATCCTGCCAGAGAAGGACAAACAGCAAGTCGCAGATTTGGAGGCACAAATTAACGGTCTGCTTTCTGGTGATACCAATCTCGACGTTTGTACATTGCTGTCGATACTTAATAAGAAGATGAACAAATGACAAAGATAAGACATATATTAGGCATATCAGGCGGTAAAGACAGCGCGGCACTCGCCATCTATCTGAAGCAGAAGTATCCGAATCTGAAAATCGAGTACTATAATTCTGATACAGGCTGCGAACTGGCAGAGACTGAGACACTGATTAACCGACTGGAGGCCTATTTGGGGAAAATAGAACGGCTACGGGCTGCCGAGGGGAGCCCAGAGCCTACTCCATTCCACCATTTCCTAAAGGCAATGGGTGGATTCCTGCCCTCGCCACAGGCCCGTTGGTGTACCAAGAAGATGAAACTCGACAAATTCGAGGAATATGTGGGCGATGACTGCGCCGTATCATACGTAGGCATTCGAGGTGATGAGGACCGCGACGGCTATATATCATCGAAGCCCAATATTCAGGCCATTTTCCCATTCCGCAAGAACATTTGGAGTATCGATGTCATCAACAAGTTCCTGCATCAGGAGAATCTTGATCAGATTGTAGCCATCTACGAGCGGCTTTGCCCTGACGGATTCTTGCGTGACGAGATTCTGGACACCGTAAAGCGTCCCATCACCAAGCAGTTCTATTACTCGAAGAAGATGAATGCCCTGCTGGACTACGACATCAAACTGTTCAATCTTGCCGTGTTCGAGTTCCTGAAAACCACCGATTATCCAGTGGGCAAACTTGACTCGTTCCCCTTGCTTGACAATACTGATGTGCTGGTAAAGGAGGATATCTTCCACTTGTTGCGCGAAAGCGGAGTTGGTGTCCCTGCCTATTACGAAGAGATACCCTTCGAGGTGGATGGTCAGACGGGTACCTACTGCCGTAGTCGCTCTGGCTGTTACTTCTGCTTCTTCCAGCAAAAGATAGAATGGATTTGGCTCTACGAGCAGCATCC
>JAGCZA010000077.1 GCA_017960525.1 Prevotella sp.
ACAGATGTCAACCCCCTTATCAGGTGGTTATTGCGGCGGGGTCCCACCTCTTCCCATTCCGAACAGAGAAGTTAAGCCCGCCTGCGCCGATGGTACTGCAATGCAATGCGGGAGAGTAGGAGGCCGCCTTCTTTCTGGAAGCCCTTTCACCAGCAATGGTGGGAGGGCTTTCCTTGTATTGTATGGGAATCCTTGAACTACAAACTGACTCGGGGGGGTGTGTCTACTGGCAGAGGCATTGGCGCATCGTGTCCAACTTTGCTTCTGTTTCCATCCATTCTTGGTCTTCGTTGCTTTCTGGGAGCAGTCCTCCGCCGGCGTAGAGTCGGTAGTGGTTGGCTGTGATTTGCATGCAGCGCAATGATACGAAGAGATGGGTGGTGTGGTCTAAAGAAAGCGGACCCATGAATCCGCTATAGTACAGTCTTGGTGTGTGTTCATTGGCCACGATGAACTGTAGTGCCTCCTGCTTTGGCAATCCGCAGACGGCTGGGGTAGGGTGGAGGGCCTGTAATAGGTCACCCACTTTGTTGCTTTTTCCCAAATTAAAAGTGAAGTCGGTACGCAGATGGAGCAGATTGGCGGCACTGACCGTCCGTGGCCCTTCTTCGTCAATGTCAGTAGCCAATTGCTTCAGGCAGTTCTTGATGTATTTGGCCACGATTTGTTGTTCATTCCTGTTTTTTGTGCTCCACTGCACTTCTTCCTGTCCGTTGGCCCGCATGGTTCCGGCCAGGGCTATGGTGCGCCACTTGGGTCCATCACTTTCAAGCAGTACCTCTGGCGTGGCTGTGAGCCATAGTCCGCTCTTTGGGGTATAGACGAGCGCAATAAAAAGTCTGGGGTATCGCCGGCAGGCGTTGCAGAACAACTGCAGCGGCTTGAGGCTGTTGTCGCGTGGCAGTTCCTCACAGCGTGAGAGCACTATTTTCTGGAAATCGCCTTTGACAAGATGACTATGGAACAGGGCAAAGTCGTGCCGGTAGTTGTCCGTTGACAGATGATGGCTGATAATTGCCTGTGAGCCAGACGCCTCTTGGTTTTCTGGAATTGTTATCGTTGCTTCGCCAATATCCTCTATACTCATGATTGTCTTATGGTCGGGACGGATGAGCAGGATAGGGAGATTGGCATTGGCGACGAAAGGCGACACGACAAAGCCTTGATGGCCGTTCAGTTCCTGGCACGCCATCAGTTCAAGCGGCTCGCCTTCGGTCTGCTCTATCAATACGGCTTGCTGTTGCAATGGCAGGCGATAAAGCGCAAAACTGCTCATTTCTGCTTGATGATATAGTTAGTGACTCGGACGGTAGAAATCAGGTCGCCCACAGTGTCTTTTATGTGTACTTCCCAGACGTGCAGGGTACTTCCTTTGTGCTCCAAATGTGCGTATGCTGTCACGGTGTCGCCCTCGCTGACGGCTTTCACATGGCTGCCGCTCACTTCGATGCCCACGCAGGCGCAGCCGGGGCAAAGTGCCGAAGAGCCAACGCCCGCCACATTTTCAGCCAAGGCCAGCGATGCGCCTCCGCTGAGAAACCCGAAAGGCTGGCGGTTGCGCTCGTCCACTTTCATACGGGCCATACAAGTGTCATCCTCTGGTGTGGAGATAAATTCCATACCGAGGGCAGTGCTGAGATTAGGCTTTGCCTCAATAATGTCTACAATGCTTTCTACGTTCAAGGTTATCGGTCTTTAAATTGAACGCTGCAAAGTTACAGAAAAAAGTTGTTGTAACGAAGCGATTTTGGAAGATTAACGCAATTCGGCCTGAAATAAAGGCAAGACGGGGAAGAACAGGGAAGTTTAACTTGGGGCAAAAAGCAAATTGGGGAGGATTAGTGAAGGAGTTAGGTTTCTAATTCGTAACCTGAAAACAGGGTTCTAATACTGGTTTTTCGACTAAGCAAATTGGGGCAAAATAGCGCACCTCTCACCGCCCGTTTCTTATTCCGCAAACTGCTATATTTTGCATAACGATGGATGCCAAAAGAAATAGTAGTTTTGCAGCCAAAATAAAAAAGGAGTAAGAAACATGAGAAGTACTTTTAACATTCTGTTCTATGTGAACAAGAGTAAGGAGAAGAACGGTGTGGTGCCTGTGATGGGCAGGGTTACGATTAACGGGACTCAGTCGCAGTTCAGTTGCAAGAAGACGATTCCGCTTGATATGTGGGACGTAAAGGGCAATTGTGCCAAGGGCCGTAGTAAGGAGGCATTGCAGATTAACCGCGAACTGGATAACATCAAGGCGCAGATCATCAAGCACTATCAGCACCTTTCGGATCGTGAGGCTTTCGTGACGGCAGAGATGGTGCGCAACTCCTATCAGGGTTTTGGTAGTGAGTACGAAACGCTGCTGAGTGCTTTCGACAAGGACATTGCCAACCAGAAAAAACGTGTGGGCAAGGATAGGTCGGCAAGTACACTTTGGGCTATGAAGCGTTCAAGGAAGGATGTGGCAGAGTTTATCCAGTCACATTATCGTCGTACGGATATGTCGATGCTGGAACTGACACCAGAGTTTATCAAGGACTTCGCTGCCTATCTCAGTACAGGCCGAGGATTGGCTAATGGCACAATCTGGCAGCGATGCATGTGGCTGAAAGGTGTTGTATTGAGGGCGCACTACAACGGAAAGATTCCCCGTAACCCGTTTGCCCAATTCCACATCAGCCCCAACTGCAAGGAAAGAGAGTTCTTGACTGAGGAAGAACTGAAGACTGTCGTAACCCATGAGTTCGAGGATGACAATCTTGCCTTCGTTCGTGACATCTTCGTCTTTGTTTGCTTCACCGCCCTTTCGTTCATCGACGTGAAGAACCTGACGACGGACAACATCGTGGACATCAACGGCGACAAGTGGATTATCAGCAAGCGTCACAAGACGAATATCCCCTTCCAGGTGAAGCTGATGGACGTCCCCTTGCAGATTATCGGCCGCTACAAGCACCTGCAGGAAGACAAAGCTGGTGTTTGGCAAGATGAACTACTGGTCGATGTGCAAGAAGTTGAAAACAGTGATGACAGTTTGCGGCATAGAGAAAGCCATATCCTGCCATTGTGGACGGCACTCATTCGCAACCTTGGCGCTTTCAAAGGGCATGCCTATCGAGAGTGTAAGCCGCGTATTGGGACACACCAACATTGTGACTACCCAGATTTATGCGAAAATTACGAGTCAGAAACTTGACAACGACCTGACAATGCTTGGCAATAAGCTCAACGCTTCATTCAAAGACATCAAGAAAGCATAACGATTAACGATTCACAAAAAATTCAAAGCAGAAAGACGAATGATTAGCGAAGTCTGTCATCCGTCTTTCTGCGTTATATTCCCTCAGCACACGAACCACTGACGGCTCTTTTCTTTTTCCCTATCGTTTATATGCAGGATGATAGAAACTTTCCAAAACTCTCTCTAAGTCACTTTCACGATAGAGAACCTTGCCACCTAATAAAATATAAGGTAGCATGCCATCATTGCGATATTCCTGTAAAGTTCGTCTGCAGACTTTTAGAATACTGGCCACCTCTCTGTCTGTCAGGTATCGCTCACCGTCAAGTAAAGGGCGATAGTTGCCTGTGACATTCTTGTACAATGCAAGCACCTCTTTCATACTCTCCAGCACTCGTTTGACACCAGCGTTATGAGGCATTATCAGTTCGTTCATATACCACCTCCCTTCCACGCCTCCTTCCTTTTGTCCTCAACAAGTGGAATGATACGCTCAACGTCCTCTGGCTTGTAATAGACCTTATGCTCGATTTGAGAATAAGCTAACGTTCCGTTTTGGCGGAGCGTCTGCAATGTTCTTGGGCTGATGTTCAGTATCTGGCATACGTCCTAGTTGTCAAGCCATTCACCAAGACGTTTGTCTGTTCCTCTACCAGCCATTACTTTCATCTGATTGACGAAGCTGTTGAAGCTCGTCAGCAGTTCCTCGTAAGTACTGCGCTCTATTGATATAACCTCCATAGTCTAATTTAGTTTTTGTGAATCTGCGGGCAAAGGTACATCAATATATTCGAATGGTACCCCGTCGAAAAATAGTTCTTGGTTTTTAACGTTTGAACAACTTATAAACCTACTGTCCGCTGAGCTTGCTCAACCTTGGTGTGCGGCAACTCCCATTGCGGCATTGGGGCCATAAAGGGGTAGTAGGCTACCCCTGTTGTGGCATTCTAAGCAAGCAAGAGTAATTTTCCATCTTACTATGTCATAAGATAGAGCATATATCATTTTAGTCAATAACAAGTTTTTTCTCTGATGGAAAAAAAGCAATAAAAAACCACCCAAAGGGTGGTATGTTAATAGGCTGTAATTTACACATTATAGTTCAATGTCTACTGGCGTTCCTGTCATTGCATGGAACTCTTCCACATCGGCAACTGTCAGCCCATTATCAACGGCCTCTTGCATATACTCTTCCCATGTCGGCGTTGTATTGAGGTACTTCCGCTTGAAATAGTCGCGCTTAATATACGACATGAAATAATATTGTTCTGCACTCGGTTCAATATCCATAGCCGCCTGTATGTCCTCCATCATCTTGTCTATTTCCTGTCGATTGTGCATGAAAGGCTTTTTACCTTGGAGTCTTGCAACAGCAGCATAGAAAAATGGTGTAGCATCATCAAAATTGTCTGCTTGTGCTTTTACAAAAAAATCAGTAGCCTGGTCGTATTTCTTCAATCTGAGGAAGCATAGGCCAACGGAAGTGTTGAGGTCTTTGCTGTCAGGATGTTCTGCTGCGGCAGAGCGATAACTTGCCATGTATTTATTGACTTGCGGCGTTGGCATAGCGGCGAGATTCTTGAACGATTTGACTAGAATGTCGCTTTGGCAATATTCGCATTGTTTGGTCTGAGTGGTGATACTCGCTCCACAACTGGGGCATTTCAATGATATAATTTCCATAAACTCTTATTTGATAGTGACACTATTGGTTTTCAGTCTCTGTACGTCTTCTATGGCGCGCTCAACGAGATTGCTGAATTGAATGTTGTTGGCTACAACGTCGCTTTCTGCCGTAGTCTCCATATTTGTAACCGCATCATCAAGTTCACTTACTATCCGAGCAATCTTACTGCCCGCATTACTGTTATTCAAGACAGATGCGGGTAATGAGGAAACCTGCTTTCCCAGCAATTGCAGTTTCTGACTCTGCATTTTGTTGGAGATATTCTTCTCGCGACATATCCTGTTGTAGCGGGAAACGACGAGAGCTAATCCCTCTGAATAATTGTGGATTGTAGAGGCTTTTTGCTGGAGCACATCCATATCCTTACCATGACTATCTATATTCCTATATATAACATAAGTAATGATGGCGAAGAATACAGTGTAAACAGCCAGACATATATAGACGAGGTTCAACGATGGGAAGTCGGCTGGCCATTCGTCAAGTGCCCGACTCAGTCCATAGCGACTGACAAGTCGCATAATGCCCATTTTTGCAGCAATCAGATAGATGCCCACAAAATAGCAGAACACGCATGAGGTCAGGATGTACTTATTTACGGTTTTCATAGTTCTTCTGCATTATGGCATAGGAGGAACTGGTGGAGGGGGAGGCGTTGCAGGGGCAAAGAATTGTTGCAGGTCTGGTTGGTCGCCAGCCTTTCCCCACTGTGCCATACCCTGTTTCCATACAAGCGTATCGCGATTCATTACATTCGAGTCCACAAGGCTCTTCAATGTGTTAGCATCGAAAGGTCCTTGTTGAGAGCCGTTAATGAAGACATGATAGGGGGAGAATATTACGGGAGGTGGCGGTGCCACAGGCTGGGGATTGGCCATAGGCTGTCCCACCTGCTGCATCTGTGTTCCAAAGATATTGCCCATGCCTACACCCATGCCCAAGCCGATACCTGCTCCCATGAGGTTGCCAGCGTTACCTTCGTTGCCAGCTGCTGTTTCGAGAATGTCAAACTGACGCTCTTGTTGGTAGTTGAATCCTTGTATCTTGCGGCGTTCAGCTTCCTTGAGCGATTCGAGACGATTGTCGATAAGACCTTTCACAACAGGGTCGTCCTCATTGGGACCAACGTGTGCAAATTGGAAGTCAACAAGTTCTATGCCATAAAGATCAAACTTTCCCATCAGTGTATCTTTGATAAAGTCGGCTATCTCCGGGGCATATTCAGGAAAGTCGAGGGTAGATATGTTTTGTTCACGGGCATAGCGTTTCAGGTTCTTGTTGAGTTCCTGAACTACCATCGTGGCGAACTGCTTCACAAATTCATCGGTGGTAAACAGATGCTGAGTGCCTACAAACTCATTAAGTAGCATCTGACAATCTTTCACCCTGATGCTGTAATCACCATGAGCCCTGACAGGAATGTCAACGCCAGAATATCTTGGATCAGAAACTCGGATAGGTTGGGGAGTGCCAAACTTCAGACCACGGCGTATTACCTTGTTTACATACCAAACTTCTGCTGTGAATGGAGTGCGTCCACCAAAGGGAAGATTGATGATTTTCTCCAGCAGTGGCAGGTTCTTGGCAGATATGGTATGCGTACCTTCGCCAAAGACATCGCAAACGGCTCCACCCTTTACAAAGATGGCTTCCTGACTTTTGTTTACTATAAGTTGTGCTCCTGTCGAAAGGTTGTTGTACGGAAACTTCCATACTAATTCATCTGGCGCACCATTATACTGGATGACATCGACTAAGCCACGCCGTTCATTGCCTTGTCCGTCGAAAGTCTCTCCGTCTGATCGTAATTTGTTGAAAAATCCCATATTGTTTTAAGTGTGGAATGTAGTTATGGATAGTCTATCTTATATCCAGGCTCCTGACATGTATATGCCACGCGCCTGATGATGAGCATGAGAGCCTTTGGCCAAATATACTTCTGTAATGCCAATAAGGCGTACTCTGAGCATGTCGGTTGGCATGAGCATTGTCGTCTCAGGGATTCTGGCGCATATCGTTGATAGATTTTGACCATCAACTGGAGTATTATTCGCCCGAAAATGAAAAACGCAATGATATGCGCCGCCTCAGCAAGAAGCAAGAATGAGCCTATAGACAGTGGCAACCAGACAAAACAAACGTATATGAGCAATTCAAATGCAATGATTACTGAGACAATGAGAAGCCAATTGACATGTGGTCGATTCAATTCATGATGTCTACAGTAATAGCGTATGCTGTCAGCGTCCGTCCGCAGGTCCATTCTTGCTGCTGAGCCTTCCATGACTGCTTTAGCTCTTCTTCTCTCTCAGCTTGGCCTTCATGCCTTGGATTGCTCGCTCAGTATAGTCATTTTGCTCTAACGAACAATAGAACTTATCACCAGGAACTGTAATAGCAAAACGATTTGCATCAACATTTACTAATACATCCTTTCCTGCATTCTTATCATAAGTGGCTGTCTCAGTCGTATCACTTGAGGTTGAGAAGTTTGTAATATCTCTGTAGAAGTATTCTTCTGTTGCCTCTTTACGACCATCTTGATCCATAAAGAACGTGTTCTGATATACATAAACTTGAGTATCACTGAAAAACAGCCAGGAAACTTGATACTTTGAAGAGCGCCACTTCCCGTCTTCACCCTGCTTACTTAAAGAATCCTTGTCAAAGCGATATCCTTCAAAATGAATAGGTTCAATCTCATTAACCTGATCTTCGTCCAAACCGATTTTACCGAGAGCTTTTTTCTTGAAATCATTTGACGCAAGGAAATTGCTTACCATTTCTTCATACTCACCGTCTGTTATAGGTTTCTTGCTCAGACAGGAAGGTTCATTGCAAAAATAGCGAATCACTGTCTGCTGATCTTCAGTACGATTCTTGATGCGGTTCTTCACCCAAGGTGAATCATTGTAGTGAGTCTTCTTCCACCAAACCCAAAGAGCTACGAGAGCTACTAAAATGATAGTAAATAGCATAATTGTAATAGGTTTAAAATTTGTGCCTATAGCCCCCTAATTCGGCGTTAATACTTCATTTTAGTTTGGAAATAAAAAAGACGTGGGAGTTTGTTCCTCCGCGCCTATCCCCGTGTTCAGGCCTTCGCATTGCCCCTTCTCAAGGATAAGCAACGCAAGCCAGCCCACGCCGAGTGATATTATATAAGTTCGGCGCAGACATTAACCATCAAGATACAATGATAGCGGCTCAGCGACCGGGATATAATACACCCACGCGAACGCTTCGTTGCATTACCGCTGTGAGAAGATTCAAAGTTGCGAAGTTTGAACACACAGACAGGTAACGTTCAGAAAACGTCCTTTCCCTTTGGCTGTCCTAACAAATGGTATTCTCAGCCTCCAGATTCCATCAATGTTTGTTTGACCCGTCCTGTCCTCACAATTATCAGCCGTTGTTGGCCTTCAACAGTTCGAACCGGTCTGGTCGTTTGCAAAATTACACAATTTTTTTTAATCGGATTCATTTTTGCAAAAAAAAATTCATAAAAAGTTGCAGAATTAACAAAAAAGCATTATTTTTGCACCCGAAATGAAGAAGATTCTCGGATAAAGTGTCCGAATCAAACGATAACAGAACCCGTCGGCATCCCGTAGATCTGCTGGCGGGTCACCTTTTTTAGATAGCAATGAGTAATCAGAAGCCACGCACGATAGAAGAACAAATCCGTCTGCTCCGTTCAAGAGGAATGCAGTTCAGTAGTGAAGGGTATGCGAAGGAATGCCTGTCGCATATCAGCTACTTTCGTTTGAAATACTATTGGACAGATATGATTGACGAAGAAACTGAGCATGACTTCCTTGAAGATGCTTCTTTTGTCGATGTGATTGCTCGATACAACTTTGACCGCAGCCTCCGTCTGATTCTTTTTGATGCCATTGAGATTATAGAGGTAGCACTGAGGGCGAAGATCATCAACCATCTATCACAGGCTAAGGATAGTGGACTTTGGTACTTGGACGAATCTCTTTTTGAGCGTTCTGATTATTACGAAGACTTCGTGCTTGATCTAAAATATGAGTTCGACCGAAGTACAGAGCCGTTTGCCAAGGAGTATATTGCTGAGCATTCGAATTGGGATTGGGAGTCGATGTCAGGTGATAACCCTGATGCATGGATGATATTCGAGAGCGCTACCTTTGGCACACTCTCCAAGATGTACAAGAACTTAAAGAGCCAGTTGCCTGAGCGTGCCGCGATAGCCAATGACTTTGGACTCTATTCTGCAAAGGAGTTGTCCAGTTGGCTGGAGGCTATATCAGTATTGCGTAATATCATAGCCCATCACTCTCGTCTTTGGAACCGTAGTCTTGCTAAGCAGATTACCAATCCTAAAGGCCATCGTGATAAATGGCTGTTGAACCCACTAACTGACATCCAGAAGAAGAAACCTTATGGGGTAGTTACTGCCATGCTCTATCTCTGCAATGCCGTTTATCCGGAAAACCAGATTAAGGAGAAGCTGCTCTCACTGATAGACAAAAGCACAACCATTCCCATTTACAAGTACGGGTTCACAGGCGATTGGCACAAGGAACCGATTTGGAAATAGAAAAATTGTGCTGATTGTTTTTGGTTATTCAGAAGAAATGATTACCTTTGCACCCGAAGGTGAGTCATAAAACGGCTGGTGACCCATCTTCGGGTGTTCTTCGACAAGCGAAGCGGCAAAGCCGAACGCATTGAGCAATTTATAGCATAACGTGGAATTGAGTACGGTATCCAATTCGTAACCCAGTTTTTCCTCAATTCCCCAGACTGCCTTTATATAAAGAAATCCTACGAATTCTTACAAAGTTACAGAAAAAGGTTGTAATAAGCGAGGGATTTTGGAAGATTAACGCAATTCGGCCTAAAATAAAGGCAAATCGCTTCGGTTCTTAAAAAAAGCAAAAAAGATGCGACTTCTTGTTTAATTTGCAAGGAGTTCTTCGTTATATAGGTGTAATGACACAAAAAGAGTTTACATATAAGGCAAATGAGACGCGGGCAAGGGCCGTATCAATAGCCCAACGCTTCGGCTTTGCACAGGACGATGCTGAAGACATAGCGCAAGACGTGATGCTCCGGCTTTGGAGCCTGCATGAGCAGATTAACGATGCGGCACACCTGAAGGCTTCTGTTGCCATCACCACTAAGTGCGTGTGCATAGACAAATGGCGCACGACTCGCCAACATACGGAGGTTGCAGGTACGATGCCGCTTATCGATGAAGACACGCTTCACGACCGACTGGAATACGCAGAACTGGAACGGTGGCTCTACAAACAGATAGATGCTTTGCCTTCCACATCGGGCATCGTTTTGAGGATGCGCCAGTTGGAGCACCGCGAACTGGGTGAAATAGCCGACATATTAGGCATCCAACAGACATCGGTCTCAACACTACTCTCACGAGCCCGAAACGAATTGCTTAACAAACTAAAAAGGAGGAACCAACAATGATAAGAAACTACGACAAACAGGAAATAGCACAATTGCTCAGCAAGTTTATGGCTGGTGAAACCAACGTGGCCGAAGAGCAGATGCTGGCACAGTACTTCCGCACCCATGAGGTCGATGAAAAGTGGGCGGATTATAAGGAGATGTTCGCACTCTTCGACAGCGGACAAGTAGATGTTGAGCCTGAGGCTGATACATCCACACTGCCTAATGATACAGACAATGGGAATATCCAGATGCTTCCCAAGGCAGTCAGGGAGAAGCCTAAGATTATTGCTCTGAGATGGCTTGTGGCAGGTGTTGCGGCAAGTATTGCCCTGCTACTGGTGTTCCATTTGGGGAAAAACGCCACAGAGCAGTCACCACTGGCGGCACAGCATACCATTACCGCAGACAGCACCCAGTCCCAGCCCCGTGTCATCAGCCCCTCAGAGACTGCAGAACAGCCGCTTGTGGCTCAGGTTGCACCTGCGCCTCCCACAAAGCCCACAACAGTCAAACGCCAAGCGCCCCAGCCCCAGGCCGTAGAGCCTATGCCTGAAGAAACCGACGCTCCAGCAGCCGAGAGCCTGGCCGACTGCATCGCCCGCCTCGAGGCTGAAATGGAAAAACTTGACGACAGCGTCAGTTCGGCACAGGTGGAGAGGCTCATCGCCGCCGATGTCCGCCTACAACAGATGGTGAACCGCATCGTTGGCAAGCAGGTGGAGCAGGCGATGAACGAATTCCAGAAAGACAGTACCGCGAACTATATTAGTTTTTGACCACGAATTTCACGAATTAAACTAATTATATTTATTTAGAATTATGAAACAACTTATTATTACCATAGTATTCCTGCTGATGCCCATCAGCACAACCTATCTCCACGCTCAGGAGAACAAGCATGCACAGGCCATATATAAAGCCTTCGTCGAAACGCTCAACGGTAAGTTTCCAAAGGACGTCACAGCCAAATGGAAGGCGGAGAAAGGCGACAGCGCCAATGTGTTCTGGACGGCCCTTGACGGCGGTGGCCTTGTGCCTAAGAACAAGATTAATGTGGTACTTTCAAAGAGCAAGTCGAACGTCACAGCAGCCATAGGCCCGCTCTATCTTGATGGTCACAGTTTTGAGTTCCACAATGTACCCGATGACCCCAACCTGCCTCTACGCCAAATCCTTGACGCCTACGACAAGCATTCGCCTTACGCCTCCAGTTATTACAGTTATGTGGCGGGTGACGAGCAGGCCGTCTTTCCAGGCGTCAGTATCGCCTTTGGCGAATATGGGGATGTCTTCCCACTCCAACTTCACCCCATTATGAACGTACGTATTATCGGCTTTAAGGACGCCGACGGCTTCCGTTCCACCTATCTGCTCATGTGGCGTAGCGAAGAGGAGGAAAATACTGGAGACACGAAACACAAGTACTATGCCACGAGCGGCATTATGTACGAGTTCCATTGTCCGAAACTAAAGACCCCGCAGGTCAAGTCCTACGACCCCGATGAATACCTTGACCGCAGCAACGTGGCTCTCAGCGTAGCGCAAAACATACTGTTTGATATACGTACAAAGGAGCCCGAGCGTGCTAAAACTCTCGACACCGACACGCTGGCCGAGGTGTTCCAGTACAAATACGCCACAATGGTACAGAATCTCTACGACAACCTCGAACCGCTCAACCTCAAAACCAGTTATGAAGCCCTTTGTGCCAAGGTGGCGCTCATGACGGAAATGGGCAGTACTGCCACTGCCACAGAGCAGAAAGCCATCTGCCACACGCTCAACAAAGAAGTCGATAGTTATCCTTTCCAACTGTCAAGGCGTCACGTTGAGGAGTTGATGGATATGACCCATAACCTTGCCAAAAATCTGCCCGACGACCTGAAGAAGCAAGTCAAGGGTGCCCAGATTTGGATCGAAGCACTGCGCAACAAGACCGCCGAGATTGACAGTCTGAGCGACAACGACCAGGACTACCTGAACCGCAACCACTGGAAACTCACCCACCAGCCTGTGGAATACAAGCACGAGGATATCTTTACTGCTCGTGGCGAGCACTATAGTGCCGACCAGCAGACGGGCTACCTCCATGTGAAGAGCGAAAACTACGCAAATGGCATCCGCATCGAGAACACCCTCGAGAACCTGCGTCCAGGGCACTATCGCATCTCTGCTGTTGTACGTGCCAAGAAGACCAACAGCGGCCACTCAGGCTTGGTTGTCTTTGCACAAGTTGGCGACAAAACTACGCAACGGGAGATTCCCGTTGACGGCGACACGGGCGGCAACGTGTGGTTTTCCGCACTCAACCGCTTCTCTAAGGGTGCCAACGCCCACCAGGGTGTCCTGGCCCTCGACCTTAACAAAGCCTCGGCCCACGGCGGACAGGGTTATGGATGGAACCGTATCTACCTCGACGACATCATCGTGCCAGATGGTATTCGCAACGATTCCCTGACCTATGGCGTCACCCTCGATAGCGACATCGTCCAGAAATACGGCGAGTGCAGCGACTGGTTCTCGGCCTGTGACTTCATCGTGGAAAGAGTTGGCGACTAACAATTGCAACGAAAAACCGCCATAAAGATTCCGACTTCGTCCTTGTTCCTATTCTGTTGAACGACGGTTGCGGTATGTGCACGCCAAGCCAATGCAAATCAGAAGAGATGCACAGACGGTCAAGACGACTCCTGACGGCAAAGATGCATAGGTAGCCTCGGCGGCAGGGGCGGATGGTGGAGCATCAATGGTTGTCACCGTGCTAACTGAGGCGGAAGACAAGTCCTTGGCAGAGTCCTTTTGGAGTTTTTTCTGCTCTTTCTGCAATTTTTTCTCGGCTTTCTTCTTTGCTTTTTCGGCTTTCTTCTTAGCCTTCTGGGCTTCTTTCTCTTTCTCTGCTTTTTTCTGTTCCTTGGCTTGTTGCTTCATTGCCTGTTCCCGTTCTTTTGGAGAGGGCCAAGGGGCAACATCAGGTGAATTAGGTATCATAGTTTAAAGAGTTAAAGTGAATAAATAATAATGATTTGTATCAGAATGCCGACGAGAAAACTCGTGGCGTTGCAAAGCAAACTGTAAATGGCTGCCTTCCGCCATTGACGGACAAAGCAGAAGTACCATAGCGCCTCTGCGACCAGTACCAGCAGTTCACCCGTGATAAGTCGCTCCATGCTGTTTCCATACGTCAGCAGGAAATAGTTCAACGGCACGTTGGTCAGTATATTGACGGCGACGGCTCCAATGAGCACATCCTTCCGTTTTTCACCCATCAGCATCAACATTCCCACTTCCACAGCGATGGTGAGCAGAAGGGCCGACAACATAAAAATATGGTCAGAGGACAATTGCAGGCCGGTAGCCAGCATATTGCCAGGAATCAATACCGCCGCCAGCAGTCCGAAAGCGAGGCCTTCGCGCAGAGGCAATGACCGATTAGCAAGATGCAGCGTCATAGGCATCGTGCAATTGATGGCAAACACCCCTAACAGTACTGGCAGCAACGGAACACGGTCGGCGTCTCTAAACATCAGGCAGGCCGCCGTAACGCCCAGACAGGCCACAATGGCACGGCCGATGCCGCACCAGCGTGCAAGCCATCCGCCACCAGCCTTTCCAATCATCGCCGTGACTGCCAGCAACAGCAGGACAGCAGAAGACTTCTCCACCCCCACAGAAACGACCTCGCCCACAAACGACCTCAGCAAGACAAATACGAGAATGGCAAGCAGCCAAACAATCGCCTTTCTCCCAGGAGAGGGTAGGGGCCTGAGATCTGTGACAGAACCTTCGGCAAAAGCCACTGGAAGATGCAACACGATGGCTCCCAAGATTGTGAGAAGCAGCAACAGACCTGCCAACAGCCACCAAGAGGCATAGAGAACCCCAATGGTCAGCCCCAAAACTCCTGACGAGACAAAAATGCCCAGACCTCTCATATCGTTACCAGTCACAAGAGCAGTCAATTTGCCGCCCCATACATGGAAGAAGGAATTTCCCATACCCAGCAGGAAAGCGGAAATAATGATTTGGAACGGCGAGAACTGCCACCAGGAAGCAACTGCCACTTGAAAGGCCACCGCCAAAGCCAGAAATCCGATGGCAACAAGCAGTGCCGCATGCTTACATTTACAGCGGTCAATCCACCATCCTGTCAGTGGCTGGGTCATAAATGCCAATATATTATAGGTAAGAAACAGGGGCAGCAGGTCAGCCCCGTCAACAGTCCCCACCATTAGATACAGAGCACACACGCAAAGACCGTCCACCAAAAAGTGGAGAACCGTAGCAATACTGATCATACTCTTTGCGCAGTTACTCATCATTCATCATTAGCCGTTAGGCGTGCAAATATAACTAAAATATTTTAGAAGTATCTCACTCTTGAACAATTATTAACTCAACTTATAGGTGTAATAATACAACTTTCGCTAACTCCCATACCCTCTGAGAATTGGCAAATCCCCAGTGTAGGGGCAGGCCCCGTGCCAGCCCATACCGCCACTAGGCGGTTTGTCTCTGAATTATCTTGACAACGGATTTCGCGGATTTGACGGATTTGTAAACACCTGACACCGACGGCAAACTCATAGAACAGATTGCAAAGTACACTGGCCTGACGGCGTAGGAAATCGATGCTCTTCCGCCCTTTTTCGTGACTATTTGTTAGATTTTCAATTTATAGAACATACCTTAATTTTAATTCAACTTTCCAAGGCTTCAAAACTGCCGTCCAGACTCACAGGCACATACGACCTCTCTTTGAAAAAGAACCGTTCTTTCTCCCAAATTCTCTAGCCTGAATTATTCATAGTTGTTAAATGTTCCCCACGCAGGGAATAAGATATTTCCACTTTGGGAACAAAAAGCAGGCATATTAGTTGTTTGAAGTCAACAATTCTCTTTTTTTATTACTCAAATTCCGCTTTCATCGTCCTCAGTCTTCGTGTTGTGGCATGCCGGTATGCTGCAACCTTCGCTGCATTTTAGTTTGTCCTGAAAATCTGGCATATTACATAAACGCCAATGCTCTTCGTAATTTATATCTCATCGGGTTATCCCTCTGGTATTCCAATTTGATTTTGGTTTTCATCTCGGTAATCTTCACCGGCATCAGTATAAGCTTCTGCCTGAATGTCTGTATGGTGACATTGGCCATCTCTGTTTTACTGAACAGTCTCTGCTTTACATCCAGTAGGATGACGTATGCCGCAGCATGCAGGATGTCGCCGTTCTCCAAGAGCAACAGGTTCTTGCCATACTGCCCGCGTAATCTCTGCACATAGGTGCTCACACGCGCCAGCGTGCCCTTCAGCGGACGCTTCTCCACATAGTCGTAGGGGAAGAAGCAGCCGTGCACATCACTCGTCTCCACAATGCGCAGTCGCACAGTCTTAGTCGTTCCCATAGTCGATAAAGTCGTCAGGCACAGCAGTGCCGTGCCCATCATTCGTGTAAGTTTGCTCCTCATCATGCATGTCTGTAATTGGTGCTTACGAGGCTGTGGTCACTTCCCCGCCAATATCTTGATGATGGTGAAGATGTCGCTAATGTCCACCTTCCCGTCTTTGTTCAGGTCGCCAGTCTTACCGCCTCCTGGAGTGAAGTTCATTGTGGCCACGTCGCTGTTTTCGTAGCCCTCTTTGGTGGCATAGACGCTGACGGTGTAGGTGCCGTCAATCATCACCCTATTGCCGTAATATTTCTTCGCATCGCCCACTGTCACTTCAGAGACAAACTCCACGCCTTCCGTCTCGCAGCTGAACCGCAGTTCGCCATTCACGAAGGTGATGGCGGGCATGGCGCACTTGGGCATCTGCGTCTCGTCTAAAGCCACAATTGAACCAAATCCACTCCAAGGCTCCATTGTCTTGTAGGCATTGATAACTGAAGCAGGAACGTGCAAAGTAGCGTATTCTACGTATGACTCCTCGAAAGCATCAGAACTTGACCATAAACCCTCTCTCCAGCTTTCATCAGCTAAATTATCAGCAAGACAATACACGTCCCTCAACTCTGAGCATTTCGAGAAAGCCTTGCCATAGATTTTGTCCACACCACCCCCTATCGTAATAGAGGATAGAGCGTTGCATCCTTGGAAAGCAGAGACCCCAATATTCGTCACACTGCTTGGGATTATGATGGAAGTCAGGCTACTACACATCCAGTATTTGTATTTCATTTTATATCAATAAATTACGTGTTAAACGGTAGAAAAGTGAAACCATAGATTCTATGAACAACAAAAAAGTTAAAGATTTAACACTTTTAACTTTATGAAAGCACAAAATGGATGAGAAAGTGCAGATTTTGGGGGCGTTATTATTGCTTATGCGGATAGTTTTTAGATGACGAGCCATTAATGCAACGGACTGTCGAGGCTTTCTTTAGGGATATACTGGATTTGATGTAAAAAATTCGGGGACGAAGCATACGAAAGTGCTCCGTCCCCGAATGATATTGGGCGTAAGAATGTTTATTACTCCAGGTCGTACCAAGTGTCTTCCGTCTCAGAACCGCTCTTGGCGTGACCCCTCAGTGTTTCGGGGCCGCTGGCCTGCAACAGATGTGTGCGATGCTGTAGCTGAACAACCTTCATCGTGGGCTTCTGATAATCTTTTTTTATCATAGTTGTGTCCTCCTTTTATTTGATGATTACTTTCTTTCCGTTGTTCACATAGACGCCCTTCGTGCTGGGCTTGCCCTCGATGCGGCGGCCGTCCAGCGAGTACCAGGCACCGCTGTCTATCGTTCCCTCGCCCGTCTTGGTCGAGATTGTGCCGATGCCGGTCACCTCGCCGTTGGCGCTTATCAGGCGTACCTTGACGGTCTCGGGCAGCGGCTCGGCAGCAGCGCGGGTCATGCCGCGTGCTCCGGCGAAGCTGGCGTTCTCCAGGTAGCAGCGCAGGGGCTTGATGCGCACGTAGTCACCCACCTTCACGAACTGGCCCTGCTTGATGCCGTCGTTGGCATCGCCTGCCGAGAAGCCGTAGGTAGGAGTTGCCGGAGCCGTCTCCCACTCTTCGCCAGTGTATGTGCCCTTGAAGGTCCAGCCGTTGCTCGTGGTAGAGCCTGCCGTCAGCTCAGCGGGGATGGTGTAGGCACCGCTGAAGTCCACGTCGCCCGTGGCGTTAGGCAGATACAGGTACGGTGTGTTGGCCTCCAGTGTAGTTGTGCCGGGTTCGGTCATCGTGGCTACGTATTCGTTGCCCACCTTCTCAATGTTCGTAAAGGCATAGAACGAGCCGTCGCCCGCCTTCTTCTTGTAGGCGAAGGGCAGGCACACCGTAGAGGTCTTGCCACTGGTGAACGAGCGGGTGTAGTGTACCCATTTCTCCTGGCCAACACAGGTGTTCAGGGCGGTGATGCCCTCGCCGTCGGTCAATGTCACCTCGTCGTAGTACTCCACCTCTAGCTCCACGTCGTAGGCGGGCATCTCGGCGAGTGTCCACTCGGCGCCGACAGTGTTCGATGTCAGGTTGAGTTCGTTCACCATCCAGCCATAGGGGATACCGTCGCTACCCCAGGTCCAACAGGATGCACCCTTGGCCTTGGTGAACGTGCCAGGATTGTTCACTTCGTAGAGCCAGTCTTTGGTGCAGTCAGTGCCATTGATGGTGGTGGCTAAGCAGGTCACATTTTCGAGGGTACCGCATTGGTAAAACATAGAAGCATAGCACCTATCGACTAATTCCGTGGCGGGCAGATGGGGAGCATTCGGTATCATTTCGCACCCCTCGAACATGTTGGAATAGCATCCAGGGGCCAATGTTAAGGCGGGCAACTCGACGGGGGTGTCCGACATTTGGGAGCACCCGGCAAACATGCCGGAATAGCAGTCTTGGCTCAGCGTCGTGGCGGGCAGCAGCAGACCGCTTGCCTCGAAGCCACATGTGTTTCCAGCGAAAAGACCTGCGAAAGAAGCACCTTCCATTGTGGTGATCGTCGCAAAGTTTTCCTCGTCCACT